>NZ_JAAGMG010001009.1 GCF_010548525.1 Streptomyces sp. SID14478
CGCCGAGGCCGTGGACGTACCGGAGCCGAGGGCGGTCGCGGTGCCGGCCAGGACGGCGGAGGCCGCGAGCACCCCGCGGCGGGTCAGTCGGCCGGACGGGGGCGGGGCGGGCTCGACGCACATGAGGGCTCCTTGGGGGGAGGAGAGGCTTGGCCCGACTTTTTGTATACCAGCGAGAAAGCCGCGGCAAGACAGCCCCAGGAGAGATCCGCTGCGATGCGCGTTTTATGGGGAAAGTCCGACGAGAAAGCCCGGGAAGGGAACCGGCGGGAAGAGGGCTAGACGGTTTCGGTATACAAATCTGAGTCGCCGAAGAGCGAGCGCAGCGCCACCGCCCGGCTGTCCCTGACGTGCAGCAGCGCGCTCGCCGCCGCCGACTCCTCGTCGCCCCCGGCGATGTGCCGGAACATGTCCGCGTGCTGCGCCCGCATGTGCGCGGGCTCCTCGCGCATCCCGAACAGCAGCTGCAGCTGCCCGCTCAGCTGCTCCATCGTGCGGGCGAGCAGCGGATTGCCGCCCAGCGCCACGACCTCCTCGTGGAACGCCGTGTGCGCCGCCACCTCGCGCTGCCCCTCGTCGGCCGCGGCCGCCCGCTCGGCCCGCTCCAGGAGCTCCCGCAGCGCGGTCAGGCCCGGC
>NZ_JAAGMG010001049.1 GCF_010548525.1 Streptomyces sp. SID14478
ACGCGCAGGCCCGGGTGGCGGGGGCGGCCGAAGGCCCGGAAGGCGAACCAGGCCGCGTGCATCTGGTGGACGTACGGGACGAGCGCGGGCCACCAGGCGGGGGCGCCTGCCGGTGCGGGCGGGGCCGCTCCGGGATGGACGAAGAGGGGCTTGCCGAGGCGGGCGAGGAGGGTGAGCAGCGGCGCCATGGCCGCCCAACTCCCCTCGTCCTGAAGGGCGGTGGCCGGAAGCTGGAGGCCGGCGCAGCCGCGGTCCAGCGCGCGTTCGACCGCGGCCGCAGCGAGCCCGTCGACGGTCAGACACGGGGAGGCCCACACGCCGAACGGGGCCGGGAGCGCGAGGGCGCCGTCGTGGAAGGCGGCCAGCAGCGGCTCCGCCTCGGCGGGCGGCAGGTACTCGATGCCGAGCGGGCTGGACAGGGAGATCAGGGCCAGGTCCAGGCCGTCGGCCGCGGCGAGACGGGTACGGGCCGCGATGTCGTGATCGGCCGGGTCCACCTCGTACGGCGGCTCGCCCGCCAGGTGCAGGGTCCAGCCGTCCAGCCGCGGGGGCGCCGTGCGGGCGCGCAGCAGCTCGATGAACTCGGGCGGCCAGAGGTGCTGGTGGACGTCGGTGCGCACGGGGCGGTTCCTCGGATCGACGGGCGGGCCGGCGGACGGGTCGACAGGCGAAGCGGCTGCCCGGACCGGCGGACGGGCGGCTGACGGACCGGCTGTTCCGGGGAGTGCCGGTCGGCAGGTTAACCGCTTAACTGATTCGCTTCACTTAAGCGCTTCACAAGCCGGGCTGTCAAGGCCGGCCGCAAGGCCGCGGGGCAGTGCGGGGCGGTGCGGGCAGGGGCCCGGTAGGCTTTCGGGCATGGCCAGGCCCAGCAAGCGCACCACCCTTCGCGAAGTGGCCGAGGCCACCGGCCTCTCCACCGCCGCCGTCTCCTACGCACTGCGCGGCAAGCAGGTCTCCAAGGAGACCGAGGAGCGCGTCCGCAAGGCCGCCGCCGAACTCGGCTACGAGGTCGACCCCATCGCCCGCGCCCTGGCCAGCGGCCGCACCAGCACGGTCGGCGTCCTCGTCAGCGACCTCCAGGACCTGTGCCAGCAGCAGCTGACGGCGGCGATCGGCCGCGAACTGCTGGCCGGCGACCGGTACGCGCTGATCCTGGACGCGGGCGGCGACCCCGACCGGGAGCTCGCGCTCGCCAAGCAGCTGCGCGACCAGCGGGTGGACGCGCTCATCGTCTCGCCGGTGAACCCGGCGGCGGCCGGCTGGAAGGCGATCGCCGAGGAGCTGCCGGTGGTGGCCATCGGGGACTCGCTGCAGAAGGCGCGCACCGCGGGCCAGGTCATCTTCGACAACCGGGCGGGCATCGACGCCGTCCTGGAGTACCTGCACGCCCTCGGCCACCGCCGGATCACCGTGCTGACGCCGACCCGGCCGAGCACCCCGGACCGGCCCGCCGACGTGTACGTGCGCGAGGCCGCGGAGCGGCTCGGCCTCGTCACCGAACTCACGCCCTGCCCGCAGGAGTTGGGCGAGGCGACGGCGGTCGCGCGTGGCGTCCTCGCCCGCCCCGAGCCCGCCACCGCCGTCTTCTGCTTCTCCGACTCGCTGGCCTACGGGGTGTACGCGGCGGCCGCGGAGGCCTCGCTCGCGGTCGGCCGGGACGTCTCGGTCGTCGGGTTCGACAACCACCCCGTCTCGCGGGTGCTGTCCCCGCCGCTGTCCGCGGTGGACTGGGGGCTCGCGGAGATCGCCGCGGAGGCGGCGCGGCTCACCGTGGCGGCGATCGAGGGCAAGCGGGTGCCGCGCAAGCGGATCCTGTGCGCGCCG
>NZ_JAAGMG010001088.1 GCF_010548525.1 Streptomyces sp. SID14478
CGAGCGACCGGACGAGCAGCGGCTCGCGGACCTCGCCGCGCGCGCCGAGGCGCTGGGCGCTCCGCTGGTCACCGAGCACATCGCGTTCGTCAGGGCCGGCGGCGAGCGCACCGCGTCGCCGCTCCTGGAGGCCGGGCACCTGCTGCCGGTGCCGCGCACCCGCGACGCGCTCGACGTGTTGTGCGAGAACGTCCGGATCGCGCAGGACGCGCTGCCCGTGCCGCTGGCCGTGGAGAACATCGCGGCCCTGTTCGGCTGGCCCGGCGAGGAGCTGTCCGAGGGGCAGTTCCTGTACGAACTGGTGGAGCGCACCGGCGTACGGCTGCTGATCGACGTGGCGAACCTGCACACGAACCACGTGAACCGGGGCGAGGATCCGGCGAAGGCGCTGGACGAACTGCCGGTCGAGGCGATCGCGTACGTGCACGTGGCGGGCGGTTTCGAGCGGGACGGCGTCTGGCACGACAGCCACGCCCACCCGGTGCCGCGACCGGTCCTCGACATCCTGTCCGACCTGGCGTCCCGCGTGACACCGCCCGGCGTCCTGCTGGAGCGTGACGAGAACTTCCCCGACGACGAAGGGGAGTTGGGCCGGGAGGTGGCAGCGATCCGGGAGACCGTGGCCGCCGCGACGCCCGCTCCGGCTCCTTCTCCGTCGGCGGCCACAACTCCCGTCCCCGGTGTGCCACTTGAGGAGCCGGTGCGGGAGCGGGTCGCTCTCGCGCAGGCCGCGCTGCTCTCCTCCCTCGTCGCGGGCACCCCCGCACCGGAGGGGTTCGACCGTGTGCGCCTCGCCGTGCAGAGCCGGGCCCTGGCGGGCAAGCGGGCCGACGTCGTCGCCAAGGTGGCGCCCGAGCTCCCCGGCATCCTGGGCCGCGACGCGTACCGCACGGCGTTCCTGGCGTACGCGGGGCGGCGGCCCATGACGGGCGGCTACCGGCGCGACGCGCTGGACTTCGCCGAGGACCTGCTGATCGGGCAGCGCGTCGACGAGCCGTTCGCCCGCAAGCAGCTGACCGACTGGTGGCTGGAGCGTTCGGGGCCCGCGCCGCTGGCGGGGCGCCCCGTGACACGGGCGCTGCGGGCGGCACGGTTCGCGCTGCGGCGGGGCTGACCGCGGTCCCGGCCGTACTGTCGCCTGCGGAGCGTGCGAAGCGCACAACCCCCGCGTGCGGTAAGGCGGTTGACGTAGTCGTGGCTGATGCCCGGCAGTGCGTGCCCGGGGCGCACTAGCGTGCGGCGGTGCACCAGGAGGCACCATGCGACTGCTCTTCTCCCCCCGCTCGACCGGCGGGGCCCGCATCAACGGCACGCTGCTCGTCGTCACGGGGCTCGTGGCGACGCTCGCCGCGCTCGTCTTCCCGATCTGGTCGTACGCCGACCGCTCGGGGACGGGCCTGGACACGCTCAACACCCAGACGGTGCCGACCAGATTCGGCCCGCTGTCGGCCACGGACCGGATCTTCGTCACGAAGGTGCGGCTCGCGGGGCTGTGGGAGCTGCCCGCCGGCCAGCAGGCCGAGGAGCGGGCGCCGAGCAAGGCGGTGGCGACGGCGGGCGAGCACCTCGTCGAGGGGCACACGTTCCTGGACGCGCGGGTGCGGGAGGTAGCGGCGCAGCTGAACCTGGAGCTGCCGAACCAGCCGAACGCGCAACAGCAGGGCTGGTTAAGGGAGTTGACGGCCGCGAAGGGCGCGGATTACGAGCGCAGGTTCGCCAACGTGCTGCGCGGCGCGCACGGTCAGGTCTTCTCCCTGGTGGCCCAGGTGCGCGCCTCGACCCGCAACTCGCTCGTCCGGGATCTCGCGGACGACGCGAACACCACCGTCCTCGACCACATCAAGGTCCTGGAGGCGACCGGCCTCGTCGACTTCGACGCGCTGGCCCGCGGCGCGGCCACCGCGAGCC
>NZ_JAAGMG010001126.1 GCF_010548525.1 Streptomyces sp. SID14478
GGGTTCGGCGGTCTCGGCGTCGCGCGGGCTGAAGGCCACGGCCCGCGAGGAGAGCACCAGCCCGCGGACGAAGCTGGCGCCCTGGCCGTGCCGGACGGAAGGCGGCGTGTAGCCGCCGCGGGCGCAGGTGGTGAGCAGGTCGTCGTAGAGCGCGGGGGCGCCCGCCCGCGGGAAGAGGATGAGGTCGCGGGCGGCGAGCGCGGCCAGCGGGACCTCGGTGTGGGCGGCTGCCTCGGCGTTGCGCGGCAGCAGTACGCCGAGATCGCGGCGGAGCACGGGCCCCAGTTCGAGGCCGGACACGTCGCACGGGTGGTGGATGAGTCCGACGTCGAGTTCACGGCGGGCGAAGCGGGCGAGCTGTTCCGTGGTGGACAGTTCGTGCAGTTCCAGCTCGACGCCGGAGCTCCGCTCCTGGAACCCCGTCAGCAGCGCGGCGACGGTGCCGCCCGCGATGTCGGGCGGGAGTCCCGCGCGCAGCATTCCGCTCTCGCCGTCCCGGATCCTGCGTGCGGCCGCCCGCAGGGATTCGGTGCGGGCCAGCAGCTCGCGGGCCTCGGGAAGCAGCAGCATGCCCGCCTTGGTGGTGATGACCTGGCGGCTGGTGCGGTCGAAGAGCCGCACCTCCAGCTCCCGCTCAAGGCGCTGGATCCGCTGGGACAGAGGGGGCTGGGCCATGCCGAGTCGGGCCGCCGCACGTCCGAAGTGTGACTCTTCTGCAACAGCTACGAAGCACTCGAGATGGCGAATCAGGTCCACGATCAGCAATCATATCCAGTATTGATCGATAGTTGAGCGATATCCTACTTGGACACATCGCCGGGCGGATTGCTCTCCTCTCGGCATGACACACCTTCCTTCGCCGCCCGACACGCGCTTCGACCACTCCCCCGCGCACCGTGCAGGCCGCCGCACCGGACCACGAACGGTCCTCGCCGTGGTCGTCGTCACCGCCGTGGCCGCAGGCGGCGCATACGCCGCCGGGCTCGGCCCCTTCGCACGCGGCGACGA
>NZ_JAAGMG010001163.1 GCF_010548525.1 Streptomyces sp. SID14478
GCCGCGGCCGCCCTGGACCGCTCGGCCCCGACCGGCCTGCGCATACCCGCCGCCGGGGTCGACACCGGCGCGATGCTGCGCCTCGGCCTCGACGCGGACGGCGGGCTCCAGGTCCCGCCCGCAGACAAGGGCGAGCAGCCCGGCTGGTGGACGGGGAGCCCGACGCCCGGCGAGAAGGGCGCCGCGGTGCTGGTCGCGCACTACGACACGGCGAAGGGCCCGGCGCTGATGCGGAACATCGCGAAGGTGCACACCGGCGACACGATCGCGGTGCCGCGGGCGGACGGCAGCACCGCGACGTTCGAGGTGCGCCAGATCCAACAGGTAAACAAAAAGGACTTCCCCACCAATAAGGTGTACGCAGCGACGGAGCGCCCCACACTGCGCCTCGTCACCTGCGGCGGCCCCCTCGTGGACGGCCACCGCAGCGACAACATCATTCTCTACGCCGATCTCGTCCAGCACTGACAAGGAGCCGGGGAGAGCGGCCCGGCAGGCAGGAGTGCAGTGACGCCCAGGCGCCTCGGTCTCACGGCCCTCGCGGTGCCCGCCGCCGCCCTGCTCGTCACGGGCTGCGGCGACACCGGCGGGCTCCAGGGCGCGGGCCCGACCCCGACGGCGGTCGGCCCCCGCCACCTGTGGCCGACGCTGGCCCCCGCCTCCGCGCCCGCCGACGACTACGGGGCGGGCGAGACGCAGGTGGTCAAGGGCGTCACCGTGCCGGACGGCAACCTGCGCAAGGTGAACCCGGTGACGGTGATCCGCGCCCAGGAGAAGGCCGACCCGGGCACGTACAAGGACGTCAAGAAGGGCCTGACGGACTGCGGCGACCCGGGGACGAAGGGGCCCGACTGCCCGGTCCTGCACTCCTACTACGCGGATCTGACCGGCGACGGCAAGGACGACATGATCGTCGGCGTGCGGGCGCCCAAGGACCAGCTCGTGGTGCGCGTGTACATGTACGCGGACGGCAGACTGACGCAGATCATGAACGACGAGGACGCCGTGATCAGCGTGCAGCTGGCGGGCCGCAGCGTGGTGGTGCGGGCCGTCGCCGACCTGTCCGGGTACGAGTACCGGACCTCGTGGTCGTACGACCGCCATCAGCGCGCGATGCTCCCGACGCGCGACGAGATCGTGCGCACCGGGCCGCCGAAGACACCCGACGCGCAGACACCCGAGCCGAAGACGCCCGCGCCGCAGCCGCCGGCCCCGAAGACCTCCGACCCTTTGGTCCCCGCGCCGCAGTCGCCCTCCCCCTCGCCGAGCGCCTCGTGAGGCGCCCGCTGCGGCCGCCCGGCTGGACCGCGTCGCTGACCTGGAAGGCGGCCGCGTTCATCACGGTGATGTGCTGCGCGCTGGCCGCGCTGCTCGGTGTCCTCGTGCACGTCTCGGTCACCAAGCAGACGGTGCGCGAGGCCCGCGAGCGGGCGCTGACCCGGCTGTCCGAGGCGACCACGGCGTTCGAGGCCGGCGGGCGGCTC
>NZ_JAAGMG010001207.1 GCF_010548525.1 Streptomyces sp. SID14478
GCGACCCCGGCTTGCTGCGCCGCGGCTGTGACGGCGGGCTCGGCGGGTGCGGGGGCGCGGATCACCAGCGCGGCCGCGTCCGCCGCGCCGAGCTCGGTGAGCAGCGCGGCGACGTCCTCGGCCCGCTGGACGCCGACACCGAGCACCAGTGCCCGGTGCGGCAGCACCGGTTCGTCCAGCGGGTCGTGGATGACCACGCCGCCGATCGCGTCGGCTTTCTCCACGTCGCCGCAGACGAGGTCGAGCAGGGTGGTGCCGAGGTCCTCCAGGACCCGTCCCAGGCTCGCTCGCGGTCGCTCGTTCACGGTGTCCGGCACGCCCCCGCCCCTAGGTCCCGCCGTCACGACCGCACGTCACCGGCTCGACCGGGATTGTGCGACGGGAAGGACCGCGGCGACAAGGACCCTCACAGCGGGATCCATTCGGTGCGCACGGTGACCTCGTCGAGCGCGTCCGGGAGCGGGGTGACACCGAGCCCGGGGCCGGTGGGTACCGGCAGGTGTCCGTCGGCCAGGACGAACGGCTCGGTCAGGTCGGTGCGGTAGTAGCGGTCGGAGGCCGAGGTGTCCCCGGGCAGGGTGAAGCCCGGCAGCGCGGCGAGCGCGACGTTCGCGGCGCGGCCGAGGCCCGTCTCCAGCATGCCGCCGCACCACACCGGCACCCCGTGGGCGGCGCAGACGTCGTGGATGCGGCGGGCCTCCAGATAGCCGCCGACCCGGCCGGGTTTGACGTTGACGATCGTGCAGGCGCCCAGGGTGATCGCGGCGGCCGCGGCGCGGGCCGAGGTGATCGACTCGTCCAGGCAGACGGGAGTGCTGACGGTCCTCGCCAGCGCGGCGTGGCCGAGGATGTCCTCCTCGTCCAACGGCTGCTCGATCAGCAGCAATTGGAACGGGTCGAGGCGGGCCAGGTGCCGGGCGTCGGCGAGGGTGTAGGCGGCGTTGGCGTCGACCTGCAGCAGCAGGGCGTCGCCGAACCGTTCGCGGACGGCCCGTACCGGTTCGACGTCCCAGCCGGGCTCGATCTTCAACTTGATCCGGAGATATCCGGCGTCGAGATATCCGGCGACCGCGTCGAGCAGTTCCGGCACGCTGTCCATGATGCCGACGGAGACCCCGCACGGGACGCGGTCGTGGACGGCGCCGAGCTCCCTCGCGAACGACACGCCGCGGGTGCGCAGTTCGGCGTCCAGTACCGCCATCTCCAGTGCGGCCTTCGCCATCCGGTGGCCCCGGAACGGGGCGAGGGCCGGGGCGACGGCGACCGCGTCGAGCCGGTCGCGCCCCGCGAGCGCCGGGACGAGGAAGCGGCGCAGCACGTCGCCGCACCCCGCGACGTACTCCGAGGAGTAGCGGGGGTCGGCCATCGCCACGCACTCCCCCCAGCCCTCCACGTCTGGGCCCACCGCCCGCAGCACCAGCGCGGTGCGGGCGGTCTGGGTGGAGAACGAGGTGCGGAACGGCGACACCAACGGCAGCCGGATCTCGCGGACTTCGACCCCGGTGAGTTTCACGGTGCGTCCTTTCGTACGAGGAGGTGGCGGCCGGAGCCGTCGCGTCGCCGGCCGACGGTGAGTGGTCCGCGCGGGACC
>NZ_JAAGMG010001241.1 GCF_010548525.1 Streptomyces sp. SID14478
GCCGGTGCGCGCGGGCAGCGGGACGACGCGCACGCGCGGGTCGCGCTGCGCGTACTCCGCGGCGATCGCGCCGCAGGCGTCCGGCGAGCCGTCGTCGACGACGACGAGCTGCCAGTCGGTGTGGTTCTGTCCGAGCACGGAGTCCAGGCACTCGCGGAGGTAGCCCTGGACGCGATAGGCGGGGACGACTACGGAGAAACGGGACATAGCGTCTGACATAGCGCCTGACGGTACCTCAGACCCGGGCCGGTTCACCCACACGGATCACCTCAGGTACATTCGTTGACGCAACCGGGCACAAGAGATGAATGCCGCAAAAGCCGCGCCTCAGCGTCGTCGTGCCCGTGTTCAACGTCGAGGACTACCTCACCGAGTGCCTGGACTCGCTCGCCGCCCAGACCCTCACCGACCTGGAAGTCGTCCTGGTCGACGACGGGTCGACCGACGCCAGCCCCGGGATCGCCCGGGCCAGGGCGGCGAGCGACCCCCGCTTCCGGTACGTCCGCCAGGACAACGCCGGCCTGAGCGCCGCCCGCAACACCGGCGTGCGGCACACCGACCCCGGCGCCGAGTTCCTCACGTTCGTCGACAGCGACGACGTCGTGCCGCACGACGCGTACGAGCGGATGACCGCGAGCCTCGCGCGCACCGGCTCCGACTTCGCGACCGGCAACGTGTGGCGGCTGAACGAGCGGGGCCGGCAGCAGGCCTGGCAGTACAAGTGGCTGACGCGACGCCGCGAGCGCACCCACATCACCCGCGACCCCGAGCTCCTGTCCGACCGGGTCGCCTGGAACAAGGTCTTCCGCCGCACCTTCTGGGACACGCACGGATTCGCCTTCCCCGAGGGGAAGTTGTACGAGGACACGCCCGTCATGATCCCGGCGCACTTCCTCGCCGAAGCCGTCGACGTGCTCGACGAGCACGTCTACTACTGGCGGGTCCGCGAGGGCTCCATCACCCGGCGGCGCAGCGACGTGAAGGGGGTGCGCGACCGGATCGCCGCCTGCGACCACGTCAGCCGCTTCCTCGCCGAGCGCTTCCCCGACCGGCCCGAGCTGAAGAAGACGTACGACACGTCCTGCCTGCGCGACGACTTCGTGTACTTCCTCGACGGGCTGCCGATGGGCGGGCCCGAGTACCGCGGCGCGTTCCTCGACGACACGGCGGCGTTCCTGCGCCGCGCCGACCCGGCGGCCGCCGACACCCTCCCGCTGGACCTGCGCGTGAAGTGGCACCTGGTCCGCGAGCGGCGCCTCGACGACCTCGTCCGCCTCCTCGCGGGCGACGGCGCCTTCCGGGTGCGCGGCGCGCTGCGCCGCAGCGCCGCCTACCCGGGCCTGGCCCGGGTGCCCGAGCGGATCACGAAGGTCGACAGGCGCGAGCTGCCGGTGGTCGCGCGGGTGCGCGAGAGCGTCTGGGGCGCCGACGGGAAACTGCGCGTCAGCGGCTACGCGTACGTGAAGAACCTGGCGGCGGCCGCGCCCGGCCACTCGGTGAAGACGGGCCTGCTCAAGGCGACGAACAGCCGCACCCAGGTGCGCCGCGTCCCGACCCGGACGGTCCCCGACCCGCTCGCCACCGCCGACTCCGGGCAGGAACTGCACAGTTACGACCACTCCGGCTTCACCATGACCATCGACCCGGAGAAGCTGAAGGTGAAGGGGCGCTGGCGGCCCGGCACCTGGAACCTGGGCGTCGTCGTCGCCGGGCACGGACATCTGCGCCGCGCCGCCCTGCGCGCGCTCGACTCCTCGGCGCAGCAGAACCTGGTGCGCGACCTCGGCGACGGGACCCGGCTCGTCCTCGGCCACGTCGAGGGACGCCTCGTCCTGAAAGTGGTGACGTACGCGGCGCTCGCCGACGACCACCACGCCTCCGACGCCGGTGACCTGGTGCTCGCGGGCCGTCTGCGCGACGGCATCGAACCGCGCACGCTGCGCCTCACCCACAAGCACTCCGGCACCGAGCTCGGCTACCCGGTGACGTGCGCGGGCGGCCGGTTCCTGGTGCGGGCCCCGCTCGCGGACCTGGCGGCGGTGCCCGAGCCGCCGCACCGCGCCCCCAAGGAGGTCGAGCCGCCGCACGGGGACCGCTGGCAGGTCAACTTCGTGCTGCCCGACGGGTCCTCGCGCTCCGTGGCGGCGGCGCTCGACCTGCCGCCCGGCCGGTACCCCGCGCGGGGACGCGAGCTGTGCGCGACCGCCAACGACCAGGGCCAGCTCGTCGTCGAACTGACCCGGCAGCCGGTCGCCGACCTGGCCGAGTGGGCGGGCGACGGCTCGTTCGTCGTCGAGGGCACGGCCACCGGACTGTCCTGGCACGAACCGGAGTTCGTGCTGCGGCACAGCGCGACCGGCGAGGAGCACACGAGCGGCGTCGACCACGAGAAGGACCGTTTCCGCGCGGTGGTCGCCCCGGCGGACCTGTGGGAGGGCCGCTGGTACGGGTTCCTGCGCGAGGCGGCCGACCGGCACGGGGACGGGGTCCCGGTGCGGGTGCTGACGTCGGTGGGGGCCGCCCTGCCGAGCCACCGGCCGCGCCGGGACGCCGAAGAGACCTGCGGGGAGCGGGAGTTCACCCTCGACCGGCGCTTCGGCGACCGCCTCCTCGTCGAGGCGGGCCCGGCCCTCGACCCGGCCGACCGCGGCCCCTACCGCCGCCAC
>NZ_JAAGMG010001285.1 GCF_010548525.1 Streptomyces sp. SID14478
GCCCGACCCGCGCTCGCGCCGCCAGCCCGACGGCCCCGACGGCCTGAGCGCGGTCGTCGACCACGACCGGCACGCGTGGCGTGGCGACTGGGCGGGCCGGGGGCTGACCGGCGCCGTCCTGTACGAGCTGCACGTGGGCACGTACACGAAGGAGGGCACGCTCGACGCGGCCGCCGAGCGCCTTCGGCACCTGGCCGACCTGGGCGTCACCCACGTCGAGTTGATGCCGCTGTGCCCGGTCCCGGGCCGGTACGGCTGGGGGTACGACGGCGTCAGCCTGTGGGCGGTGCACGAGGCGGTCGGCGGCCCCGCCGCGCTGAAACGCTTCGTCGACGCGGCGCACGCGCTCGGCCTCGGCGTCGTCCTCGACGTCGTGCACAACCACCTCGGTCCCGCGGGCAACTACCTGTCCGCGTTCGGGCCGTACTTCACGGACACCCACCACACGCCGTGGGGCAGCGCCGTGAACCTCGACGCGCCGGGCTCCGACGAGGCCCGCGCCTACCTGCTCGGCAGCGCCCTCGCCTGGCTGCGCGACTACCGCCTCGACGGCCTGCGCCTCGACGCCGTCCACGAACTGCACGACCGGCGCGCCCTGCCCTTCCTGGAGGAACTGTCGACGGCCGTGGACGCGCTCGCGGACCGGCTGGGCCGTCCGCTGTTCCTGATCGGCGAGTCCGACCTGGGCGACCCGCGCGTCATCACGCCCCGCGGCGAGGGGGGCCTCGGGCTGCACGCGCAGTGGAACGACGACGTCCACCACGCCGTCCACGCCGCCGTCACCGGTGAACGGCAGGGCTACTACGCCGACTTCGCCCGCGCACCGCTGGCGGCCGTCGCCAAGACGCTGACCCGCGGCTTCTTCCACGACGGTACGTATTCGACGTTCCGCGGCCGGCACCACGGCAGGCCCGTGGACCGCACCCGCACCCCCGCGCACCGTCTCCTCGCCTACACGCAGACCCACGACCAGATCGGCAACCGCGCCCAGGGCGACCGGCTCGCGGCCCTCGTCTCGCCCGGTCTGCTGGCCTGTGCGGCGACGCTGGTGCTCACGAGCCCCTTCACGCCGATGCTGTTCATGGGCGAGGAGTGGGCGGCGAGCACGCCCTGGCAGTACTTCACGGACCACACCGATCCGCAGCTCGCCGACGCCGTGCGCCAGGGCAGGCGCCGCGAGTTCGGGGCGCACGGCTGGGCCGCGGAGGACATTCCCGACCCGCAGGACCCGGCCACCCGCGAGCGGTCCTGCCTGGACTGGTCGGAGCGTGAGACGGGGCACCACGCGCGCGTGCTCGCCTGGTACCGGGAACTGATCGCGCTGCGCGCGGCCCGCACCGATCTCCAGGACCCGGACCTGGCGGCGGTCAAGGTCGCGTACGACGAAGAGGCGCGGTGGATCGTCTACCGCAGGGGGGATCTGCGGGTGGCGGTGAACCTGTCGGGGGTGCCGGTCTCGATTCCGCTGGGGCGGCCGGTGGCCCAGGTCCTCGCGGCCTGGGAGCCGGTGCAACTGCCCGGCCCGGACGGGGCGTTGACGGTTCCGGCGGAGTCGTGCGTGGTCGCGATCGCGCCCTAGACCGAAGACCTGGACCCCGGGACCGCACCTCGGGGCCCCGCACGCCCCCCGTGTCCGTCCGCCGAGCCGCGGTCCGGCGGACGACGCGGCGTAGCGTCACCCCTCCGACGCCAGCTCCAGCAGGATCGCCTCCCACGCCCGCTCCCCCTGCACCCGCAACAACGCCTCCGGGCTGTCGTCGCCCCCGTACAGCCGGTCCGCCAGGCGGACCAGGGTGTCGCAGCGGGCCAGCCACAGGCCGCGCAGGCAGACCCGGGGCCCGTAGCCGGCCAGCGTCGCGGAGCGCACCGCCGCCCGGGCGCCCACGGCGATCGCGAG
>NZ_JAAGMG010001330.1 GCF_010548525.1 Streptomyces sp. SID14478
CGCGGACCGGATCGCCGTCCTCGTCCCGGGTTCCGACACCTCGCTCGACACGTACGACCGGTTCCGCGCGGGCGCGCTCGCGCTGCACGAGCGGCTCGGCGGGCGGGCGGCCGTGGTGGCCTGGCTCGGGTACGAGACGCCGGGGACGGTCAGCGCGGCGGTCACCACGACGGCCCGCGCCGAGGCAGCCGCCCCCGAACTGGTGGCGTTCGTGCGGGAGTTGCGGACCATATCCGGTGCCTCGTCGGTCTCCCTGCTCTGTCACTCGTACGGGTCCGTCGTGTGCGGGCGGGCCGCATCCGGGTTCACCGGCGGCGCGGCCGTCCGCGACCTGGTGCTGTGCGGCAGCCCGGGCACCGGCGCCGACACCGCGGCCGGACTCGGTACCACGGCCACCGTGTGGGCGGGCCGCGGCGCCGACGACTGGATCGCCGGCGTGCCCCATGTGCGGACCGACCTGTTCGGCCTCTTCGACAGCTCGCTCGGCTTCGGCGCCGACCCGGTCTCCCGCGCGTTCGGCGCGCACCTCTTCGCCGCGGGCGACGGCGGGCACAGCGACTACTTCGCCCCCGGCTCCCGCTCCCTCGACAGCCTCGCCCGGATCGTCCTGGGCCGTGCCACGGAGGTCACTCATGCCTGAACTGCCCCTCGGCGCACGGAAGTTCGCTCGCCGGATCGACGACGCGACACCGGCGGGGCGGGACCGGGCGGTCGACGCGCTGCGCGCCCTCGCGATCCTCGGCGTCGTCCTCGGGCACTGGTGCGTCACGGCGCTCGTGCCCGGCGGCGACGGCGCCCTGCACACGGCGAGCCCGCTGCGGCACCTGCCGTGGCTCGCCCCGATCTCCTGGCTCTTCCAGACCCTCGCCGTGTTCTTCCTGGTGGGCGGCCATGTGGCGACCAGGAGCTACGCGTCGGCGCGGGCGCGCCACGACACGTACGGGCAGTGGGTGCGGGCCCGGCTGTCCCGGCTGTTCCGGCCGGTCGCCGCGGTGCTCGCGCTGTGGACGGTCGCGGCCGGCGGCATGCTCCTGGCGGGCGCGCCCCTGGACACCGTGCACACGCTGGTCAAGCTGGCGCTCTCCCCGCTGTGGTTCCTGCTGGTCCTCGCGGGCCTGACGGCGCTCACCCCGCTGGTGAGCCGCCTCAACCCGCTGTGGCCGCTGGCCGTCGTCCTGCACGTGGACCTCGTACGGTTCGGGCTCGGCGGCCCGCCCCGGCTCGGCTGGATCAACGTGGCCGCGGGCTGGCTCGTGCCGTACGCGCTCGGCGCGGCCTGGACCCGGGGCGAGCTGACCCGGCGCTCGGGGTGGGTGCTGCTCGTCGGG
>NZ_JAAGMG010001366.1 GCF_010548525.1 Streptomyces sp. SID14478
CGGGCCGGGCGCAGGCCCGCGAGCGCGCCGGCGGCGAGCCCGACGAGGGCCACGATCGCCAGTTGCAGCGGCGGCAGCGCGAACGCGAAGGCGCTGTCGCTCGCCCCGTCGGACGCCTTCACCAGGACCCAGCCGAGGAAGCCGCCGAGGACGAGTCCGCCGGCCGTGCCGAAGGCGGCGACGAGCACGGACTCCCAGCGGACCATGGCGCGCAGTTGGGCGCGGGTCTGGCCGACGGCCCGCAGCAGGCCCAGCTCGCGGGTGCGCTCGTGCACGGCAAGGGTGAGCGTGTTGGCGATGCCGAGCAGCGCGATCAGGACGGCCAGGGCGAGCAGCGCGTAGACGAGGGTCAGCATCATGTCGATGCCGCCCGCCGAGGACTGCGCGTACTCGTCGCGGGTCTGGACGTCCGGATTGCCGTACGCCTTCGCGACCTTCTCCACCGCGGCGGTGCCCTCGGCCGTGCTGACGCCGTCCTTGAAGGTGACCGAGACGAGCGTGTCGGAGTCCTGGGTCCGGTGCGGCGCCCAGGCCTCGCGGGTGATGACGTAGTCTCCGGCGAGTTCGGACCGCCCGTAGACGGCGCGGACGGTGAAGGCTTCCTGCTTGCCGTCGGTGAAGGCGAGCCGGGCCGTGTCGCCGACTTCGAGGTGCTGGTCGTCGGCCTCGGAGCGGGTCAGGGCGATGCCGTTCCTGCCGAGGTCGTCCAGGGAGCCCTGGACGGTGCCGAGGTCGAAGGCCCTGGCGAGGGATGCCGGGTCGGTGACGGTCAGGGCGCGGCCCTTGCCGTCGACGTCGGCGACTCCCTTGCCGAGCCCCACGGAGGTGGCCACTTCGGGCTGCTTCGCGAGGGCGGGGGCCAGCCGGGGGCTGAGGCCGCTGCCGCCCGCGCCGAACGACGGGGTGGACACGGCGACGTCGCCCGCGAAGGACCGGTCGACCGTCTGGTTCATGGTCGCCTTCAGGGAGGCGCCGAAGACGGTGAAGAGGCTGACCACGGCGACGCCGATCATCAGGGCGCCGGCCGTGGCGGCGGTCCGCTTCGGGCTGCGCAGCGCGTTGCGCCGGGCGAGGGCGCCGGTGACGCCGCGGAGCCTGTCGAGCGGGCTGCCGAGGGCGCGTACGGCGGAGGTGGAGGCGACCGGGCCGAGCACGACGAAGGACACGAGGGCCAGGACGGCGCCGAGGCCCGCCAGCAGGATCGACGGCGAGAGCAGTACTCCGACGAGGGTGACGGCGACGGCGGCCAGCCCGAGCGCGGTGCCGAGGAC
>NZ_JAAGMG010001404.1 GCF_010548525.1 Streptomyces sp. SID14478
GCAGGGCGGCCGCGAGCGGCAGGACGCGGCCCGGGCGCGTGCGGCGTGGCGTGGGGCCGGGAGGCCGCGGCGCGTGCCGTACGGGCGGCCGCACGGGGCCTGCCTCTGTTGCCCCGTCGAGCGGTACGACCGCCATCACGCCCCCCTTCCTCACCATCGGCCATGAATCAGGCGCAGAGCGTAGCGGCGGGTCGGGGAGGGGGTTCCCGGGCGGCGGCGACACGGCGGGAGCGGGGACGCGTGTTCCCCCGTTCGGCCCTCGGTCCGGGCCGTGTGCGCGGGTGCGTACCAGGATGAAGTGGTCGATTCTGACTCTAGATCTCGGCTCTCGGCGACTAGGCGGTACGGGCATGCAGTTCGACGACGACGCCAATCTGGACACCTCGGAGGTCCAGGACGTGCGCGGCAGCCGGGTCCCCGGAGGGAAGGCGACCATCGGCGGCGGTCTCGCCGGGCTGCTCGCGCTCTTCTTCGGGCTCTTCTTCGGCACGAACGAGTTCGGGCTCTCCTCGGACGGCAGCGGTACGCCCGCGACGTCGGTGTCGAGTGCGGCGCAGGTGCAGCAGCAGTGCCGTACGGGATCGGACGCGAACGCCAAGGAGGACTGCCGGATCGTCGCCGTGGTCAACAGCGTGCAGGACTACTGGCGCCAGGAGTTCCCGCGCCGGCAGGGCACCTACACGCCCGCGTCCACCGTGTTCTTCACCAATCAGGTCACGACGGCGTGCGGGCGGGCCACCTCGGCGGTCGGCCCCTTCTACTGCCCCGGCGACCGCAAGGTCTATCTGGACCTCGGTTTCTTCAACGAGCTGCGCAGCAAGTTCGGTTCGAGCGGCGGGCCCTTCGCGCAGGCGTACGTCGTGGCGCACGAGTACGGGCATCACGTGCAGAACCTGATGGGCACCCTGAAGCGCTCGCAGGACGGGCGCACGGGCCAGAACAGCAACGCGGTGAAGGTCGAGCTGCAGGCCGACTGCTACGCGGGCGTGTGGGCCCGCCACGCGACCACCACGCCGGACGAGTCGACCGGCCGGCCGCTCATCACGAAGCTGACCGACGCGGACATCCGTGACGGTCTGGACGCGGCCGCGGCGGTCGGAGACGACCGGATCCAGGAGAAGTTCCAGGGCCGGGTGACGCCCGAGTCGTGGACGCACGGCTCGGCCCAGCAGCGGCAGCAGTGGTTCTACCAGGGGTACCGCACCGGCGACATGGCCCAGTGCAACACCTTCCGTTAGGGCCTGTCCTAGGCCCCGCCCGTGTGGACCTGGAACGCCGCGCGGCGCACGGCCTTCGCGAGCGCCGGGTCGGGGTGCGCGGCGGCCAGCGCGACCAGGACCTGCACGGTGCGCGGGTGGCCGGCGGCGCGGACC
>NZ_JAAGMG010001447.1 GCF_010548525.1 Streptomyces sp. SID14478
CTGTCGCGGCCGGCCATCTCGTGCGGGCCGGGCTCGTGCCCGGCAGGGGCCTGCGGGTGCGGGGGCTGCGCGGCCTGCGGCTCGCCCCAGGCGCCCTGCGAGCCCGGCATCAGAAGCATCTCCTCGTCCTCGACGGCGGTGTCGGCGGGATCGAGGTAGGTGTACGCACCCGGGGCGGGAACACCCGGCTGATCCACCGCGCCTGCGTTCTCCGGCAGCCCTTCGCCCGGAACCTGACCGGTGTCGGTCATGCCTACCCCTCGCCCATCGATGAGAACTTGCCGGCCGCTCCCGGCCGTCCGCCGGAGGAGCAACCCCTTTTGAGCCGCTGTCCGGAGCGGCGCGTCGTCCGCCCGTCATGGACAACGAGCACGCGCGCCGCGCGGCACGAACCGGCCCGGACAACACGTATTGTCCCGGCCGGAGCGCGGCCGTGGCACGGAGATCGGCCACGGCCTTCTGTGGACTGCGCCACGTTGCGCGTCCCCCGGTCGCTGCCGTACCACACACACTCCAAAGGTGGTGCGTTTCCAGGACATTGAACGATGAACTGTCGGACGTCCCGGTGCGGTACAACGATCGGCCAGCCTACCGCGCGCGCTGGGCCGTCCGGGTCACGGGTGGCGGTCGGGAAGCTGCCCGGACAGCAGGAACCCCACGGTCCGCTCCTTCTCCGTCCAGGCGCGAGTGTCCAGTTCGACGGATTGCAGGAGGGCGCACTCGACGTCGTACCCGTGCTCCGTCAGATCCCTGCCGATGAGTTCGGCGGCGTCGCGTGTCGCGGCGTGCGTGACGATGCGCGCGGGCCGCCGGTCGGCGACCGCGGAGACGACCGCCGCTCCCCCGGCGCCGACGCGGACGACGTCGGGCTCGGGCAGGTCCTCCAGGACGTGCGGGGCGGTGCCGTGGACGATCTGCGCCTGGACGCCGAAGCGACGGGCGACGGCGACGGTGCGGGCGCAGGCGTCGGCGTCCCGGTCGACGGCGATGACGGCGGCGCCGAACCGGGCGG
>NZ_JAAGMG010001480.1 GCF_010548525.1 Streptomyces sp. SID14478
GTCGCGAGGCCGAGCGCGAGCAGCGCCCCGCCGCCCGCCTCCCCGAGCCCGGCCGCGAGGGCGCTCGCCTTGGGGGGAGTGAACCCCATGGCCTCCATGCCGGCGGCGGTGCCGGACACGCCGCCTCCGCCGAACCAGCCGAGCAGCTTCTGCGCGCCGTGTGCGGCGAGGACCCCGCCCGTGCCCCCGCGCAGGACGAGAAGGCCCAGGTCGCGGCGGCTGGGGCAGGACGTACGAGAGGTACGCGAACGTGTGCAGGTCATGACCCCACGGTCGGGCAGTCGTGTGCCGGGCACCTCGTGCGCGGGGCCATTCGGGTGGCGCACCGGGTGGCGGCCGGTCCGGTGCGGTGCAAGCCTGGGCGCATGCCCATCCAGACCGCAAAGCTCAGTGACCCGGCGGTCCGCGCCTTCGTCTCGGCGCTGAACGCCCACGACCAGGACGCCTTCCGCGCGGCCCTCGCGCCCGGCGCCACCATGGCCGACGACGGCAGCGACCGGGACCTTGACGACTGGACGGCCCGCGAGATCTTCGACTCGCACGGGCACATGGAGGTCGAGAAGGAGACCGCGCAGGGGCGCGGCCTCGTCGCCCGCTACAGCAACGACACCTGGGGCGAGATGCGCACCAAGTGGACGTTCGACGTGGAAGGCGGCAAGGTCACCCGGTTCGAGACCGGCCAGGCCTGAAGGACCCGTTCCGCCACGGGTGTTGACTTCGCGTGCGCTTCAACTCCTAGCGTCCGCAGGCATGGACGACATGACGCGCACCTTGGGTTCCAGCGGTATCGAGATCAGCGCCCTCGGCTTCGGCTGCTGGGCCATCGGTGGAGAGTGGCAGGACACCGACGGACGGCCGCTCGGCTGGGGGCGGGTCGACGACGACGAGTCCGTACGGGCCGTGCGGCGCGCCCTCGACCTCGGCGTCACCTTCTTCGACACGGCCGACGCGTACGGCGCGGGGCACAGCGAACGCGTCCTCGGCCGCGCCCTCGGCGGGCGCCGCGACGACGTCGTGCTCGCCACCAAGTGGGGCAACGTCTTCGACGAACGCACGAGGACCCGCACCGGCAGTGACGACTCCCCGGAGCACGCCCGCCGCGCCCTGACCGCGTCGCTGACCCGCCTCGGAACCGACCGCATCGACCTCTACCAACTGCACCTTTCCGACGCCGACCCGCAGCGGGCGGCCGAGCTCCGGGACACCTGCGAGGAGTTCGTACGCGAAGGGCTCGTCCGTGCCTATGCGTGGAGCACCGACGACCCCGACCGGGCCCGCGTCTTCGCCGAGGGCCCCCACTGCGCCGCCGTGCAGCACCGCTGCAACGTGCTGCAGGACGCACCGGAACTCCTCGCCCTCTGCGACGAGTTGGGCCTCGCCAGCATCAACCGCAGCCCCCTCGCCATGGGCCTGCTCGGCGGCGGCTACGGCAACGGGCGCGCCCTCGCGGCCGACGACATCCGCAGCGCCCCGCCCCAGTGGCTGCCCGGTTTCCGCGCGGGC
>NZ_JAAGMG010000947.1 GCF_010548525.1 Streptomyces sp. SID14478
TGTCATCGACCGGCGAGCCCCGGCAGCGGCGCCGCGCCACCGATACCGGTGTCGACCGGCCCGATCGGACGCGGCGGCTTCGGCTTCGGCTTGGGCTTCGGCGTGACGATCTGGGTCGCCGCCGCGGCCCTGATCCCGGTGGCGACCGGCTTTCCGGCTGCGCCGGTCAGCGTCAGCTCGGTGCCCACCCGCACCCGGCCCGCGGGCGCGCCCTTGACCGCGCTGACCGTGAAGGCGCCGCCCCCCGTCCCCGAGGGGGCGAGGTTCGCCCCGGCCCGGCGCGTGTTGACGATCGAGCCGATCAGCGTGCCGTCGGCCCGGCGGGTCAGGTGCACCGTTCGTCCGTACGCCGTCACCCTCAGGTGCTGGGCCTTGAGCGTCTTCGGCCCCTTGAACGTCAGGACGGAGCCGGTACCGGGGTATGCCGGGCCGGTGGCGGGGTTGGTGAAGGTGGAACGGCCGCTGCCCGCCTTCGCTCCGGCCGTCAGCGTGTGCGTGACGGTGAGCTGCGCGCGTGCCTTGCCCGTCACGGCGAAGTCGTACCTCGTGCCGTCGACGGTGATGTCGTCGACGTACGTGTCCAGCGTCGCGGAGGGCGAGCCGAGAACGCCCACGTTCGCGATGACACCGAGCGCCCCGTCCCCGGCGTCCGTGCACGCGGCGGCGAAGTCGCTCATCGGCAGATCCTGGCTGGCTGCGGCGACGCCCGGGATCGCCCGGGAGGTGCGCAGCTGCGCGCTGCCGGTGACCTTGAAACGCTGCCAGGTGTTCGGCTTCACCCCGTGGTGGCCTGTGTCGTCGTTCGCGGCCCCCGGCTCGAAGCTGAGGGTGGTGAAGACGCCCTTGCAGGTGGTGGGGAACTGCAGGTTCGGGCCGTAACCCGTGGTGTTCGAGGCGCTCGCGTCCACGAACGACCGGTAGGAGATGCCCTTCGACACGAGGCCCTGCAACGGCTTCTTCGCAGGGAAGTAGCGGGCGGCCTGTGACTGCTGGCCGTTGCGCACCGCCAGGTGCAGGCTGCCGTTGTAGGAGTCGGGTGCCACCTTGGGCGACACCGCCTGGGTTCCCGGCGTCTTGGAGGAGTTGGACGGGTCGTCCTGCAGCCGGATCCACGGGCCCTTCGGCCCCAGGTCGGACGGATGGACGACGGAAGCCGTCGGCGCGGCGGCGGCCATGCCGACCGTCGAGGTCAGGACCGTGGCGGCGCACACCGCGGCGGCACAGACCTGTCCCGTACGACGACGGGCCGGGGAAACGTGAGTGCTCATGTCGTCGGATGTCCCCGCAACACGCCGTCCCCCTCGCACGAAAGCGCCATATCGACCCCGCATGGCCGAACTTCCTCGCCCGACAGGACTACGGGTTAGACAGGGCCACCGAGGCTGTACGCCTCGATGCCGGAACGCTTCTCAACTGCCCGGGGAAGTCAGCCGACCGGCCCGTACCCCGGCAGTCGTGCCGCTCCGTACCGGTCCCCCGCGTCCAGGGCCGCGGCAAGAACCGCCGCGTCGTCCAGTGACTCGGCACGGACAACGACGTCGGTACCCGCAGGCGACACCAGCGAGCGGGTGAACTCGATGACCGCCCAGGAGTCGCGCTCCCCGACTTCGGTCACGGCCCACTCGCTCGTGAACAAGCACAGCGGCCCGCGCCCTCTCCAGCGGAACACCGTGCCCGGGCGCCCGACGAGCCGGGAGTCGACGCCCAGGATGCGGCGGGTGCGGGTGCCGCTGCGGTAGGTCACCTGATCGCTCATCCGCGGTGCTCCCGACCGGCCGTCCGCGAGCGACGCGTACGTGAACGTGGGCTCGGCCCGCTTGCCGCTGAGCCACATCGGGAAGGACGAGCAGACGATGTGCCACGTTCCTGCCAGCTGCTGACTCGTCATGTCCGGCGCACTCATGGGACTTGACCCTAACCGGCCCCCTCCCACCCCCGAGGCAACGGGGTCCCCGGGGCCGACCCCGCCACCGACCCCGCCTGCGCAGCGTCACATGCCCAGGAGACCGCGGTACGTCCGATCAGCGGAACGGGCGTGCGATCCACGGTGCTTCAGCGACAGATGCACACGACGGGTTGCTAGACCTGCGGCACGGCGGTTCATACCTCGATGGCGTGAACGACCAATCCGAAGGCGCCACCAGGACGGATTCCGGACATGGACCACGACGTATCCCCCGCGCCGCTGCGCGGCATCAAACGGTTGTCCCTGGGAGCCCTGAGCGGCCTGATCGCGGGTTACGCCGCGATCGCGGTGGCGGAACTCGTCTCCGCCGCCGTCCGGCCCGAGTCCGGGCCGGTCATCGCGGTCGGCGGGGCCGCGATCGACAGGACGCCGCCGGCGGTCAAGGACTGGGCGATCCGGCACTTCGGGACGAACGACAAACTCGTCCTGCAGCTCGGCATTCTCACCGTGCTCACCGTGCTCGCCCTCGTCCTGGGAGCGCTGGCCACGCGGTGGCGGGTCATCGGTTCGCTCGGCGTGCTCGCCTTCGGCGTGGTCGGAGCCCTCGCCGCCACCGGACGGCCGGACTCGGTCGGGGTCCGCGACGCGCTGCCCTCGGTGGTGGGCGCCGTCGTCGCCGCGGGGCTGCTGTACTGGCTGATCGGACGGCTCGGACAGGCCGGCCGCTCAGCACACGCAGCGGACACTCCCGCTGCGGAGCACGACGACGCCGTGGCCACCGGCGGCAGTGCGACACCGGCACACCCCGCGGAGGATTCCGCAGCGTCCGGGTGGGACCGGCGCGGTTTCATCCTCGCCGCGACCGCCGCAGCCGCGGCATCGACGGGCGCCGGTCTCGCCGGACGGGCGCTCAACGGTTCCCAGGGCAAGAACGCCATCGCGTCCCGCAAGGACGTGGTGATTCCCGCACCGTCGTCCAGGGCCGCCCCGGTCCCGCGCGGAGCCGCCCTGCGCATCGACGGGATCAGCCCGTTCATGACGCCCAACGGGGACTTCTACCGCGTGGACACCGCGCTCGTCGTACCGAAGGTCGACGCCACCAGCTGGAAACTCCGCATCCACGGCAAGGGCGTCGCACGGGAACGGACGCTGTCCTTCGACGACTTGCTGAAGATGCCGCTCATCGAACGGAACATCACCCTGGCCTGCGTGTCGAACGAGGTCGGCGGCCCCTACGTCGGCAACGCCCGCTGGATCGGCGTCCGCCTGGCCGACCTCCTCAAGGAATGCGGAGTAAAGCCGCCCTCCGAGGGCGGCCCCGCCGACCAGCTGGTCGCCCGCTCGGTGGACGGCATGACCATCGGCAGCCCCGTCGAGGACGTCATGGACGGCCGGGACGCGATGCTCGCCGTCGGCATGAACGGACAGCCGCTGCCCTTCGAGCACGGCTTCCCGGTACGCATGCTGGTGCCGGGGCTGTACGGCTACGTATCGGCCTGCAAGTGGATCCAGGACATCGAACTCAGCACGTTCGACGACTACGACTCGTACTGGGTGAAGCGTGACTGGGCGCAGAAGGCACCCATCAAGACGCAGTCGCGCATCGACACCCCCAAGCCGTTCGGCCGCCCGAGGACCGGCACCGTCATGGTCGCCGGAGTCGCCTGGGCGCAGCACCGCGGCGTCGACAAGGTCGAGGTCCGCGTCGACGACGGGCCGTGGGAAGAGGCCCGTCTCGCGACCGAGGACACACGGGACACGTGGCGACAGTGGTCCTACCCCTGGCAGGCCACCAAGGGCGGCCACACCCTCACTGTCCGGGCCACGGACCGCACCGGCCGGACCCAGACCGACAAGCGCACCCCCACCATCCCCGACGGCGCCTCCGGCTGGCACTCCGTCGTCGTCACCGTCGACTGACCGGACAGGACCGACGACGCAGTGGAGCCCGGCGCCGGAAGAGGCCAAGGTGGTGAGTCACCGGTGTTTTCGACCTGTTCAACCGCTGCCCAGCGGTATCCGGAAGGGCGTACATGACGGAAGCCATCCACCGCGGACCCGACCCGTCCGGCGGCCCGGACCTGCAGAAACTGCTCGCCCGGGTCGCGCAGGGCGACCACGAGGCGTTCTCCACGGTCTACGACGCGGTGTCCGCGCCGGTGTTCGGGGTCGTGTGCAAAGTGCTGCGCGATCACGCCCAGTCCGAAGAAGTCGCCCAAGAAGTGTGGGTGGAAGTCTGGCGCACCGCGCACCACTACCGTGCCGAGCGGGGCACGGTGGTCAACTGGATCCTCACCTTGGCCCACCGGCGCACCGTCGACCGGATCCGCTCCGCGGAGGCGTCGGCCGCCCGCGACCACAAAGCGGCACTGCTGGCGCAGATGCCGGAGTTCGACGAGGTGAGCGAGCAGGTGGAGGCCGTCTTCGAGCGGGAACAGCTGCAGCGTTGTCTGCGTTCCCTCAGTGAGATCCAGCGTCAGTCCGTGACATTGGCCTACTACGGAGGCCTCACGTACAAAGAGGTCGCCGAGGCGCTGTCCGCGCCGCTGGGCACGATCAAGACGCGGCTGCGTGACGGTCTCATCCGTCTGCGCGACTGCCTGGGGGTGACCGCATGAGCGCCACGGACGATCTTCACACGCTGACCGGCGCCTACGCGCTGGATGCGCTCGACGCCGACGAACGCGCCGCCTTCGAACGGCACTTGGCCCAGTGCGAGGCCTGTACCCAGGAAGTACGCGAGCTGACCGCGACCGCGGGGCGGTTGGCGCTGGCGGTCACGGTGCCCGCACCGCCTCGCCTCAAGGCCCAGGTGATGGAGCAGATCGCCAACGTGCGCCAGGAGCACCCGCACGCACCGACGGGATCCCGGCAGCACGGCGCTCGACGCGGGCACGCCCTGCGGTGGGCGCTCGCTGCCTGTCTCGCCGGCGCCGCCGCCCTCGGCGGCACGACCCTGTGGCAGCACCACGAGGCCGACCAGGCACGCCAGGAAGCACAGGCCGCGCAGCGACAGGCCGCCGAGATCGCCGAGGTCCTTGCCGCGCCGGACGCCAAGGTGGCCTCCGCTGCGGTGCAGGGTGGAGCGCGAGGTTCCGTCGTGGTCTCGCACGACAGCGACAAGGCCGTCTTCATCGCCGCCGGCATGGCGGAGCCCCCGAAAGGCAAGGTCTACCAACTCTGGTTCGCCGAGGGGGACCACATGCGGGCGGCCGGACTGATGAACCCCGCGAGCGCCGACCAGAGCGTCCTCATGACCGGAGCTGTCGGTGACGCCTCCGGCATGGGCGTCACGCTCGAACCGGCCGGCGGCTCCCGGCAGCCCACCACCCAGCCATTGGCCCTGCTCCAGCTGCCGGCGTGAAGGCCTCCGCAGGCCCGCGTCAGCCGGACATCGTCAAGGGGTGCGCCGCGATGCGGCGCACCCCTTGAGTCTTGCTCCCCGCCTCCCCGCCCGGTCCGGTCGCGCGGTCAGCTCTTGGGCATCAGCACGGTGTCGATGATGTGGACGGTCGCGTTCGAGGTCTGCACGTCGCCGCAGACGATGCTCGCGCTGTCGTTCACCTTGTACTTCTCCCCGGAGCCGGACGTGGTGAGCATGCCGCCCTCCAGCGTCTTGAAGCTGCCGTCGGCCAGCTTGTCCTGCGTGACCTTCTCCCCCACCACGTGGTATGTGAGGATCTTGGTCAGCTGGGCCTTGTCGTTCATGACCTTGTCCAGGTCCGCCTTCGGCATCTTCGCGAACGCCTCGTTGGTCGGCGCGAACACCGTGATGTCCTTCGCGTTGTTCAGCGTGTCCACCAAACCGGCCTGCTTCACCGCCGAGACCAGCGTCGACAGGTCGGGGTTGTGCGAAGCGGCCGTGGCGACCGGGTCCTTGGCCATTCCCCCGAAGGAACCCGCGCCGTCCTTGGGAACCGAGGAGCACCCCGAGCCGAACGGTCCGGACATGTCGTCGGCCGACGCGGAGGGCGCCAGCACCGCCAGTGAGAACGGCAGGGCGAGCGCCGCCGTTCCGATCAGGATCCGGGTGCTTACACGATGAGCGGTCATGGCCAACACTCCTTTGCCGCGGGCGAGCGGGCCCGCCGGGCCCCGACGGGCCGGGGCCGGTGAGGGCACGGGCCACCGGGGATCGGTGCGTCCTGCGCGCCCTCACACCAGGAATTCGTCACCGCACCCGGTCCGGATTGCTCCGATTTGCGCCTTTTACGGTTCTGGCCAATCCGGAGTGATGTCCGGCGCCGGATTACCGCTGCAGGGCGCACCAGGCAGTGCGAACAGAAACAGACAGGACAGAGAGGCGCTCGCATGTCCATCCTTCACGCCAGGCCCTTGGCACACCCGCACGTGGAACTCGACGAGCATCTGCCCGTCGACCATCGTCTCAGCCAGGTCTACCGGTTCAGCGCCGCACTCATGGGGCTCTTTCTGGTGGCCTTCGGCATCCTGGGGACCGTCCACCGGATCGGCTTCTTCGGCACCGGCCCGCACACCGCCCTCGGCCTGAACACCAATGGAGCTCTCAGCATCCTGTCGGTCATCGTCGGGGCGGTCCTGCTGGCCGCCGCGGTGAAGGGCGGCAACACCGCATCCGACGTGAACATGATCCTCGGCATCGCCTTCCTGCTGGCCGGTTTCGCCTTCCTGTTCACGCTGGACAGCCGCTTCAACTTTCTCAACTTCCGCATGCAGAACGTCCTGTTCAGCTTCGGCGTCGGACTTCTGCTGATGACCGGCGGCATGTACGGAAGGGTCAGCGGCGGCCTGCCTCACGACAACCCCTACTGGCGCTCGCGACATGAGCAGTGACCACCGCGCCTCGGAGCGGCACATCTCCCCTCTGCGTCACTCTTTCGGGAAATGACCAATCCGACCCGGGCCACCGCACCGGATTCCCGGCGATGGAGGCAGATCGCCTTCACACAGCTGATCGTTGAGGAATTGCCATGCAGACTCGAGCCCGTCGTCTTGCCGTTGCCTTCGCTGCCGCCGCCATGCTGCCGCTGGCCCTGACGGCCTGCTCCGACAGCGACTCCAAGGACAAGGCATCCGACAGCGCCACCCCGGCCGCATCCAAGGGATCGGACATGGCCAGCCCGTCCGACGACATGGCGAGCAAGGGCGAACCGTTCGGACCGGCCTGTTCCTCCGTGCCCAAGGACGGAGCCGGTTCGTTCGACGGCATGGCCAAGGACCCCGTCGCCACCGCCGCCTCCCACAATCCGGCCCTGTCCACGCTCGTCACCGCGGTCAAGAAGGCCGGCCTGGTCGACACCCTCAACAACGCCCAGAACATCACCGTGTTCGCGCCGACCAACGACGCCTTCGCGAAGATCCCCAAGGCGGACCTCGACAAGGTCCTCAACGACAAGGCGATGCTCACCAAGGTCCTCACCTACCACGTCGTGGGCCAGAAGCTGGCGCCCAAGGACCTGGAGAACGGTTCCTTCGACACGCTGGAGAAGTCCAAGCTCACCACCTCAGGCTCGGACGAGAACTACAAGGTCAACGACAGCGCCAGCGTCGTCTGCGGCAACGTCAAGACCGCCAACGCCAACGTGTACATCATCGACACGGTGCTCATGCCCAAGAGCTGATCGAGGAGCTCAGGCCGCCCCGGCCGGTCCTGTGGCGACGCGCCGCTCACGCCGCCACAGGATTTCGCGAACGTCCCGAGGACCCGAGAAAGGGACGGCACCGGCAGGACCTGCACGTCAATCGAGAGGCGGCAGTTGGCCCCATAGCCAGTCAGCGGTCGAAGTCCTCTTCGAGGTAACTGTCCTGCTACTCAAGGAAGTTCTTGAGTTCCTCGCCGCTGTGCTGCGACATTTCCGCGACGTTCTCGAAGTACTCCTCCCTCGGGGCCCCGGGGGAAATGAGTATGAGCCTCGACATGGGCTTGTCCGTCACATTCTTGAAGGCGTGCAGACCGCGACCGGCACGTAAAGGAAGTCACCCGCACGGCCTGTCACCCACGTTTCGCCGTCGAACAGTGCGAGCTCCCCCCGACAGTACATAGAACGACTCGGACATCGCCCGGTGGAAATGGGGCCTGGCACCCGCGAAGCAGGCCCCGCCACGTGCCCCGTGTACAGCCCGAGTTGACCGCCGGTCGACTCGTGTGTGGCCATCCCGCGCCCAGGGGCCGCGGACCCAGGACCGGC
Organism: Streptomyces sp. SID14478; assembly: GCF_010548525.1. GTDB lineage: Bacteria > Actinomycetota > Actinomycetes > Streptomycetales > Streptomycetaceae > Streptomyces. The sequence goes on from NZ_JAAGMG010000947.1 coordinate 8,074, forward strand.
GACGCGCCCCGGGAGGGCATCGAACATGAGAGGAGACCGGGGCAGCACATGGTTCGATGGTGGCCGGGCAGCCGCAAGTCGTACGGTGAACTGCGTTCAGGGGTGGAAGCGATGACAGAGCAGCCGGCAGCGTGTCACTGCCGTGCCGAGCGAAGGGCGCCATTGGCCCGCGCTTTCTCCTCTCAGGAGCATGCGAGCCCCGCCGACGCACGCCGGGCGGCGACCTTGTTCCTCGAGCATGCCCGCACGGTGCACGCCAGTCCGGTCAGTGAGCGGCTGAAGCAGATCAGTGAGCTGGCGGTCAGCGAACTCGTCACCAACGTGGCGAAGTACGCGCCGGGTCCCCATCTCCTCGAACTCGAACTGACGGACACCGTTCTGCGGATCACGGTGTGGGACAGCAGTACCGATCTGCCCCGGACCTATGGGGCAGATCCCGGCCGGCTGGGACAACACGGGCTGGAAATCGTCAACGCCCTCAGCCAGCAGCTGGAGATCCACCCGGACCGGGTCGGCAAACGCATCACTGCCACCGTGCCCGTCAGCGACAGTGCTCCCGGACCTGCCCAGAACCGCCCGAGCGTCTGACCCGCCCCGCAGATGCGGGCTGGGCGAGGGTCGGCCTCAGACCGTCCCGGTCACGGTCACCGTGATCCGGCAGGGCTCACCCGGCGCCAGCCGAGTCAGCTCTGCGGCGATGGCGAGGCGGGTGGTGCGGGTGATGTCGACGGCGCGGGTGTCCGCATGGATGACGATGTCGGCGCGCACGGTCCACGTCCCCTCATCGGCGCGCCGAACCTCCAGGCCGCCGCGCGAGTGCGCGGGTCGTGCGGTGTTCAGTGCGCCGCGCAGCCGGGTGGAGAGGTCCGGTTTGAGGAAGGCGACGCCCGGGACCTGTTCGATCACTGTGGCGATGTGTGCCGCGATGTCCGTGTGCGAGGTCATGCCGTGCCTTCGTCCGCGTTCTCGGCTGTGCCGATGAGGTCGGTGATGCGGATGTCCACTTCCGCGAGTGAGAAGCCGATGTGGGCATCGGCGGCCCGTTCGACTTCCGTCCTCACGTCGTCGGCGAGTCGCTGCAGGTCCGGCGTCGTGTCCGGGACCGTGATCTCGAGGCGTACGCGGACGTGGCCGCTGTCCGGGGCGGTGGGTGTCAGCTTGCAGGAGCCGGCGTGCACGCCGGGCAGGCGCTCCGCCGCCGACCTCACGGTGCGCGCCGCGACCGACTCCATGATCCACATCTCTTGCGGAGGATCGGCCAGGGGCAGGGGGCGGCCGGGTCGCAGTTCGAGGCGGACGACGTTCATCACACGTCGGGTCAGCGCGTCCGCAGCAGTGTCCTGATCCGGGTGCTGCCCGTCGTCCTCGTGATCCTTCAGACGGCTGACCGCCGTCTCGAGGTCTTGCAACTCCTGGACCGCCTGGCCGCAGTGAGGGCACGTCAGCTGGTGCTCGTCGGCGACCTGGTCCTCCCAGGCCTGCCAGACCTCGGCGAGGGGACGACCGCACGGCAGCAGCTCGTCGTCGGTGGCGCCCGGCTCGGGTGTGGGCGGATCGGTGAGGTTGCTCATCGCCAGGCCCCCAATGCGGTGGTCAGGGATCGACGGGCCCTGAAGACGCGGGCCCGTACTGCTTGCTCAGTGATGCCGATCGTCTCCGCGATGAACTCGTAGGAGCACCCGTCCAGTTCTCTGAGTATCCAACAGGCACGCTGTTCGACGGACAACCGGGACAGGGCCTGCCGCAAGTCCTGCATCGCGAAGTGGGCCTCGGCCAGACGGTCGGGAGCCACGGTGTGGCCGGGTGCCGCAGGTTCCGGCACGGACTCCAGGGGTGTCTGCGGTTTGCGCGCCCGCAGGACGTTGAGGCAGCGATTCGTCACGATCCGGTACACCCAGGTGCCGAAGCCTGCTTCGCCGCGGAATTCCGGCAGGCGCCGCCAGGCGCTGAGGAACGCCTCCTGCACGGCGTCCTCCGCGTCGGCACGGTCCTCCAAGAGCCGCGTGGCCAGGCGCAGCAGCGTGGGAGCGTGCCGCACGACCAGTTCGGCGAATGCCTCCTCGTCTCCCTCACCGGCCCGCACTGTCAGTTGTGCGTCACTGTGCCGACCGAGTGCGCTTGCGGTGTCCGCGGTGCTGGGGTGGCTGTAGGCCACGTACGACTCCTTCCCGCGGTGTGAGCGTTCCGACCTGAGCGGGGCCCGAGTGTGCAGGCACTCCACGCGCGGAGGCAAATCCGACCGTCCGTGCCGGTGTGCGGCACGCCGCTGTCCCCACCATGCCCGAGCGACACAGCTCAGGCCAGGAACACCTCGCCGATATGCGCGTGACAACCGGCCGGAACTCGCGGCGCCGCACCGGGCTACGACCTGGCGTTCGGGGCACTTCGGTGGAGAGACGAACGGACCCGCGGGCCGCCACGAAAGTTTCTCCGGCAGACGCGTCACAAGCACCGACCGGCGGGGTCCAAGTCCACACAGGCATCAACGCGCCGCGCTTCAACGGCGCCCGGAACCAGGAGATGTGGTTATGACGACACAGCAAGTTGCACCACCGCACCAGACTTCGCCGTCGGTGACGTCGAAGCTTCCCGGTTCGACGACCGAGGTGAGTCAGGGCCGCACGGGCGTGGACGAGCCGGCCTCCACGCGGGGCAAGACGTCCATCGCCGATGTGGTCGTGGTGAAGATCGCGGGCATGGCCGCGCGCGAGATCCCGGGCGTCCACGACATGGGCGGCGGTCTGTCGCGGACGTTCGGCGCGGTGCGAGAGCGCATCCCCGGCGGCCGGGCCAACGTGGGACGCGGCGTGAAGGTCGAGGTGGGTGAGCGACAGACCGCCATCGACATCGATCTGATCGTGGACTACGGCGTCCCGATCATGGAAGTGACCACGGATGTCCGCGAGAACGTCGTCTCGGCGGTCGAGCGGATCAGCGGACTGGAAGTGGTGGAGGTCAACATCACCGTCAACGACGTGTACCTGCCCGGTGACGACGAGCCTGCCGCCGGCACCGAGTCCCGCGTCTCGTAGCGCCGTCGACGGTCGGGCCCGGCACCCGGGCGCGTACGTCCGCGGTGGACCCAGGAGTGGAGGCACGAAGGTGAGTTTGGCGTTTCAGGGGATGCTGGCCGGCATGGCACTGGCGTTCGCCGGCTATTTCGGAGGGTTCGGGGCGTTCCTTCTCGTCGCCGCGCTCGGCGCCATCGGCTACGCCGTCGGCCTCTGGTGGGAGCGCGGCGGACGTCCGGACGACGTGCCCGGCATGTTCTCGCGGGGGCGGCGGTGACCGCCCCCGCCCTGCGCGGCACCACCGTCATCCGCGACAAGGCCGTGCGCAAGGTCGTCCAGCAGGCCGCCGCCGAGGCCGTGACCGGGCCTGCCCACGCAGTGAGCGCGTCCGCGACCGTCTCCGGGCGCCGTGCGACGGCGGGGGTGCGGGTGGCACTGCCCTATCCCGCCCCGTTGTCGCGCGAAGCACGCCGCGTGCAACGGCATGTGCTGGAACGCACCCGCGCACTGACCGGACTGCACATGTCCACGGTGCGCGTGGCGGTGACCCGGCTGACGGTGACGGCCCCGCCCGTCGGCTCCGCACCCGGCACGCCGGACATCCGCTCACCGCGACGCCGATGGTCCCAGCGACGCCTGCCCGCCGGCCTGGTACTCGTACTGGCGGCAGGCGTCACCCTCGCCTGCACGGTCGACGTCTTCCGCGTCCACATCACCGGGGCGCGACCGTCGCCCTGGCGTCGCACCACGGTGGACTGGCTCGCCGGCCACGGTCCGGGCGATCTACCGGTGACCATCGGCGCAACCGGCGCGGCGCTCGTCGGCCTGTGGCTCCTGGTACTCGCCCTCACGCCGGGCCGGCGTGGTCAGTTGATGCTCGCCGCGGCGGGCCCGGGGTGGAACGCGGCGATCGACCGCTCCGCCGTTGCCTCCCTGATCCGTGACGCCGTGAACGACGTGCCCGGCACCCAGGACGTCAAGGTCCGCGTGGGCCGACGCCGCATCAGGGTCCGCGGCGAGATCGCCTTCGGTGACGGTGCGACGGCACGCGCCCAGGCGCACGAGGCGGCCGCGGGCACGCTGACGGACTGCGATCTGCGCCGCGTACCGCGCCTGCGGATCGTCCTGCGTCCCGCCGTCACCTGGCAGCAGCCGGACACGCCCCAGGAAGCCTTGCCCGTCGCCCGAGAGGAAGCTGCGTGATCCGGCAACCGCGCAACGCCACCAACCGCCTGCTCCTCGGCGCCACGGGCCTGGTCCTGCTCGCCGCAGGCGTTTGGACGGCCACAGCATCCGACCGGTTGGCCGCACGCATGCCGTCGTGGTGGCCCCTGCCCCACGACCCCCTGCTCGACCGCACCCGTATGACGGAGTTGCGCGACCATTCCTGGTGGACGCCCACCGTGATGGCGGTCGGTGCCGTCGTCACCGTGGGGCTGATCCTGTGGTGGCTGGCCCAACTGGCCGTCCGGCGGCCGTCCCGGCTGGCCCTGGCCGCGCCCGACAGCCACCTGCACAGCACGGCCCTGGCGGACACCCTCAGCCGACGCGCCGAGACGATCGACGGTGTGACACGCTCGCGCGCCCGACTGGCACGTCACCGAGGCCGGATCCACGTACAGTTGCAGGTCCGTATCGAACCCGGCAGCAACCCGCGCACCGTACTCCAGCACGTGAACAACCTGATCTCCGAGGCGCAGGCGGCGGCCGTGCCCCATGACCTCACCGTTCAGGTCCGCGTCCACTCCACTCACCACAGAGCTGCCCATGTCCATTGACCCGATGCGTCTTCCCGCACCGGCGGCGACACACCGGACCAAGCTCATGCCGGGCACCTGGTGGCCCGCCCTGCGCCGTACTCCGCTGTCGCTGTGGAACGACGACATCACCGACTACGCGGCGGCGCTCACCTACTACGCCACTCTCGCGGTCCTGCCCGGACTCCTGGTCACCGTCGCCGCGTTCGGCCTCATCAGCCCGGGGACCGCGCAGTCCCTGATCGAGCATGTGACGGCCTACGCGCCGGGACAGGCGGGCAACCAACTGCACGAGTTGCTCACCCGGATGCTCCGGGAGAACTCCAGTGCCTGGACCATCATCGCCACGGGGCTGGTCAGCGCCGTCTGGTCGTCCTGCAGCTATCTGGCAGTGTGCCGCCGTGCCCTGCACCGCATGCACCGCGTCCCCGACCGCCGTACGCCGCTGTCCCGGGCGCACAGCACAGTGCTGACCGCCTTCGTGCTGCTCACCCTTCTCCTGATGACGGCGTTCGTCCTCGTGCTCAGCCACCCCGTCGCCGACGACATCGGGCGGGCCCTGCACCTCGACACCACCGTCGCCGTCGCCTGGGACCTGGCCCGCTGGCCGCTGCTGCTCGCCCTGGTCGTCCTGCTCGTGTCGACGGTCTTCCGCAACGGCCCCGCCACCGCGGCCGCGCGACACCGCACACTTCCCGGGGGGATACTCGCGGCCGTGCTGTGGCTGGCCGCGACGGGCGGATTCGCCCTCTACACCTCGGCACTCACCTCCTACAGCCGCCTGTACGGATCCCTTGCCGGCACCGTCGTGTTTCTCATCTGGCTGTGGCTGTCCAACCTCGCGCTGCTCACCGGCGCCCAGTTCACAGCCGAGCTCGGAAGGGCCGAAGCGGCGGCGGGCCGCTCCGCCTGAGCGGCCACCCCTGGGCGTATTCGCCGGAGGTGGGGCGGGATCCAGGGGGATCGGACGCCGCTCAGCTCTTCGGACAGGGTCCACAGTCGGTCCTGGAGCGCGAGGTCCTGCGAGGCCCGCGGGAGCCGACCACCACGGGATGTCCCTTGTTCTGCCGGAATCCCCACGGACCGCAACCTGCTCCGTGACCGCTCGCTGATCGCCATCGCGGTCTCCGCCTGACAAGCACGTCCACGGGCCCGGCCCGCCGGCTCCGCTAGGGATGAGTCGAGCTGCCGTCGCGCGTCCCGTCGGCCTGCTCCGTCTCCGTGCGGCGGGGGTGGGGCGGGCTGGTTCCCTCGAGCTGGGTCACCGAACCGTCGTCGAAGACTTCCTGGATGGCGCGGGCGATCAGGGGGGCGATGGGCAGTGTGGTGACGTTGGCGGCCTGCGCAAGGCTCTGTGGCAGCGGCAACGTGTCGGTGAACAGGAACTCGGCGACCGCCGAGTCGCGCAGGCGTTGCGGTGCGGGGTCGGAGAGGACGGCGTGGGTGGCCGCGACGATGACCTCGCGGGCCCCGTGGTCGTGGAGTGCGTCCGCGGCAGCGCAGATGGTTCCGGCGGTGTCGACCATGTCGTCGACCAGGACGCAGGTGCGGTCCTGGATGTCACCGACGACGGAGATGGCTTTCACGCTGTGCGCGGTGCGCGGGTCGCGCCGCTTGTGGACGATCGCCAAGGGTGCTCCCAAGTGCTGGGACCACTGATCGGCGCGGCGCACGCCTCCCGCGTCGGGGGAGACGATCGTCAGCTGGTCCGGGGAGTGGTGAGCGGCGACGTGGGCGGCGAGCACGGGCAGGGCGAAGAGGTGGTCGACGGGCCCGTCGAAGAAGCCCTGGATCTGAGCGGCATGCAGGTCGACGCACATCAGACGCTCGGCGCCCGCGCGCTGGAGGAGATCGGCGACCAGACGGGCGGAGATGGGTTCTCGCCCGAGGTGCTTCTTGTCCTGTCGGGCGTAGGGGTAGAACGGGGCGATGACGGTGATGCTGCGCGCCGAGGCCCGCTTGAGTGCGTCGATCATGATGAGTTGTTCCATCAGCCACTGGTTGATGGGCGCGGTGTGGCTCTGCAGGACGAAGCAGTCGGCTCCTCGCGCCGAGGCGTCGTAGCGGATGTAGATCTCGCCGTTGGCGAAGTCCCGGGCTTGTGTGGGGGCGGGTTCCAGGCCGAGGCAGGCGGCTACCTCGGTGGCGAGTCGGGGGTGGGCGCGTCCGGAGAAGAGCATGAGCTTGCGCTCTCCGGTGGTCTTGTTGTGGATCATGCGGCGCCGCCGGTGCCGGCCTCGACGTGGTCGATGAGGGCGGCGAGGCCAGGGGCGAACACGTCGTGGGTGAAGGTGTTCTTGAGGTGTTCGCCGTCCTCGGCGCGCAGCGGGGTGAAGTCGGCGGTCCAGGTGACGTGCGTGCCCTCGCCGTGAGGAGCGGGAGTCAGGTCGATGGTGGCGGTGTAGGAGGTGACGGCGAAGGGGGCGTGGACGAACTCGTAGGTGCACCGCCCTGGTGCGGCCGTCAGGTCCACGAGGCGTTCGGTGATGGTGTGTCCGTCGGTCGTGGTGAGTGTTCTGAGCTGGCCCGGCCGGGAAGGGGTGGCGGGGCCGCCGGCGTGGTGGCTGCTGGCGATCAGCGGGTGCCAGCTGTCGATGGCGTCGAAGGCGGCGATGTAGGGCCAGATCTCCTCGGGGCTCGCGGGCAGGACGGCGCCGGCCTCGGCGCGCAGCCGGGGTTCGGGGGCCACGTCGACGATGGTGAAGTCGTCGTAGTGGAAGGAGGGCGCCACGATGCAGCTGACCAGGGTGCCGTCCTCACCCAGCGGGTAGGCGGCCTGCCAGTGGTCTGCCGGGACCACGGCCTGCGGGCGGGCTCCGTGCTCGATGTCGGGGCCGAGGTCGATGGTGGTGACCTGCGAGAGGTCGGGTTGCGGGCCCGGCGGGGCGAGCGCCAGGCGCAGCGGGCCGCCGCGGTGCCACAGCCATGCCTCGTCCGAAGTGACCCGGTGCCAGCGGGAGTTCTGTCCGGCGGGGAGGTAGTAGTAGATGCCGCTGGCGGCGGCCCGCGGGCCGCTGTAGCCGGGCGGCTGGTAGTCGACGTCGCGGCCGGTCTTCCAGGTCTGGGCGTACCAGCCGCCTTCCTCGTGCGGCGTCATGCCGAGCAGTTCGGCGAGCGTGGGGCGCGTGACATCACTCATGCGGGGTCCTCGGCGGTCGGCTGGGTGGGAAGCTGGGGGCCGTAGCGGTCGTAGTAATCCTCCAGGAGGCGACTCTCCTGGAGGACGGCGTCGGTGCGTTCGACGTTGTGCCCGTCGCTGAAGCCGTGATCGTCGCGTGCCAGCGTGCAGGCGCCGACCAAGAGGGCTGCCAGTGTCAGGTCGGAGTGGCGGTTGTGCACGCTCTCGGCGTAGTGGAAGTTCACCGGGAAGCCGTGGGCCAGGACGGTGGCACGTGCTCCGTGCGGCAGGACGTAGGTGGTCCCGGCGAGCCCTTCGTCCTCCACCGCTTCCGCGGCGTCGCGCAGTGCGGGGAGCGGGAATTCGCCGTCGCGGGAGGTGACGCTGGCCAGAAAGGTTTCCGCGGGCAGTTCGCGCAGGTCGTCGTCGCTGAGGGCCTGCCGGCCGGTGGCTCCGATGATCAGTATCGGCCGGTGGTGGCCGATGAGTCGGGCCAGGCTCTTGTGGGTGACGTAGCCGGCTTCGTGGGCGACCACCATCCGCATGAGTTCCCGGTCGAAGACGGCCACCCGCATCCGCAGGCCCCGCAGGACGTGCGCGATCTCGCTGCCCACCTGGCCGTAGCCGATGACGAGTGCCGGCTGCCCCTCCACCTTGTGCGGTGGCATCAGTTCCATGATGCGGCGCACCGCGGCGTCGGCGATCCAGTACGACTCGATCGTGCCCTTGATCCGGGACTGGGCCACCGAGAACACCGGCAGGGCGATCCGGCCCTCGTAGGGTTCCAGTTTGAAAATGCCGGACATGGTCTGCTCGACGAGGCCCGCGCAGGCGGCGAGTTGCTCGGGCAGCTGATCGATGAGGGCGGGTACGGCGTATCCGCCGTCGTCGATGATGACGGCCTTGAGGCCGCTCTCGCGCGCCAGAGTGCTCTGGTGGGCCAGCGCCTCGGCGATGTCGGCGGAAGGGAAGAAGGCGATCCGGTGCTCCCGCAGGTGTGCGACGACCCGAGCACGGGACTTGTACGGGTAGCCCTTCTCCACGACGACCAGGGTCTCCGGGGCCGCGCCCAGCCGCATCGCGCTGGCGAGCATGCCGGTCAGGTCCTCGAGGAAATGCGCCATGATCAGCAGGACGGTGCCGGCCAGGGGACGGTCGGTGATCCGGTCGGCGAGGCCGAGCGTCAGCGGCATCTGACCGGCGACCAACTCCAACTCGGAGTCGCTGAAGGGGACTTGGCGTAATGCCTCGACGAGCGCCGCTTCCTGGTCGGCGGTCAGTGAGCCGCGGCGCAGAATGCTCAGGACCAGCAGGTGCGTGCCCGGGGTGTGCGCGGCAGGCGGGGCGGCCTCGCCCACGACCAGCTGGATGCGGGCACCGTCCGCCAGGTCGATCTGTGCCGTGAGCGGGCCCTGCGCGGTGAACTGCGCGGCATCGGGGTCAGGCAGCGCCTCACGCACCCTGCACGAGGCTGCTTGCAGAACACGAGCGGGCTCGGCGCCGGCCAAGGCGACATCCACGGTCGTCACCGGCCCTCCGCCACTACTCCCCCCGTCCTCACCCAGGGGCCGCTCTTCATCGTCCAAGGAATTCTTGAGCTGGCGCACCATGTCTCCGGTGGGTTTTCGCGGTCAGGAGGAAAAGAACCCTGACTCATCGCTCAGAACACCTGCTCCGCCACCACCTGTGTCACCCCTGGCGTGCGAAGCATCAAGGTCATCGCGTGAGTGCACCGGCGCGCCCCGGGAGTGCGCCAGTGCGCACCCCGTTCAACAACCCGAGCAGCAGACTTCGTACGCCGCGCACGCCCCGGACGGAGTGCGCGCTACCGGTTCACCCGCGGCCGGTCTGGCGCCACGCCGACGCCTGCTGCGCACACTGAGGCGATCGCCGTCCCGCGGCGCGACACCGACCGGGGTGCTGAACCTCGCCTCGGTCGCGCGGACACGGCCCCGCCGACCCAGCGGCGTATCACTCACCCCGCACCGCGGGCCTCCCGCCGACCGAGGACCCCTCGTCCGCCCGCCGATCCCCCGGAGCACAAGCCATGACCGTTCATGACTCAGCGCCGCCCTGGTGGAGCCAGGCCGTCTTCTACCAGGTCTATCTCAGGAGCTTCGCCGACGGCAACGGAGACGGGGTCGGCGACCTCGCCGGACTGCGCGCCCGACTGCCCTACCTCAAGGCCCTGGGCGTCGACGCACTGTGGGTGACCCCCTGGTACGCCTCCCCCATGGCCGACGGCGGCTACGACGTGAGCGACCACCGTGCCATCGACCCGCTGTTCGGCACCATCGAGGAGGCCGAGTCGCTGCTGGCCGAGACACACGAGGCCGGCCTGCGCATGGTCCTCGATCTGGTCCCCAACCACTGTTCGGAACAACATCCCTGGTTCCGCCAAGCGACTGCGCAGGGCCCCGGCGCACCTGCACGCGACCGCTTCTGGTTCCGTCCGGGCAAGGGACCCGACGGCTCCCGGCCTCCCAACGACTGGCCCTCCCAGTTCGGCGGACCGGCCTGGACGCGGATCACCGAACCGGACGGCACCCCCGGCCCCTGGTACCTGCACCTGTTCTCCCGCCACCAGCCCGACCTCAACTGGAACCACCCCGACGTCCGCGCGGACTTCGCCCACACCGTCCGCTTCTGGCTCGAACGCGGGGCGGACGGATTCCGCGTCGACGCGGCACCCTTCCCCGCCAAGGACCCCGCCCTGCCCGACGTCGACCCAGACGCACCGCCGGCCCAACTCCCCTACCAGGACCGGCACCACGTCCACGAGATCTACCGAGCCTTGCGTGCCCTGAGCGACAGCTACCCGGGAAACCGTTTCCTCATCGGCGAGGTCCACCTGCCCACCACCGCACAACGCGACCGCTACGTCCGCGCCGACGAGCTCCACTGCACCTTCAACTTCCCCTATCTCACCAGCGGCTGGCGCGCCGGGGAACTCCGGCAGATCATCGCCGACTCGCTCACCGGCAGCCAGGACGTCATCGCGCCGACCGCCTGGGTCCTGTCCAACCACGACACCGTGCGCCACCTCACCCGCTTCGGACGTGAGGACAGCTCCTTCCACATGGACGGCACCTTCGTCGCCGGGCCCCTCGACACCCACCACCGCGCCGGCTACACGCGCGCCCGGGCCGCCCTCCTGCTCACCCTCGCCCTGCCCGGGCCCGCCTTCCTCTACCAGGGCGAAGAACTCGGTCTCGCCGAGGTCGACGACCTCCCCCTCACGTCCGTCCACGACCCCGCCGGCAACCGCCCCAACGCCCCCGCCCAGGGCCGCGACGGCTGCCGCGTCCCCCTGCCCTGGTCCGAGGACACCCCGCCCTTCGGCTTCACCAGCCACGACACGGCCTGGCTCCCCCAACCCGCCTCCTGGCACCGCCTCACGGCCCAACGCCAAGAGGGCGATCCCACCTCCATGCTCCACCTGTACCGCAACGCCCTGGCCTGGCGCGCCGACCACATGCCGTCGCTCACCGCTCCCCTGGCGTGGCTCGACCTGGGCGACGACGTCCTGGCCTTCACCCGCGGAGCCTTCACCTGTGTCGTCAACTTCGGCGAATACCCCATCCCCCTCCCCCACGCGAACGACGTACACCTCACCAGCTCGCCCCTGAACAACGACCAACTCCCCCAGGACGCCTGCGCATGGCTCACGCAGGCCGGTCGCTCCGCACCGCAGCAGGCGCCGGGATCACGCCAAGGTCCCGTGCTTGGACGCGAAGACGGTGCGGCTTCTTGAGTCGCGCGTGGACGCGGTGAGCAGCCCGGCACTCCACCGACACGGTGGGAAACGGGGACGGGCGATGGCCCCCTGGGAAGAGGAACGGGCGGCGGCCCGCCTGCGAACACACCCCGTGCGATGGTCAGTCGGAGCCGGTGCGCCGGTCCGGCGCAGGGACGGTCACCAGGCGACAGGCAGCGTGCTCGGTCCGCGGATCAGGCCTTCGCGCTGGAATTCCACCTCGTCCTTCGGCACAGCGAGCCGCAGGCGCGGGAAGCGTTCGAGGAGGACGGTGATCATGACTTCCGCTTCCATGCGGGCCATGAGGGACGCGAGGCAGTAGTGGGGGCCGTGCCCGAACGCGAGATGCCCCGGGCCCTGGCGGTCGAAGTCCAGCAGATCCGGGTCGGGGAAGACCTCGGGATCGCGGTTGGCCGCCACGTAGGCGTTGTAGACCACGTCTCCCTTGGGAATGACGTGCCCGCCGACAGGAACGTCCTCAGTGGCGATCCGCGGGATACCGACTCCGTTGCGGTGCGGCACGTAGCGGTACAACTCTTCCACCGCGGCGGGGACCACTTCCGGATCGCGGCGCAGCCGGTCCAGGTGGTCGGGGTGGGTGAGCAGCGCGTACATCATGGAACCGCTGTTGTTGGCGACGGCGTGGCCGCCGCTGACGTAGACGGCCATGGCGAGGGAGAGCGCCTCGTCGTCGGTGATCTCACCTGAAGCAGCGGCCTGTGCCAGGACGCCCGCCAGGTCGTCCCCGGGGTCGGTGCGCCGGCGCCGCAGTAGTGCGACGACCCGGCTCCGCGTGTCCGCACGGGCGGCCTGGACGGCGTCCTTGTCGTCTGTTTTCGACAGCATCACGCGGGAGTTGTCGGCCCACGCGTGCCAGTCGTCCTCGTCGGCGCCCAGGAAGTAGCAGACGACGGCGATGGGGAAGGGCGTGTGCAGGTGTTCCATCAGATCGGCCGGGGAGCCGGACTGTTCCATGCCGTCGAGCAGGGCGTGTGCGGTGCGTTCGGCCATGGGGCGAAGGCGTTGCATGCTGCGGGCGGTGAACGCGCGGGCGACCACGCGCCGCAGACGGGTGTGGCGCGGGGCGTCGATGTACTGCAGTCCGGCTGTCTGGGACGCCACCGGGGTGGGAGTCATCGTCGTCACGGGGCAGCCGACCACCTGCTCCCGGGAGAACCTGGGGTCGGAGGTGACGAAGCGGACGTCCTCGTATCGCGTGACGAGCCAGGCGTCACCGGAGCCGTGCGGCAGTTTGATGCGGGTGACAGGTTCCTCGCGCAGGACTTCGTCGAAGAGCGGGTCCGGCTGCAGGCCCGGCAGGTCGTCCACCGGCCAGAAGCGCACCTCAGGCGGCGAAGTCGTCGTGGGCTCGAACGTCATCGGGGCCTCTCTCCTGCGTACCTTGTCGCGCTTGCGCCCGTCGACGCGGGCGCCCACTACGAGGCCGACCTCTTCAGCCGGTGGCCGGACCTCGGCACCCATCACCCCACCCGGCCCCTGGCACCGGCCTGACCGACACGACAATCCCATCGGTCATCACCCGTGCGGCTCCCTCAAGCACACGCCCCGACGGCCAGGGCGGGCGTGTTGAACTCCGTGGTGCGTTCGCGGGGCGAGTCACTATCTGACCGGGCAGCGTGCTTTCCGGAGGCGGACGGGACGGACCCGCGCTCTGGGGCCCTGAGACCCGCGGAGCGCAGACGCCCCGTCGGCCCCAGTGGCGGTCTTTGCCCACGCCCTGTTTGTGGCCGGGCGGCGAGAACGACGCGATACCGAGGGACGAGGCGGGCTCAACTGTCCTGCCGATCGGGCTCGGGTGCTGTCTCGGCCTGGATGAGGTCGTCATCGGACATCTTCAGTTCGTGAGGTGTGGACGTGGAAAGCAGCCGCGTGCCTTCGTACGTGAACGCGATGCCTGCCTGATCCTGCTCGGTGACCTCGGCATAACGCTGCATGATCCCCTGGAAGGGGTCGGTGGCCGAGACAGGGAAAGCGTGCTCCCTGCCGTCCGCACTACGGACCCGCAGACGTATGCGCGTATCACTCATGGGGCGTCCACCTTCCGGCGAGGGCACGGCGCTCTGCCGCACAAGATCGTTCTACCCTCGGTGTTCGACCGGACACACCCCTCAGTCCCTGGCAAATCACCATCGCGAGCGAACGGTCGGCACAGCTACGGTCAGAAGACGTCATGCGTCCCATCCGGCGGCGGACAAAGCGGACAAAGGTGCGGGACCGCGAAGGATCGGAGCCGCTACAGGATGCCGCACGGGCGGGCCGACGATGTCTCGTACTTCTTGGTCTCTCACGCTCCCGGGCGCACACTTGTGAGGTGAGCCGAGGAGACCCGGGGCGTGAGGACAAGCTCGCCCGCCGGGATGAGCGCACCAGGAGCGCCGATCGCCGTGATGCCGCCGCCGACCGGCGGGACCAGCACGCCGCACGCCGTGACTCCCGCGCCGACGAGCGCGAGCAGCTGGCCGACGAGCGGGAACAACGCCTTGACGAGGCGGAGCAGAAGGTCGATCGCCGACTCCGGGTGGCCGGTGTTCCTACGCCCGCCCCGCGCCGCCGGGCCTACGAGGCACTGGAGCGTTCCCGCGCCGCGGTGGAGAGTTCCGCGGCAAGGCTGGACCGGGTCGACGCCAGGCTCGGCCGCGCAGATGCGGACGATGCCCGCGAGCAGCACCTCGTCGACTGCGAAGTGGACCGAACCGAGGCAGAGGACGCGGATCCACGTCCCGCTGAAGCGGATGACGGCGTAGACGCGAAGCCGGAAGCGAGTCGCTGCCCGAGAACAGGACGACAGCCCGGTCCGTCCTGATCGGCCTACTGCGCAGCTGGTGCGCCGCGACCCCTGCCTTCGGCAGTGACCGCTGAGGGGGCGTTGTCCGTATGTGTCGTCCAACAGGCCACCCGGCGGCGCGATTTGCTCCGAGCGTCGGGCGTGCGTTCCCGGCGCCGCGCGGCCGTGCCGTTGACGTCGACTCAGCCTTCTGCGACCCGGCGCAGCAGCAGTCCGACCCCGGGATGGAAGACGTCGTGGTGGCCGCCCATGGGCAGTCGGACGGAGTCCATCGCTTCGGAGATGTCCACGTTGAGGTAGGCGGCGTTGCCCGGTTCCCGCTCCGCCATGTCCTTCAGGGATACGGGGGCGGGGCCTTCGACGCCCTGGAGCCCGTCGAAGCCGAGCGCGCCCCACTTGCGTCCCATTGTCGCCAGCTCGGCGGAGTCTCCGATCATTTGGGCGGACAGCGGATACATCACGCCGAGGTGGAAGTCGAGGTGCGAGTACGTACAGACGACCGGTCCCTGCACCAGACGTTGCAGGCTCCACAGCGCCCCGTGGCCCGACACCTGTTGCGGCAGGCTGTCGGCGAAGGCGAAGTGCGACATCTCCCCCTGCACGAGCGTGAGCGAGGCCAGCAGGACCGGCTCGGCGCCGCTGTCCTCCAGACCGCGCAGCGCGAATCCGGCGAGGCGCCCGCCGAGTCCGTGGCCGACGAGGTGCAGGCGCACGTCCGAGCCCTCGGCGAGCCTCGGCAGACAGGGTCCGAGGCCCAGTTGCCCGACGAGTCCGGCGCGCCGGCGCAGCACGTGGCGCACGCCCTGACGGAAGAGTTCGTGGGCGCCGTCCCACAACGAGGCGAAGTCGGCAGCGCGGGCCTGTTCGCCCAGCGACCCGCCGGCCGCGACCGTTCCGGCCCTGTCCACGCGGTCGCTCAGGGGCCGTGCGGGGCGGGGTCCCGCGACCCGGACCTCCGCGATGGTGCCCTCTTCGGACACATCGGGTCCCTCGGAGCCGGACTCGTGCCTGGCGGGTTTGCCGGCCTGCGTGTCCTGGGCCCGGCGCAGGTCCTCGACCGCGCCGGCGAACTCGGCGCACATGGTCCGCGTGTCCTCGAACAGCATCAACGGGTCGGACTGGGGCAGTATCTCGCCCTCCGTGTCGGCGGCGAAGGCGGTGACCGGGTCCTGCAGGGGGAGTTCGGCCAGGCGGCGCAGGGCCGTTCCGAAGTCGTCGAGGGCGCTCTCGCGCTCCGGGCGCTCGCGGAGCAGATCGATGATCGTGGCCAACGGGTACGCGCTGGCGGGCAGTAGGCGCACCAGGTCCTCGGCCGTGTCCTGGTCGATCCCGGCGGTGTCGGAGGATTCCGCTCCCCCGGGCAGTCCTTCGTCGCGGAAGCACATCGACGGCCAGTGCACACTCACGAGGCCCGCGTGCCCGGGCTTGTCCTGCCAGGCCTCGGCGAGCAAGGCGCGGTACGCGTCGTCCGTGGCGCCACTCACCGCCTCGTCGTTGTGGGCGCCGTGGGCAAGGACGTACAGGTCGCGAACACCCTTGTCGCGCACGGCCGCACGCACCTCGTCCAGCCGGTCGGGATCGAACGCGCCCTGGTCGTCCAGATGCAGGGCACCGAGGTCGTGGAACGCGTCCGGCTGCGGCATGAGTGACTCCCAAAGAGCGCCGCGTGTCGCGGCTGGGTGCGGGAGACGCGCCGTACTGCCCGTCTCGCGAGGCACTCCGCGTTCCCTCCGTTCGGCCGCGCACGCCCGGGACACGGAGGATGTACGGCGTTTCTACGCCACGAGGGCCGAAAAATGCAGACGGCAGACGCCAAAACCTCTGACCGGCGCGGGCGGTGGCCAGGCCGACCTGAGACGGACCCTGCCACCGGTGTGCCGGCCCAGACCACCGGCATGGCGGTGCCGAGCGCGCGAGCGCCATGTCCGAATGCCGCCGGAAAACGACCGTCAGAGCGGGGATTCTCGTACAGGGAAGGAGGAACAGAGGAAATGGGTGGATCTGTGTACACGCTGCGCGACGGGGCGGACCAGCCCTATGCGAGCGCGGTGGCCGGGCGAGTGGGTGGGCACCGCCGGACGAGATTGTACGGACGGCTCGACTGTCCTTCGGCGCTGCGGGCACTGGCGCGCGGGCAGTACGCGACGCAGCGGGTCTTCTTCGCCGACGAGGCCACGGCGGTCAGTGCGGGGTACCGACCGTGTTCCGTGTGTCTGCCTGCGGCCTACCGGCAGTGGAGGGTCGGGCGGCCGGAGGGTACGTCATGACCTCACCTCTCGTCGGTCGCACGGCGGCCGTCGGTCTCGGACCCGTCTGCGCGCCCGCGACCCATACCGTCCGCGAACTCACCGCACTCGTCGGCCTGTTGACGGCGGAGCGCCCCGGCCTGACATCCGTTGCCGTCGGGCACAGCCGTGACACGGCGTCGGTCGCCGCGGCACGTGCGTTCGCGTGCGCGTGGGAGGCCCGAGGCGGCACGATCCTCACCGTCGCCGACTGGCCCGAGGAGGCGGCCTCTTGGCTGCGGCCCGCCCGGCGACTGACCGCCCAAACTCCCGACGCGTGGGTCATCGCGGCCGGCCTGATCGGATATGCGCAACTGGCACGGCGATTGTGTCGCGAGGGCAGCTGGGACCCGGCCCGCACCTTCGGCTTCGCCTCGCTGGCCGACTCACGTCTCCCTGCACTGACGGGCCGCGGTGTCCTGCACGGGATGCGGGGCGCCGCGGCCGACGGCGGTACCTGGCGTTTCGAGCGCGAGTGGCTCGTACGGACTGACGGTCCGGCGCAGCGACCACCGAAGCAGATCGGGCCCGGACACAAGCAGCCTTGAGCTGCTCACCCTCAGGAGAAGGGCTTCCTCGCCGCTTCCGCGGGGTTCGGGTGGCGTTGAATTGACCCATCAAATGGGACGTCAAATGCACCACTACGCAGGTCTATTGGCTCCGTAGAGTTGTGTCCACAAGGAGCCGGGAGAGCCCGGAACCGCAGCTCACAGGCAGGAAACACCGTGACGACCACGCAGAACGCACCCCGCCCCGTCCTCACTCGCGCCGCCACCGCCGAGACCACCGCGGACCCCAGCAGCGTGATGACCCTGCTCGCCGACTACAGCAACGGCGGCAGCGACCTCACCAGCTACCGCTCCACCTTCACGAAAGGTGCCATCGGCGCTCCCGCGCACTTCCACACCAAGGCATCCGAGCTGTTCTTCGTCCTCGACGGCGCCCTGCAAGTGCTGGTCGACGACGAGGTGAAGATCCTGGACAAGGGCGACTTCCTCCTGGTCCCGCCGCACACCCCGCACGCCTTCGCCGCGGCCCCCGGCCACGAGGCGGACGTGCTGTTCGTCTTCAGCCCGGGCATGCCGCGCTTCGACTACCTGCGCCTGCTGGGCCGCGTGATGCGCGGTGAGGCCGGCTTCGAGGAGATCAAGAAGTCCTCGGAGCTGTACGACAACCACTACGTCGACAGCCCTGTCTGGCAGGCCGCTCTCCAAGCCGCCAAGTAGCCCGTGTCGTTCGCGTACTCGCGGTGGCCGACACGGTCACGCCGAAGGCGTGAGGTGCAGATCTACGACGCGTCCTGCGCCGCGTCGAGCCCGGTCTGGACGTCGTCAGGGGCCTTCTGTATCGGATGGATCGTCACTTCTCGGGCCTCTGACGACCAATCGGCGTCGTCCTGCCCGAGCTCGATCGCGGCTGCAAGAAGCTTCTCCGTGTCGAGACCGTAGGTGCCGTCCGCATTGGGCTCCGTCCGCATCACCGCGTCAGTGACCGGCACGGAGACGTAGCGCTCCTCAACGCTCGTACGCTGCAGTCTGATCGAAATCGAGTAAGTCGCCATGGTCTCCCCCTGACACCGCTGCCCGCCGTCCCTGGCGGCACGTCGAACGCCAACGTATGACAGCCCCCACGGCCCGGGGACAGCATTCCGACCAATCCAGGCCGCCGGCAACGTCACGCATGCCCTGTCGCGCCTCAAGGCCCGGAGTGCCTGCCTGCGGCGACTTGCACGGACGCCGGGGCGGCCTGCCTGAGCAGGACCTCCCCGGTGCGGCCGAGTGCGCTCAGACGCCGACGCTCTGGGCTTGCCGGGGTGGGCCCGCAGGCGCTTCAGTGTGGCGGGGCCTGTCGGCGAGCTTGAGGAGGTCCCGTCAGGTGCGGCCTCGCGTCTTGTCGGCAGTGGGCCACGGCCCGCCCCGGCCGGACCCACCTCCAGGCGTGCTGTCGCGCACGCGATGCGCCGTAGCGGCTGCTGCACCGCGGCACCGCACGACCACCCCCGCCGCTGAGGCGTACTGCGCGCCCGGAGACGCTGCGACTGAACCGGTGCCGCGACCCCTCCGGAGAGGGCGGCGGCGAGTGGCAGAGGCCCTGCGGCTTCTACTTCGAGCGGCCCGGGCAGCTCAAGACGTACTGAAGAACCGCGCTGACCGGTGACCGCCGCTCACCGGTCAGACGTCCTCAACTCCGAGCAGCTGTACGGCTTTGCGGGCCTGGTAGAAGTCCTCGTCGGACACCTGCGGGTCGTCCTCCGTGTCGTGGAGCCAGTCCGCCAGGTCCGCGACGGACCACGTCTCGAACTCCTCGGGCACGTCCAGGGCGGTCGTCCTGCGCAGGCGCGTGGCGACAGCGGCGTCCCGGACGCTGCGCGTGCTCACCTCGGTCATCTTCCGCACCGCCTTCCGGCGTCATCGGGGGTCGGACAGCCGAGGCTGCCAGACCGGTTCCGTACTGTCCAAATCCGTGGAGAGGACTCGTTCGACGAAGACGAGAACTGTCATCGGCGCGCTGGGCCACACATGCGCTGCGGTGCTCGCCCAATAGCGTCCGGGACAGGGCAGTACTCCGCGATCAAGCCCCTGACCTGGCAGGAGAGCGACACCCGCGCGACGACGCCATCCCGGGTCAGTGCAACTCCTCTGCTCCGGGTGCCCGACACGTCAGGTCGCAAGCCAGACTCGCAGTCGCACATTCCTTCGTAATCTGCAACGGCCACCCGCACCGGTGGCCGGGTCGACTGCCTGCGGCAAGCATGGGTACCGGAGAGGCGTTTCCGATCTCCATGTATATCGACGTACATCGACCCCCACGCAGATCCGGCGGAAGTGAGCTATGGGCGACGACCAGGGCGAGCAGGCCACGATGAAGGCCATGACCTACGAGAAGTACGGGGCGAGCGACGTCCTGTCGTTGAGCGAGCGGCCGGTGCCGAAGGTGGGGCCCGGCGAGGTGCTCGTGCGGGTGCGGTACGCCGCCGTGAACCCGGTCGACTGGAAGGTGATGTCCGGCGGCCTCGACGGGATGATGGACACCTTCTTCCCGGTGATTCCCGGGTGGGACGTCTCCGGCGTCGTGGAGCGGGTGGGCATCGACACCCCCGAGTTCGAGCCGGGGGACGAGGTCTTCGCCTATGCCCGCAAGGACTACGTGCACGGAGGAACGTTCGCGGAGTTCGTGACCGTCCCCGTGCGCGCCCTGGCCGCCAAACCGCGGTCCCTGAACTGGGGCGAGGCGGCGGGGATTCCCCTGGCGGGGCTGACCGCCTACCAGACGCTGACCCGCCTGGACACGGGCAGCGGCGACACCGTGCTGGTCCACGGGGCCTCGGGCGGAGTCGGCACGTTCGGTGTGCAGATCGCCCGGGCGCTGGGAGCCCGCGTCATCGGCACGGCGTCCGAGAGCAACCATGACCGGCTCAGGGATCTCGGGGCCGAGCCGGTCAGCTACGGGGACGGCCTCGTCGACCGGGTCAAGGCGCTCGCGCCCGAGGGCGTGGACGTGGTCGTCGACTACGTCGGCGGGGTGCTGGACACCACCCGCGCGGTACTGAAGGACGGCGGACGGCACGCGTCGATCGCCGACCCGGACGTCATGGCTGCGGGCGGTCAGTGGATGTGGGCCCGCCCCGACGCCGCGGGGCTGCGCGCGCTGGCCGCTCTCGCGGACGAGGGAAAGCTGCGGGTGCCGGTGGCCGAGACCTTCGACCTGGAGCGCACTGGGGAGGCCTTCGACCTCAGCAGGACGGGACACGTGCACGGCAAGATCCTGGTCCGCGTCTCGGGCGAGTGACGGACGCAGAAGGCGGGTGAGGTCGGACGGCCGGCGGCCGCGGGTACCGCTTAACCGCGACTCAGCGAATGATCAAGGCGACCTTAAGGATCTTCTTCTGAGCCCTGGTGAGAGCTGCAAGCGGGTGCCCCGGCCTTACGTTCGACTTCATGAGGTTCGAGATTGCTGATGCGGGACGTGCCGTCCACCCCCTGCACGTAGGGAAGGCGGCCGCTGCTTCCGGCCCGTCCGCTCCGTGCGATCCGGGCAGTGCGCGGGGGCAGTCCGGGGGCCGGCACAGGATGCCCGTCGCGCGGGGGCGCACGCTGGTCCGGTTCGGCCTCGCCGCCGGGGCTCTGGCCGCCGTCGCCACTGCGGTGGTGGTCAGGAACCCACCGCGCACCGAACCCCCCGCGCCGACGGCCGGCCGGCAACCGCCGGTCCCGCTCCAGAAGCCGATCGCACCTCCGTGGGCAGCGGCTTCGCCGGCACCTGCACAGCCGACGCCCCGGGCGCCGCACACCGCTTCACCGCCCCGCGCTCCCCAGCGGGCAGCCCGCGCCGAACCCCGAACAGCAGCGCCCAGCGCACCCCCGACGCTGAGCGTCGGCGCTCGCAGCGATCGGGTCGTGGACGTCCAACAGCGGCTGCGACAACTGCAGTTGTACATCGGCCCGGTCGACGGCTACTACTCCGAGGAAGTGGCCGCGGCAGTGACACGGATCCAGCAGGCGCGCGCCGTTCCGGAGACGCCCGGCGTGTACGGGGAACGGACACGGGCCGTCGTGGAAGCCGAAACGGCAGGTGCCGGTTCGGCGCAGGGGTGATCTGCGTCCCATGGACGGTGCATGGTCTTCAGGTGAGCAGCGCGACCCCGAGCCCCGTTCGCCACAACGTCACGGTGCGACAGCCAGAGATCCCCACCAGCGTCTGCTGCGCTCCTCCTTCGCGAGTTGGGCAGCCACTGTGAGCAGGGCGAGCCAGTCGGGCTGTTCTTGTCCGCCGACGCGGTCCGCGGTGGCGCACCTCCGGTCGACTTCCGCGATGAGATCGTCCAGATCCGGAAGAGTCATGAGGCAAGGACGCGATCCCTCGCGCCCGCACTCCGGCGCGCCCCGGTCAAGCGGTCGATCAGTGCCGGGTGCAGTGCAGGCTGCCCTCCACACCCGTTGCGCCGAGAACGTACGAGCCGCCGCGCTGAACCGTGTCTGCCACCGAACAGGCTGGACACGGCAGGGTCAGTTCTCCGAGGTCGCCGCCCTGTAAGCGCGGTGGAGCCCCTTGCCGATCACGCACAGGCCGGCGCGGTCACCGCATCCCGCGCAGGTCATGACGTGATCCAGATACTTGCGGTAGGCGTTCAACATGTCCCCGCTCGCCCCGAGCCTTTGCCGACTCATGCCTCGTTCCCCGTCATTCAGCGGCCGCCTCCGGCCTTGCTGACGAGTATTCAACAGGAGACGGCCGAACCATGGGCCCGCCCCTGGAGTCTGGCCGGAACCCGCCCCTGCAGCGGCAAGACCGGCCCGCCGGAGCACCCTCGACGCGGCCATGCATCAGGTATTCCGGGTAGGCCCGGTACTCATCCCGGGCAACAGTCGGCTGCTCGCATGCAGACATCGCGTCCTTCAGCCGCTCAACCGGTCTCACGTGCGGTGCCGCCGTCCCGCCATCCACAGCCGCGTACGGCCAGACCTCGAGGAGGGCCGGCGCCCGATCAGTCGGCATCCCACCCCGCCCGGGGCGCGGAGGCCGGGAGGCCCAGTCCCGCCGGGCACAGTCTCACCGTCCCGAAGACGACCGTAACCACCGGCGGTGCCGCCGCGTTGAAGGTCGCGAGCGCACGTCCACCTTCCCCGGGAGACAGCTCACGTGAGGGCTCGGAGCCGGACTCCTCGAACCGGCACCAGTGGTGCACACCCCCGAGCCCTCACCCTTCCTCCTGCACAGCCTGAGCCCAGGCCGCGATCAACTGCTCGTACTCCTGGCGCTGCGCCTCGCTGAGGCGGCCGCCACCGGCCATCAGAACGCGAATACGGTCGTTCAACTCCCGCGCAGGCCGCTCTGCGCCAGCCGCACCTTCGTGGCTCACCGACATGCCGCGCAACGTAACGTCCACCCGAAGCTCTGGGCAAAGATTCACTGCGTCAGAAAGCTCCGCCCGGCGCAAAATCGATCCCTCTCTTCCGCTTGCGCCGCACCGCCGCCGGACCCCGACGTTCCTCCCGTGTGGCCCATTACTGATGGCGATGTGCGGAGCTTGCCCGTACGTTTCCGTCATGCTCGAAATGCGTGTACTTTACCGCTACTTGACTCGGCGTCACCTGGCAGGAGCGTGCACCACCGCTGCCGTCGCGGTGAGTTCGCTGCTGGGCTCGCCTGCGTCGGCCGCGCCGCCCGCGCCGAAGCCCTCGGTAGGCTCCCGGCAGGTGGTTCCCCCGGCACCGCACGTCTCCGCCCTGTCCTGGATCGTGACGGACGCCGACGACGGGCGGATCCTGGCCGCCAAGGACGCACACCGGCGATTGCCCCCGGCCAGCACTCTGAAGACCCTGTTCGCCCTGACGGTGCTGCCGAAGCTCCCGGCGACCACGGTGCACCGTGCCGCGTCTTCCGACGTGGCGCAGGTCGCCGCGGGCAGCAGCCTGGTGGGCGTGCACGACGGCACCCGCTACACCGTCGCCGACCTGTGGCGCGGCGTCTTCCTCGCCTCCGGCAACGACGCGGTGCACACGCTGGCGCGCATGAACGGCGGCCTGGCCCGCACAGTCAACGACATACAGGACACCGCACGCCGTCTCGGCGCCCGCGACACCGAGGTCCGCTCCCCCGACGGTTTCGACGCCCCCGGCCAGTACTCCTCGGCCTACGACCTCGCGCTCATCGCCCGGGCCGGGATGAAGATCCCCGACTTCCGCCGGTACATGGGCACCAAAACCGCCCAGTTCCCCGCCGCCGGCGGCCCCCAGTCCTTCGGGATCCAGAACACCAACCGGCTCCTGGTCGGCTCGCACGACGTCACCCCGTACCCGGGGCTGATCGGCGTGAAGAACGGCTACACCTCCCACGCCGGCAACACACTTGTCGCGGCCGCCCGACACGGCACGCGCACCATCCTGGTCACGCTCATGAACCCCCAGGCCGGATCGGCCAACGCCGTCTACGACGAGGCGCGCACCCTCCTGGACTGGGGTTTCACCTCCGCCGCCCAGACCCGTCAGACGGCTCTGCTCAACGGAGCCCCGAACAAGTCCACCGGCGCGGCAAAGCCGAGCAGGCCTCCCGTCCCCGCCGCGCCCGCGCGGGCAGCGCAGGACGAGGAACACAGCTACGACCACCCGGCCGGCCTTGCTCTCCTCGCCCTGGCCGTACTCGGGCTCGCTCTCGTGCTGTGGCGCGGCCGCCGCACACGCTCCCCCAGGATCTGACGCCCGGCTCCCGTGACGTGAGCGCCCCCATCGCTGCCACCGTCCAGAATTTAAGTGAGAAGAGCTCGACATGCCCTCGCCCGCATCCTCCAAAGCAACTGCTACCGACACCGGTACGTCACCCGTCGTGGGCGGTGAGAAGAAGACGAGGCCCAAGGGCGGCCGACTGCGCCGTCATCCGCTGGCCACGCGTGCTGCGCTCGCCGCGGGCGTCCTGGCCGTCAGCACTCTTGGCTGGTCCCTGGCCGATGCCCTCACCTATCCCGGCGACGACAGCACCGCGGCCCGCCTGGCCGGCTGGGCCCGCGAGCACCATCTGGGCCCGGTCGTGAACCAGTTGGAGAACGCGCAGTACGAGATGGACCCGCCCAAGGTCGGCGGCTCACTGCCCCAGAAGGACCTGGACCGGATGAAGAACGTACCGGCCGGATCCGCCGCCCCCGCCGGCGACGTGCGACTGCGGCCGCCGATGAAGCCCTTGGTCTCTCCCGCCCTGAAGGGCGAAGGCGTCTGGCGCACCCTGGCCGCCGCCCACGGCCGCCCCTTGGTCCAGGGCACCTACGTACGACCCGACGGCGACCACACCTCCTACCAGGCCGCGATCGCCTGGATCAGCGGAAAACACACCCGCTACCAACTTCACCCCGGACTGCGCGAGCCCGGAGCCACCTTCACCACGCCGCCCTCCGTCCCGCCGGGGTCGCGCACCGGGCTGCTCGCCACCTGGAACGGCGGATTCAAGATCACTGACGGTGGCTCCCGCGGCGGCTTCTACCTCGACGGCAAAACCGTCGGCACGCTGCGGGACGGCGCCGCCTCCGAAGTCTTCTACCGCGACGGCTCGATCAAGATCGGCGCCTGGGGCAGGGACGTACGCATGACACCCGACGTCATCGGTGTGCGCCAGTGCCTCGAGCTCATGGTCGACCACGGCAAAGTCGTCGACAATATCGGGGACGACGCCGCCTGGGGAGCCACCGACCAGTCCCGCATGTTCGTCGAACGCTCCGGCGTCGGCGTCACCGCACAAGGCGACATCATCATGGTCGTCGGCCAGGCACTCACCGCCTCCACCCTCGCCCACCTCATGCAACAAGCAGGCGCCGTACGCGCGATGCCTCTCGACATGAACCGCGCCTGGCCCTCCTTCATGAGCTACGACGCGCACCGCGATCCGCACAATCCCCAGCCCACCAACATCCTCGACTTCGAGAACCCGGCCACCCGCTACTACCACCAGGCCACGCGTGACTTCGTCGCCGTCTACGCACGCTGAGCGGGCACTGATCCGGCTCGGGGAGCGACGCGCGGACCGTTGTCGGACGACGCCCTCCGCGATGCGGCGAACGCGTCGCCTTCAGGGCTCCGACGGCTTCCAGCGTGTCTGCGTCCGGTTCGGTCGGGGCCCGTCAGGCCCGTGTCGCGGGCGCGATGCGGCTGTGTACGCGGAATCGCCCGACGGCCTCTTCCTCGGTCAGGCAGATGCCGACCGCGACGGGCCCGGCGAACGTGTAGCCCTGTTCGGCAGCGTGCCGGTGCACTTCGTTGGCCAGGTAGTCACCCAATTCGACGCTTGCCGGGGCGAGTTGTGCGTGACTGTCGTGCGGCAGCTCCACGGTGAAGGTGTTGGGGACCACCGTGCGTCCACGTCCCAGGATGAGGGCCCGCTCGTCGCACTCCCGGCACAGTATCGACACCACGGCGCCCCGCTCCCGCCGTCGCGGCCGGACACTGCCCCACAGGCAGGCCATCCACTGTTCCATCACACGCTCGGCGTCGAGAAGTCCCATCACGTCCGCCTGCCCTCGGGTCCCGGCCGGACACTCACCCATGAGGGTGTACTGCCAATGGCGCCCGCCCCTCCGCGGGGCGCCGTTCGGTCAGCAGGCCCGCCCGGCGCCTTTACCGCCGGGCGTGCCGCGGTGT
>NZ_JAAGMG010000025.1 GCF_010548525.1 Streptomyces sp. SID14478
GGCCGCCGCCGCGGCGCGCGCCCCGGCAGCCCGCGCCCGGCGCCGACGACTTCGACCACCTCGCCGCCGACCTCGCACGCGCCCAGGACGTCGCCGTCACCGCCGTCGTCCAGGCCACCCAGCTGTCCAGCCAGGCCGGCAGCCAGCAGAAGGTCGAGGTCTTCGTGAACCTCGCCCGTCGACTGCAGTCCCTGGTGCACCGCGAGATCTCGATCCTCGACGACCTGGAGAACGACGTCGAGGACCCCGACCTGCTCAAGGGCCTCTTCCATGTGGACCACCTGGCGACCCGCATCCGCAGGCACGCGGAGAACCTCGCCGTACTCGGCGGAGCCGTCTCGCGCCGCCAATGGAGCCACCCCGTCTCCATGACCGAGGTGATGCGCTCCGCGATCGCCGAGGTCGAGCAGTACTCCCGGGTCAAGCTCGTACCGCCGATCGACGGCACCCTGCGCGGGCACGCCGTCGCCGACTGCATCCACCTGCTCGCCGAACTCGTCGAGAACGCCACGGTGTTCTCCGCCCCGCACACCCAAGTGCTGCTCCGCGCCAACCTCGTGACCTCCGGGCTCGCCGTCGAGGTCGAGGACCGCGGACTCGGCATGCCGGTCACCGAACAGATCAAGATGAACGCGCTGCTCTCCGACCCCGACCAGGTCAACGTGGCCAGCCTGCTCCAGGACGGGCGCATCGGCCTGTTCGTGGTCTCGCAGCTCGCCCGGCGGCACGGCATCTCCGTACGGCTGCAGACCAACATCTACGGAGGAGTCCAGGCCGTCCTCGTCCTGCCGCAGGCACTGCTCGGCGCCGACCAGGACGAGCAGGCCCCCCGGGTGCGCCGGGCCGCCGCGGCCGCGACCGCCGACAGCGTCCTGACGCCGGGGGCCGCCGCCGTGAACGGGGACGGCC
>NZ_JAAGMG010000057.1 GCF_010548525.1 Streptomyces sp. SID14478
CCCCGGCCGCCTCCACGGCCCGCCCCAGCAGGGACTGCCCGGCGGCGTTCGGGTTGCGCCAGAGCGTGACGGCGACACGGCCGCCGGGGCGCAGGACGCGCCGCAGTTCGGTGAGCGCGGCGATCGGATCACCGACGTGGTTCAGCACGAAGTTGGCCGTGACGCAGTCGAACTCCCCGTCCGGATAGGGCAGGTGCGGCAGCACGGCACGTTCGGTACGGGCCTCGGGCACGCGCGCGCGAGTGGCCTCGACCATGTCCGGCTCGGCGTCCACGGCGGTGACCTGCGCGCCGCGCGCCCGGGCCGCTTCGGCGACGGTGCCGGTACCGCAGCCGACGTCCAAGTGCCGTACGCCTTCGGCCACTTGGGCGGCGTCCAGCAGGTCGGGGACCGGGTGGGCGCACAGCCGCTCCGCACTGCGCCGGAAGGCGGCGGCCCGCCCGGCCCACATGCGGCGCTCGTGGATGTCGAAGGGCGTTGCCGCTGCCTGCTGCATGACCGCTGTCTCCTCGCCTCGGTGACCCCTGGGACGGGTGGCTCGCGATCCATACTGCCGATCCCCCGTACGGGGTCGCGGGCCGGGGCGGCGGAGTTGCCGTGCCGGCGCCGGGGAGTCTGAGCCCGCCGGCTCACGCCACCCGCGTGCCCGCGCGCCACACCTGGGAGACCAGTGGTACGCCCGGCCGGTAGGCCAGGTGGACGTGGCTGGGGGCGTCCAGGAGGGTCAGGTCCGCCCGCGCGCCGGGTGCCAGGTGGCCGACGTCAGTGCGGCGCAGGGCCCGCGCGCCGCCCGCGGTCGCCGACCAGAGCGCCTCGTCCGGGGTCATGCCCATGTCCCGTACCGCCAGGGCGATGCAGAAGGGGACGGACGACGTGAAGGACGAGCCCGGGTTGCAGTCGGTGGACAGGGCCACGGTCGCGCCCGCGTCCAGGAGGCGGCGGGCGTTCGGCCACTCCGCCCGCGTGGAGAACTCCGCGCCGGGCAGCAGCGTCGCCACGGTGTCACCCTGCGCGAGAGCGTCGACGTCGGCGTCCGTGAGGTGGGTGCAGTGGTCGGCCGACGCCGCGTCGAGTTCCACGGCGAGCTGGACGCCGGGGCCGTAGGAGAGCTGGTTCGCGTGGATGCGGGGGTGCAGGCCCTTGGCCTTGCCGGCCGTCAGGATGGCCCGCGCCTGGTCGCCGTCGAACGCGCCCTTCTCGCAGAACACGTCGATCCAGCGGGCGTGCGGGGCACAGGCGTCCAGCATCTCGCCCGTCACCAGCGCGACGTAGGCGGCCGGGTCGTCGGCGTGGTCGGGTGACACGATGTGCGCGCCCAGGTACGTGACCTCGTCCGTGTGGGCCGCCGCGATGCGCAGGGCGCGCTCCTCGTCGGCGGTCGTCAGGCCGTAGCCGGACTTCGTCTCGAAGGTCGTCGTGCCCTGGCGCAGGGCCTCGGCGAGGTAGTGCGTCAGGTTCGCCTCAAGGGCTTCGTCCGTCGCCGCGCGCGTCGCCGCCACCGTGGTGCGGATGCCTCCGGCCTGGTAACTCCGGCCGGACATACGGGCGTTGAACTCGGCCGTGCGGTCGCCCGCGAAGACCAGGTGGGAGTGGGAGTCGACGAAGCCGGGGATCACGGCGCGGCCCTGCGCGTCGTGGACCTCGTCCGTCGCCGGGACCCTGGCCGTCGGGCCCGCCCAGGCGATCTTGTCGTTCTCGATGACGAGGGCGGCGTCGTGGAGTTGGCCCAGGGGGCCTTCGCCGAGGTCCGGATTGTTCGTGACCAGGGTGGCGATGTGGGTGATGGCCGTGGTGGTCATGGTTCCTCTCCGTCGGTGGGCGGGGGCTTCTTGTCCCCCGGCCCACCTCTTCCCGATGGGTGGCGCTGCGCGCCAGGGGTCAGTGCAGCGCGGCGATCGCGTCGGACAAGGCCCCGGCCACGTCGCCGACGAGCACGTGCTGCCCGTCGCGGACCACCCGGCGGCCGCCCGCGATCACGTCCGTCACGTCCGGCCCGCTCGCCGCGAACACCGCCGTCTCCGCGCCGAGGCGCGGCAGC
>NZ_JAAGMG010000091.1 GCF_010548525.1 Streptomyces sp. SID14478
TCCCGGAGACGCCCCGCGCCCATGTCACCGAGACGCCCCGCGCCGACGCCCCGCCCGGCCCGTGCCGCCCGGCGCCGATGTCACCGAGACGCCCCGTCCGCATCGCGGACCAACCGCCAAACCGACTCGCATGCCCACCCCCCTCCTCGCCTACGCTTACCCCGTGACTCCCGCAGAGCTCTCCCACACCGTCCTGCGCGCCGTGCGGCGCGCGGTCGACGACGGTGAGCTCGATGCTGCCGCGGTCGATGAGGGCGGGGCCCGGATCGTCGTCGAGCGGCCGCGGCCCGGCGGTCGTGGTGACTACGCCACGAACGTCGCCCTGCAGCTCGCCGGACCCGCCGGCAGGCCCCCGCGGCAGGTCGCCGACATCCTGTCCCGGCGGCTCGCCGACAGCCCGGGTATCGCCGCCGTCGACGTCACCGGACCGGGGTTCCTCAACCTGACGCTCAGCTCAGGACCCGGGGACTCCCGCGCCGATCTCGTCCGTGCCGTTCGCCGTGACGGCCTCGCGTACGGACACGGCGACGCCCTGCGCGGCAGCCGTATCGACCTGTGCGTCCCGGCCGAGCCGCGCGCCGAACTCCTCGCCGACGTGGTGGCCCGGATCGGCCGCAGCCAGGGCGCCGACGTCCGCGTCACCCACGCGTCCGCGCCGGACGACGTCACCTTCCGTCCCGTCCCCGCCGACCCGCA
>NZ_JAAGMG010000125.1 GCF_010548525.1 Streptomyces sp. SID14478
CGGTCGGCGGCCAGTGCGCGCAGCCGGTGCTGGGCCGGTGCCGGGGGCGCCGTCATGAGAACACCGCCGACAGCAGCTCCGCCGCGGGTGCGGCGCGACGCTTGCCGAGCAGCCCGGACGTCAGCCGGTACGGATCGACGTACAGGTGGTCCTTGCGGTGCCGGGCGAGGCTCTGCGCGAGGGACAGCGGCGACGTGGGGCTCGCCGAGTCGAGCAGCCGCGCGGCCCGCCCGAAGTTCTGCCGCAGCAAGTCGGCGCGGAACGACTGCTGTTGGCCGGGACCGAGCACCGCGATGAAGTACAGACGCATGCCGAGTCGGACGGCGGCCGGTTCGTACTGCTCGTGTGCGGCCCGCACGAGCTCCCCCGCGTGGAGGCCGGCCCAGCCGCCGTGGCGGGCCGAGCGGATCGTCCCGTCGATCGGCACCCGGCCCAGGCTCACCCGGCGCACGCGCGGGCCGACGGCCGTCAGGACCCGCGCCAACTGCTGGTGGTCCGCGTCCAGTTCCGCGTCGTACAGCAGCACCACCTCGTCGTACTCCGGGGCGAGCGGGAGCAGGTCGCGCAGCGCGCACGCCAGGTAGTTGGGGCGGCCGTCGGCCGTGACCAGTTGCCGCAAGGGCAGGCCGAAGCGGGTGAGGTCGAGGTAGACGGGGCCGCCGACCGCGCGGTGGTCCAGGCACATGCCGAGGCCGGTCAGCCGGTCCAGGGCCCGGTCGAGGTCGAGGCCGGGCGGCTGATGACGCAGCAGGCCGGGGTCGTGCAGCCCCAGGGCTGCGTAGTGCGCGCTCCACAGGCGCAGCACGCGGGCGCTCGCGGGGTGCACCCAGCCGCGCTCGGCCGCTTCGGCGTAGGGGCGCATGGCCGGGGCCGGTGCCCGCTCGGCGGCTCGGAAGGCGATGTACAGCTCGCCGATCCGTTCCTCGGTGAGCCCCGCGTAGTCCATCTCGCCGTGCGTGCGGTCGAGGTACTCCCAGAACCCCAGGGTCTGTTCGGTGGGGTGGTACGTGGTGTGGCTGCAGTGGTGGGTGACGTCGGCCAGGGCGAGGGTGGCCCGGTACATCACGTCCGTCCACAGCAGCCCCTTGAGGTGGCTGGGCGTCAGCGGCTTGGACGGGGTGACGGTGATGGGGGCGAGCAGCACCCGGCGGCCCCCGGCGGAGGAGGCGGTGGCCGTCTCCGGCCGCGCCCGCGGCAGGGACAGGAGGCTCATCCGCGCGCCTCCTCGGACGCGGTCAGGAGCCGGTCCCACTGCGCGGGGTCCTGCCGGAAGAGGCGGTCCTTGACCTGGGTGGGGCGGATGCCGCCGGCCACCTGGGACTGCCAGTCGCGCAAGAACGCCTCGGGGTGCAGCAGGCGCAGCGACGGTGCGCCGAGCCGCCCGGCGGCGCGCGCTGCGCGGTAGCCGGCCGACTCCCGCCGCAGTGCCTGATCGAGCCGGTCGGCGCAGCGGGCGGTCTCGTCCCGGCTCCACGGAGAGGTCGGCGCGAGGGCGAACTCGTAGGCGGACGGGCCGGGTTGATCCCGTGTCACCCGGCAGGCCGCGTTGTGCACTGCGAGCCCCGTGGCGTCCAGGGCGCTGTGCAGGCCCCTGATCACCTGGGCGTCGCGCAGCCGCTCGCCGGCGTGGTCGGAGCGGGTGTTGCCGCGTCCCGCGTAGGCGAGGCGGGGCACGCCGTCCTGGTGGTCGACGACCCGTACGACATCGCCTACGGCGTAGCGGTAGAGGCCCCCGACATGGCTGAAGACGACGTGGTAGTCGCGGCCCGCCTCCAGCTCGTCGGGGCCCAGGGTGGCGCTGCCCGGGCCCAGATCCTCTTCGGCGTCGACGAACTCGTGCACCGCGGCGGTGACGACGAGGCTGCCCGCCGAACCGTGCCGGTCGAGCGCGACGCCCACCGGCCCCTCGGACGCGGCGACCGGGGCCGGCAGCGCGGTCACGTGAGGACCGAACTCCTCGCGCAGGTGCGGGAGATAGAGCGTGGCGAGGCCGGTGGTCCAGCAGAACAGGGCGCGCATGTTCGGCCAGATGTGGGCCGGGCGGACGACGTCGTGGCGGGCCGCGAGGCGCTCCAGCTCGGCGGCCCGCTCGGGGCTCGGGGAGCGGTAGGGGAGGCCGCCGAGGGTGCCGTCGCGCACCTCCTTGACGATCCGCGGCCACCACTGGCGCAGCTGGTGGGGCAGGGCGGCCACCATCGCCGGGTTGATGCCGATGACGCAGCGCACGTCGCTCTCCACCGCGAGGCGCAGCCGCAGGTACATCTTCTCCAGGTGCTCGTCGGCCGCGACCGGGAAGGGGAGCGTCGCCCACGGGGCGCCGGTGCCGGGCTCGGCGGACAGCGGCTCGCCGAACCTGGCACCGAAGTCGATCTGGCTCGCGCCCGCATGGTGCCGCCCGGACGCGGTGGTCGGCGGGGCCGCGAGGGGGTCGTGCTTGAGGTTGAGAACCGCGCCGGGGTGGCCGAGGACGTCGGGGAAGTGCTCGATCAGCGGTGCCCAGGCGGCGTAGTAGAAGGGGAAGAAGGTGGTGCGCATGAAGCGGGGCGTGACCGGGATCTTCTTGTGCGCGCCGGTGCTGCCGCTGCTGGTGAAGAAGAGGGCGGGGTCGTCCGCGCTCAGGACGCCGCGCTCGCCGGCCGCGGCGCGCTCGATCCACGGCTGGAGATCGGCGTAGGTCTGGATGGGCACCGCCCGCCGGAACTCGTCCAGGGTGCGGATGCGGTCGAACCCGTGCTGCTTGCCGTACGCGGTACCGGAGTTGAAGGCGAGCAGGTCGCTCAGTACGCGCTCGCGGTGGCCCGCGACGTCCTCGAAGGAGGCCCGCAGGAGGCCCCGTTCGGCGAAGACGCGGGCGCGGTAGCGGCGCAGCCGGTCGGGGTCGGTCCAGGCTTCAGCCGAGCTCATGGGCGAGTACCTCCCGTATCGCGTCCGCGGTCTCCTGCGGGCTGTGGTGTTCCTCGATCACGGTCACCGGCAAGGAGCGGATCTCCTCGCGCATGACCTTGGCCAGGTCGTGCTGGTAGCGGTCGAAGCCCTCCCGGTCGGGGTACGGGCCGTAGTACTCCAGCGCGTTGAGGCCGGCGCCGCGGCCTGCCCGGCGCCACGCGGTTTCGGGCGATACGTCGAGGTAGATCACCCGGCGCGGCTGCGGGAACGTCCGCCACCAGGCCAGCGGCCCGGTGTCCGGCGCACCGGCGAGTCGGCACTTGGCCAGGAACTTGTAGTAGTAGGAGTCGACGACGGCCGGGCGGCGCGTGCCGTCGTCGCGCAGCAGTTGGTCGCGCAGATGGACCACCGCGGTCTGCACCAGCGCCGTGAGGAACTCCGGGGACCAGGCGTCGGGGCGGTCGGCCACGTCCTCGACGACCGCCCGGCGCAGTCGGCCGATCAGGGCGTGCTCGGGGGCGAGGCAGTCGGTGTCGACGGAGACCCGCCGCCAGGCGGGTGCGGTGCGGCCGAGGTGGCCGAGCGCCGTCGACTTGCCCGCGTGGTCGGGGCCGAGCAGGACGCAGAAGGGCGGGGAGTCGCTGCGCGGCGTACTGCTGCCGTGGACGGTCATGATCCTTGCGCTCCTTGTGCTGGTCAGGGGGGAGGGCTGCGGCGGCCTCGGCGTCTCAGGGCGCGCGCCAGCTGCAGGGGGCCTGGAAGGGGGACAGGCGCCAGACGCTGGTGCCCGGGGTCGAGGGTTCGGCGCCGGGGCCGGCCAGGGCCTCGCGGGACAGGAGCAGAACCGTGAGTGCGGCGAGCTCCTCGGCCGTGGCCTGGCCCTTCTCGATGCGGATGGGGGGAGTGGGGGAAGACATGGATCCTCCGTCCTACTGCGGTGGGTTGCCGTGCTTGCGGGCGGGCAGGTCGGCGTGCTTGGCGCGGAGCATGGCGAGGGAGCGGATGAGGACTTCGCGGGTCTCGGCGGGGTCGATGACGTCGTCGACCAGGCCGCGTTCGGCCGCGTAGTAGGGGTGCATCAGCTCGGTCTTGTACTCCTTGACCAACCGGGCCCGCGTTGCTTCGGGGTCGTCGGCCTCGGCGATCTGGCGACGGAAGATGACGTTCGCCGCGCCTTCGGCGCCCATGACCGCGATCTCGTTGGTGGGCCAGGCGTAGGTGAGGTCGGCGCCGATCGACTGCGAGTCCATGACGATGTAGGCACCTCCGTACGCCTTGCGCAGGATGAGGGAGATCCGCGGCACGGTGGCGTTGCAGTACGCGTACAGCAGCTTCGCGCCGTGGCGGATGATCCCGCCGTGCTCCTGGTCGACCCCGGGAAGGAAGCCCGGCACGTCGAGCAGGGTGATGAGGGGAATGCTGAATGCGTCGCAGAGCTGTACGAACCGGCCGGCCTTCTCGCTCGCGTGGATGTCCAGGACGCCTGCGAGGGCCTGGGGCTGGTTGGCGACGATGCCGACGACCTGGCCGTCGAGGCGGGCCAGGGCGCAGATGATGTTGCGCGCCCAGCGCTCGTGGACTTCGAGGTAGTCGCCGTCGTCGACGAGTTCCTCGATGACCTTGGTCATGTCGTACGGGCGGTTGCCGTCGGCCGGGACCAGGTCGAGCAGGACGTCCGAGCGGCGGTCCGCGGGGTCGTCCGACTCCACGGTGGGCGGGCTCTCCCGGTTGTTCTGCGGGAGCATCGTCAGGAGGTAGCGGACCTCGGCGATGCAGGTCTCTTCGTCGTCGTAGGCGAAGTGCGCGACGCCGGAGGTCTCGGCGTGGACGTCGGCGCCGCCCAGTCCGTTCTGCGAGATCTCCTCGCCGGTGACCGCTTTGACGACGTCCGGGCCGGTGATGAACATCTGCGACGTGTCCCGGACCATGAACACGAAGTCGGTCAGGGCGGGGCTGTAGGCGGCGCCGCCGGCGCACGGGCCGAGCATCACGCTGATCTGCGGGATGACGCCGGACGCCTTGGTGTTGCGCTGGAAGATGCCGCCGTAGCCGGCGAGCGCGGAGACGCCCTCCTGGATACGGGCGCCCGCGCCGTCGTTCAGCGAGACCAGCGGGGCACCGGCCGCGATGGCCATGTCCATGATCTTGTGGATCTTCGTGGCGTGGGCCTCGCCCAGCGCGCCGCCGAAGATCCGGAAGTCATGCGCGTAGACGAAGACCGTGCGGCCCTCGACCGTGCCCCAGCCGGTGATCACACCGTCCGTGTACGGCTTCTTCGCCTCCAGGCCGAAACCGACCGCACGATGCCGGCGCAACTGCTCGACCTCGTTGAACGACCCCTCGTCCAGGAGCAGCTCGATACGCTCACGCGCGGTCAGCTTGCCCTTGGCGTGCTGGGCCTCGGTCGCCTTGCCACTCGGTCCTGCCCATACCTGTCGGCGTAGCTCGGCGAGCTCTGCGACCTGGGACCTCATGTCTCCCCCTGACCGTGATCGGACGTCAATTGCCGAGGCGACGCAGGCCGCTGATCTGGAGTACGGCGAACGCCGCGACGACGAGGGCCTGGAGCGGGATCCACACGGTGCCGATCGTGTTCGGGTCGAACCAGCCGAAGACGGCGGTGGCGACGCTCGCGACGGCCCACAGCAAGTTGGCCTCGATCACCACCTTGGTGGCCCCGGTCGAGGGCACCGGGCGGCTCGCGATCACGGCGACCAGTGCGCCGTACACCGTGAGGAAGACGCCGATGCCCCGCAGCAGGCCGGTGTCGACGTCGAGCAGATCCGAGACGGGGCCGGCCGCGAGCAGATAGATGAGGCCGTTGGCCGCGGTCACCGCCGCGTCGAGAGCGAGGAAGATCCGTAACGGGCGCGCGGCCTGCGTGCGCCCGTCCGTCGACACCGTACGGGCGGCGGTCTGTTGTGTGGTCATGGTGTCCTCCAGAGGTAGCCGGTCGTCGTGCTCACTTCACTTCGGATCGTGGCAAGGACCGCTGACCGCCGGCTGACGCGCCGCTTACGTCAGGTGAGTTGCAGCGGCAACGACGTGCGTACGTCGCCGACGAGCGCGGGATCGTGCGAGAGGATGGCCGTCTCGACCTGGCGCAGCGCGGGGGAGGGCTCGATGCCGAGTTCGTCGTCCAGGTGCCGGCGCATCCGACGGAAGATGTCGAGGGCGTCGGACTGTCGGCCCGCGCAGTACAGGGCGACCATCAGCTGCTCGCAGAAGCGTTCCCGCAGCGGGTGGCTGGTGTGGGTCTCGGTGAGCTCGGCGAGGACGGCCGTGTGGCGTCCCAGGCGCAGTTCGGAGTCGAATCGCAGCTCCATGGCGCGCATCCGGTACTCCTCGTAGCGTGCGCCGGCGAGTTGGCACAGGGTGCCGCCGGGGAACCCGCCGAAGACGGGGCCGCGCCAGGTGTCCAGGGCCCGGCGCAGTATGTCGGCCCTCCTGGTCAGGTCGCCGGTGCAGGACTCGGCCGTGCGGACCTCTTTGATGAACTCTGCGGCGTCCAACTCGCCCTCGCTGACCGTCAGTCGGTAGCCGGAGGGCTGGATGGTGACGCGCGAGGTGCTGCGCTCGGGCTCCAGGCTGCGCAGCTTGCGGCGCAGCCGGCTGACGTGGGCCTGCAGTGCGTTGGCCTCGTTGTCAGGGGTGCGGTTCCCCCACATCTCGTCGGCGAGGGCCTCGCTGGAGATGGACTGGCCTTCGCTGACGAGCAGTGTCTGGATGAGGGTTCGTTGCAGATCTCCGGGAATCTCGGCGGGACCTGTCGAGGTGTGGATCTGCAGCGCCCCGAGGATCGAGAACCTCAACATGTCGTTATCCCCTCGGCGGTAAGTACGGCAGGGAGCGGGCGGGAGGGTCGCGGTGCGTCCACGCCGGAGCCGAGAGCCGTGTGGCGGGCTGCGCGTGGAGGGCCCATGAGGCGTCCACCCAGAGAGTTCTCCTCATGACCGCATCCTCGCACAGTAAAATTCCTTTGGGAAGGTATTTTATTGCGGAACGTGTCGCCGGCCACCGTGGGGCGGCGCGTGTCGGGGGGCATGAGAGCACCCTGGCAGCCGCTGACCGTGCAGCGGCGAACCAGGGTGCCGGTGTCGCCGGCGGGGGAGGCCGGCGATGTCGTGAGTGCGGAGAGGGCAGGATTCGAACCTGCGTGGGCTTTGTGGGCCCGGCCTTGAGGTAAACCTCCAGGTCCCCGATGAGCCGCTCCGGGCACCTCTCCTTGGGACGGCCCGGTGGGGGCGGCCGTCTTTGCGGAGA
>NZ_JAAGMG010000166.1 GCF_010548525.1 Streptomyces sp. SID14478
CGGCGGCGGGCTGAGCTTGGGGCTGGGCCTGCGCTTGGGCTTGGGCCTGCGCCTGGGGCCGGGCGGCCTGCTGCGGTACGGCACGGATCGCCATCGTGCCCTCGCCGCGCGGGGCCTTGTCGGCGCCGGGGCGCACGGCGCGGATCGCGACGGTGCCGTCGGTACGGTCCGGTTCGACCGCTGCGGGCCGCTCGGGCGCCGCGGGCCGCT
>NZ_JAAGMG010000194.1 GCF_010548525.1 Streptomyces sp. SID14478
GTCCGAGCCCGTGCCCGCGAACCCCGCCACCCGGGGCAGCCGCCGCGCCGCCCGAGGCCCGCCCTGCCGCGGCACCGCCGCCAGATCGTCGACTCCACCCATGCCGATCGCCTCCCCCGTCCCGTACGGGACCGCCTGCCCGGAACCCACCCACATCGCCACACCGCGTGTGATCGGTCACGACGGTACCGCCGCACGAAAAAGCGCGTCAGAGCCTGTGGAAAACCCGCCTTCTGTGCACAACCCCCGCACCGTTCCCGGCGACCGCCCAGGAGGAGCCACGGGGCCTCGGGGCCACAGGGCCGCATCCGAGACGAGACGAGACGAGAAGTGGCCACGCACTACCGGCCCACAGGTCTACGTCCGGAACTCCTCCGGACACGTCCCGCCCTCGGCCCCCAGATACTTCTCCGCCCAGCTCCCGAGCTCGGCCAGCGAGGCCTTCAGCGCGGAACCCGCGGTGGTGAGCCGGTACGAGACGCGCAGCGGCGGCCCCTCGTCGACCTGACGCACGACGAGCCCTGCCGCGGCCAGCTCGGTGAGCCGGTCGGAGAGCATGCGTTCGCTGATCCCGGGGATGGCCCGGCGCAGATCGGCGAAGTGCACGGGCCCCTGCAGCAGCACGGCCACGATCAGCCCGGTCCAGCGCTTGCCGAGCAGCCCGAAGACCCGGGTCATCCCGATGTCGACCCCGGTGCACGCCTGAGGGTCGTGGGTCACGGCGGCTCCCGTGCCTGTCCCGTTCGTCTGTTCCCCGATGCCCGCCATGCGTCCAGAGTACTGCGTTCTCGTACGGGGATGAAAAAAAGTAAGTACCTGTGCTATTACTAGTTCCGTACTCAACTACACCCCGGACCGTGTCCGGATCCCCACGGGAGAGAACACCATGGCCACGCTGCTGCACCTCGACTCGTCCGTCTTCTCCGGCCCCGCCTCCTCCTCGCGCCCCGTCACGGACGCCTTCCGCAAGGCCTGGCTGGAGCAGCACCCCCAGGGCACGGTCGTCTACCGCGACCTCGCCGCGGACCCGGTGCCCCACATATCTGCCGACTCCCACGTCGCCGGCTTCGTCGACCCCGCCGCCCACACCCCCGAGCAGGCCGCCGCCTTCGCCGCGCGCGTGCAGCTCATCGAGGAGCTGGAGCAGGCGGACGCCATCCTCATCGGCGCCCCCATGTACAACTACGCGATCCCGTCGACGCTGAAGGCGTGGCTGGACAACGTGATCCTGTTCGGCCGCACCGCGGGCGTCGAGGCACCGGCCGCCAAGGGCACCCCGGTCACCGTCGTCGCCAGCCGCGGCGGCTCGTACGCGCCGGGCACCCCGCGCGAGGGCATGGAGTACGTGCAGAACTACCTGCAGGCCGTCCTGCGCGACACCCTCGGGCTCGACCTCGACTTCATCGTCCCGGAGCTGACCATGGCCCCGCAGAACCCGGCGATGGCCGAGCTCCTCCCGCTCTACGAGGCCTCCCGTGAGAAGGCTCTCCAGGACGCGCACGCGAAGGGCAAGGAAATCGCCTCGCGCGTCGCCGCGTGAAGGTGACATAACCCACAGGGCGCCGCAGGCCACAGGCCTCGGCGCCCTGTTCGCGCGCGGCCCCGCCGGGCAACGCAAAAGCCCCGCAGATCCGAAGATCTGCGGGGCTTTTCGCTGTGCGCGAGGGGGGAGTTGAACCCCCACGCCCTTTCGGGCACTGGAACCTGAATCCAGCGCGTCTGCCTATTCCGCCACCCGCGCATTGGGTGTGCCTTCCGGCCCTGCCCTTGCGGGGTGAGCGCCTTCCGACATCCAGAAGATTAGCACGCTGCAGAGGGTGGATTCACATCCGTTTCCGTGGGCACCTGCCTGGCACCCGCCACCGCCCACGGCCGTCCGACAGGTCGGGCTGCGCCGGACCCCGACCACTCCACAGCCGCATACGGGACACTGTCTGGAGGCCACCTCTACGATCCCTCTTAAGAGGGGCTGTGAGCGTCGACACTCATCGACCGGGCGGACAGGGGGAACCAGCCGATTTCCCGACGCGTGGATACGATCAGTAAGCAGTACCAAGACGGCAGCAAGTACAACGGCAAGCAGGTCGAGCAGGACGGCTACGAAGGAGGAGGTGCCCCATGGGAGTCCTGAAGAAGTTCGAGCAACGGCTCGAGGGTCTGGTCAACGGCACCTTCGCCAAGGTCTTCAAGTCCGAGGTGCAGCCCGTCGAGATCGCGGGCGCGCTCCAGCGCGAGTGCGACAACAACGCGACGATCTGGAACCGCGAGCGGACCGTCGTCCCCAATGACTTCATCGTGGAGCTGAGCGCGCCCGACTACGAGCGCCTCAGCCCCTACTCGGGCCAGCTCGGCGACGAGCTGTCCGGCATGGTGCGCGACTACGCCAAGCAGCAGCGCTACTCCTTCATGGGCCCCATCAAGGTGCACCTGGAGAAGGCGGAGGACCTGGACACGGGTCTGTACCGCGTGCGCAGCCGCACCCTCGCGTCGTCCACCAGCCAGGCACAGCAGCCCGAGCAGCAGCGCCCCACCGCGGCCCGCCCCCAGCAGGCGGCGCCGGGTGGCTACGGCTACCCGCCCGCGGCCGCGCCGCCGATGCCG
>NZ_JAAGMG010000233.1 GCF_010548525.1 Streptomyces sp. SID14478
GCCGCGTTCGGGCCGGGGGTGTTCCGCTTCGACCAGCGGGCCGTGTCGCGCCAGGGCGTGCCGGACATCGTCGCGCACACGCTCGTCGTGGCCGGGCTGCCCGCGGACTTCGGGCCGTTCTTCTGGGCGCAGGCCCAGCCGGGCCGCCCGGTGCCGACCCTGGCCGAGCTCGCGCAGGAGCGCGGGGTGCAGCCGGCGTCGGACGCGGGCTCGTACCTCGTCATGGGCAGCGACTTCGGCAAGGCGCTCTGCGTCCAGTACGGCACGGCGCACATCGTGGCGGTGCCGGTCGAGGCGGGGCCCGGCGGTGCGCCGGTGCCGCCGCAGTTCGTGAACAGCGGGCTGCCCGAGTTCGCCCGCTCCCTGGGCCTGCTCGGCCACATGTGGCGGCTGCGTTTCGGGCTGAACCCGGAGCAGGCGGGCCGTTGGACCGTCGACTTCCAGGCGCAGCTGAGCGCGATCGACCCGGCCGCGCTCGGCTCGCCGGAGACCTGGTGGTCGGTGCTGCTGGAGCAGATGTGGGACGGCCTGCTGTAGGCGCGTAGGAACAGCTGATCGGGGCGCTCGACCTGCGGGATCGGTCGGGCGCCCCGATCATGCGCTCATGGCGGGCATCCAGACGCAGACCTCGGCGCCGAAGAAGCGGCGCTGGCCCAAGCGGGTCCTGCTGACGCTGCTCCTCGTCCTGGTGCTGCTCGTCGGATACGGCACCGCCCTGTACTTCTGGGCGGATTCGCGGCTGCGGACGACGCCCGCCTTCGCCGGCTACGACGGCCGCCCGACGGGCGGCAAGGGCACGGACTGGCTGCTCGTCGGCTCGGACTCGCGCGCGGACCTGACCCCCGAACAGCGCAAGGAGCTGCACGTCGGCAACGACGAGGGGCAGAACACCGACACGATCATGATCCTGCACTACGGGGACAGCGGCCCGTACCTGATCTCGATCCCGCGCGACTCCTACGTCCCGATCCCCGGCCACGGCCAGGGAAAGATCAACTCGGCGTACGCGCTCGGCGGCGCCCCGCTGCTGTCCCGGACCGTCGAGCAGGCGACGGGGCTGCACCTCGACCACTACGCGGAGATCAACTTCCTGGGTCTCGTGGACGTCGTCGACTCGCTCGGCGGCGTCAGCATCTGCGTACCCGACGGCGGTCTGCACGACGAGAAGTCCGGGGCGGACTTCGACGCGGGCTGCCGGCACATGGACGGGGTCCAGGCCCTGCAGTACGCGCGGGCCCGCTACTCCGACCCGCAGGGCGACCTCGGCCGGGTCAAGCGCCAGCGGCAGCTGGTCGACGCGATCGCCGACAAGGCGCTCAGCCCGGCGGTGCTGGTCCCGCCGTGGAAGCTGATCCCCTTCCTGAGCTCCTCGCTCGACGCGCTCACCGTCGACCCCGACACGGGCATCGGCTCGCTGGCCATGCTGGGCCTCAAGGCGTCCGATCTGGCGGGGACCTCGACCGTTCCCGTGGGCAGCGAACCGTACGTTCCCGGGGTCGGTGACGTCGTGGAATGGGACGCGGGCGAGGCCGGGCAGCTCTTCGCCGCACTGCGCGACGACACCACGATTCCGACTTTCGACTCCAATTGACGCATCCTTGACCGAGTAGGTCGGGCGGTGTGTCACGTGTGTCGCGTTATGGACGGTTCGGCTTGATCCACAAAGATATGCGCCAGTCGCCAGTCGCCAGTCGCGCAGAACAACGCACGTCGCGTTGGAGAGGGGATCCAGATGAGCGGTTCGGGTGCATCGGCGTCGCCGTACGGGTTCGTCGTCGCCAGAGGGCGGGGCGGCCGCGGATACCGGCCCGAGCAGGTGGAGGCCCGCGCGGAGGAGCTGTCCCGGGCCCGCGACGACGCATGGGAGCGGGCGGCGCGGCTGACCGTCCTCGCCAAGGACATGGAGGCGCAGGCGGAGCGGCTGCGTGAGGTCGTCGCGCACCTCGCCCCGCAGACCTACGAGACCCTCGGCAAGCGCGCGCAGTACCTGCTGGAGCTGGCCGAGGAGGAGGCCGCCGCCCTGGGGCACGCGGCGGGCGCCGACGCCCACGCCGTGACCGAGG
>NZ_JAAGMG010000276.1 GCF_010548525.1 Streptomyces sp. SID14478
GAGCCGGCGCCGACGCCCACGGAGGCCAGCGCGGGCTCGGGCCCGGCCGCAGCGCCCACCAGGGCCTCACCGCGCCGCTTGCGCTCGCTGAGGTCGACCAGCGTGACGGTGGTCAGCGCGGTCACGACCGAACCGATCGCCACGGCCACGAAGAACATCGGCACACCGCCCACGGCACCGAGCACCGCGACGATCGGGCCGCCGTGCGGCACCGCGTCCTCCACGCCCGCCATGCCCGCGATGGCACCGGCCACGGCGCCACCGAGCATGTTGGCGGGAATGACCTGGGCAGGCCGCGCCGCGGCGAACGGGATCGCACCTTCCGAGATGCCGAAACACCCCATGAAGAGGGCCGCGAGCCCTGTCTCCCGCTCCTGCTCGTTGTAGAGCCGCTTACGGATGAGCGTGGCGAGGCCCTGTCCCAGCGGCATGACGGGGATGGCTGCCGCACACATGCCCATGACGGTCTGGTTGCCGGTCGCGATGAGCCCGGCGCCGAACAGGAACGCCGTCTTGTTGACCGGCCCGCCCATGTCGAACGCGATCATGAGGCCGAGGATCGCGCCGAGCAGGATGGCGCTCGTCCCCGTCATCCCGCTGAGCCAGCTGGTCAGATGCTCGAAGACCCACGAGATCGGCTTGCCGATGACGTAGATGAAGAAGAGTCCGAGCGCGGTCGTGGCCACGATGGGGATCACGATGATCGGCATGATCGGCTGGACGAACTTCGGAACCTTGACCTTCTTGATCCACAGCACCAGGTAACCGGCGAGGAAGCCGGTCACGATCGCGCCGATGAAGCCCGCCCCGGCCTTGGAGTCGTACAGGTCACCGGTGTTGGCGATCCAGCCGCCGATCATGCCCGGCACGAGCGCGGGCCGGTCGCCGATCGCGTACGCGATGTAGCCGGACAGGATCGGCACCATCAGCGTGAAGCCGATCACGCCGATCTGGTTCACGTGCATCCAGAACGAGTCGGGCGGGATGACGAGGCCGCCCTTGGGGTCGGTGTGCCCGCCCAGGGACAGCGAGATGGCGATGAGCAGACCGCCCACGACCACGAACGGGATCATGTAGCTGACGCCGTTCATGAGCGCCTTGTACGCGAGGCTGCGCTCCTTGCCGCCGCCACCGGACGACGTGAGCGGCTCGGCGCTGCCGCCGCCACCCCCGGCCCCGTGCACCGGCGCGGTCTGCACCTGGTCGATGAGCTGCTCGGGGTGGGTGATGCCCTCGGACACCCCGACGGACAGGACCCGCTTGCCGACGAAGCGGCTGCGGTCCACATCCTTGTCGGCGGCGATGATGATGCCGTCGGCGCTCCTGACATCGTTGTCAGTCAGGACGTTTTCGGCCCCGATGGACCCTTGCGTCTCCACCTTCATGTCGATCCCGAGGGCGTCCGCTGCCTGCTGCAGCTTCTCCGCCGCCATGTAGGTGTGCGCGATGCCGGTCGGACAGGCGGTCACCGCGAGCAGCTTCAACTTCTTCTGCTGCTCGGCGGCCCCTCCGCCCGTGTGGGGGTCGGCCGGACTGGTCACGTGGCTCTCCTTTGCGCCTGCGCCTAACAAGACCGCGCAAATGTTCGCGGCCTCTCCCTGATCCTGCAACACGTAAGCGCAGGATCAAAAGTCTGAAAGTCCCTTATTGACCTGTCTGAGGGCACTTGTTCACTCCCCGGCCGGGGTCGGAAACCGGCCACGGCCCTGACCGGCTGGGGCGGAGACGGGGTGGGGCCGACTGAGCCGATCGGTGTAGATTCGTAACGAGCCAGACGTCGCTGCTGA
The DNA here is from genome assembly GCF_010548525.1 of Streptomyces sp. SID14478. Classification (GTDB taxonomy): domain Bacteria; phylum Actinomycetota; class Actinomycetes; order Streptomycetales; family Streptomycetaceae; genus Streptomyces. Next base: position 1,788 of record NZ_JAAGMG010000276.1, read on the forward strand.
TGGCGGTCGGGCGCCCCGTACGCCGGGTCGGCCGAGGGAGAGAGGGCCTCCGACGGACTGCGCTGTGCGTGTCAGGGGACAGCTGTGTCCCCGCGATGCCACAGATCAGCCATGCGTGTGCCCGTACCTGGGCATGCGCGTCACGCCCACCTCGACCGACCGCAATTGCACCGAGGAGCAGCTCCCTTATGACTTCTGTCGCCAACCGACAGGACCAGGACTTCAAGGTCGCCGACCTCTCCCTGGCCGAGTTCGGCCGCAAGGAGATCACGCTCGCCGAGCACGAGATGCCCGGCCTGATGGCGATCCGCAAGGAGTACGCCGCCACGCAGCCGCTGGCCGGCGCCCGCGTCACCGGCTCCCTGCACATGACGGTCCAGACGGCCGTCCTCATCGAGACCCTCGTCGCCCTGGGCGCCGAGGTCCGCTGGGCCTCCTGCAACATCTTCTCCACCCAGGACCACGCCGCCGCGGCCATCGCCGTGGGCCCGAACGGCACGCCGGACAACCCCCAGGGCGTCCCGGTCTTCGCCTGGAAGGGCGAGACGCTGGAGGAGTACTGGTGGTGCACGGAGCAGGCCCTGACCTGGCCGAACACCCCCACCGGCGGCCCGAACATGATCCTCGACGACGGTGGTGACGCCACCCTCCTCGTCCACAAGGGCGTCGAGTACGAGAAGGACGGCAAGGTCCCCTCGGTCGACACCGCCGAGTCCGACGAGCACCGCGTCATCCTCCAGCTCCTGAACCGCACCATCGCGAACGGTTCGCAGAGGTGGACCCAGCTCGCCTCGGAGATCCGTGGTGTGACGGAGGAGACCACGACGGGTGTGCACCGTCTGTACGAGATGCAGCGTGAGGGTTCGCTGCTGTTCCCCGCGATCAATGTGAACGACGCGGTGACGAAGTCGAAGTTCGACAACAAGTACGGCTGCCGTCACTCGTTGATCGACGGCATCAACCGTGCCACGGATGTCCTGATCGGTGGCAAGACGGCGTTGGTGTGCGGTTACGGCGATGTCGGCAAGGGGTGTGCGGAGTCGCTGCGCGGTCAGGGTGCCCGGGTGATCGTGACGGAGATCGACCCGATCTGTGCGCTGCAGGCGGCGATGGACGGCTACCAGGTCGCGACGCTGGACGAGGTCGTGGACCAGGTCGACATCTTCGTGACGACGACGGGCAACAAGGACATCATCATGGCGTCCGACATGGCCCGGATGAAGCACCAGGCGATCGTCGGGAACATCGGTCACTTCGACAACGAGATCGACATGGCGGGCCTCGCGAAGATCGAGGGCATCGTCAAGGACGAGGTGAAGCCGCAGGTCCACACGTGGACGTTCCCGGACGGCAAGGTCATCATCGTGCTGTCCGAGGGCCGTCTGCTGAACCTGGGCAACGCCACGGGTCACCCGTCGTTCGTGATGTCCAACAGCTTCGCGGACCAGACTCTCGCGCAGATCGAGCTGTTCACGAAGCAGTCCGAGTACCCGACGGATGTGTACGTGCTGCCCAAGCACCTCGACGAGAAGGTCGCCCGGCTGCACCTGGACGCACTCGGGGTCCAGCTCACGACGCTGCGCCCGGAGCAGGC
>NZ_JAAGMG010000323.1 GCF_010548525.1 Streptomyces sp. SID14478
GAGCCGATCGCCGTCGTCGGCATGGGCTGCCGCTTCCCCGGCGGCGTCAACTCCCCGGAAGAACTCTGGGAGTTGATGGCCGCGGACGGCGACGCCGTCTCCGGCCCGCCCACCGACCGCGGCTGGGACACCACGGCCCCCGACACCCGCACCGGCGGCTTCCTGCACGACGCCGCCGGCTTCGACGCGGACTTCTTCGGCATCTCGCCGCGCGAGGCGCTCGCCATGGACCCGCAGCAGCGGCTCCTGCTGGAAGTCGCCTGGGAGGCCCTGGAGCGCGCCGGCTTCGATCCGGCCGCGCTGGCCGGCACCCCCACCGGCGTCTTCGCCGGAGTCGGCGCCGTCGACTACGGGCCGCGCCCCGACGAGGCGGCGGCGGACGTCCTCGGCTATCTCGGCACGGGCACCGCCTCCAGCGTGGCCTCCGGCCGGATCGCGTACACGCTGGGCCTCGAAGGCCCCGCGCTCACCGTGGACACCGCCTGCTCCTCCTCTCTCACCGCGACCCACCTGGCCATGCAGTCGTTGCGCCGCGGGGAGTGCACGACCGCGCTCGCGGGCGGCGTCACGCTCATGAGCACCCCCGGCGCGTTCACCGAGTTCCACAGCCAGGGCGGGCTCGCCGCGGACGGCCGGTGCAAGCCCTTCGCCGAGGCCGCCGACGGCTTCGCGCTCGCCGAGGGCGCCGGCCTCCTCGTCCTGCAGCGGCTGTCCACGGCCCAGCAGGAAGGCCGCCGCGTCCTGGCGGTGCTGCGCGGCTCGGCGGTCAACCAGGACGGCGCGAGCAACGGCCTCACCGCACCCAACGGCCCGGCCCAGCAGCGGGTGATCCGACAGGCGCTCGACGACGCCCGGCTCGGCCCCGCCGACGTCGACTACGTAGAGGCGCACGGCACCGGCACCACCCTCGGCGACCCCATCGAGGCACACGCACTGCTGGAGACCTACGGATCCGGGCGCGCCGGGGACGATCCGCTGTGGATCGGCTCGGTGAAGTCCAACATCGGCCACACCCAGGCCGCCGCCGGCGCCGCGGGCCTCATCAAGACGGTCCTCGCCCTGCGGCACGGCCTGCTGCCCCGCCTCCTCCACCTCGACGCGCCCTCCACGCGGATCGACTGGGAGACCGGCGCCGTCGCCCCGCTCGGCGAGAGCAGGCCCTGGCCGCGCGGCACCCGCACGCGCCGCGCGGGAGTCTCCTCGTTCGGCATCAGCGGGACCAACGCGCACCTCCTCGTGGAGGAGGCACCGGAAGCCGACGCGGTTCCCGAGAGCGAGGCCGCGGGCCCCTGCCCGCTGCTCCTGTCCGCCCGGACCGAGGACGCCCTGCGCGACCAGGCCACCCGGCTCGCCGCCCACATGGAGCGGCCCGACGCCGCCCCGCCGGCGGACATCGCCTTCACCCTCGCCACCTCGCGCACCACGTTCGCGCACCGCGCCGTCGTCGTGGCTGGCGACCGCACGCGGACCCTGGCAGCGCTGCGCGCCGTGGCCGCCGAGGAGCCGCACGCGCACGCGGTCACCGGCACCGCACGACCCGGCCGCAAGGTCGCGATGGTCTTCCCCGGACAGGGGTCGCAGTGGGCCGGCATGGCCGCCGAACTCCTCGCCGCGTCACCGGAGTTCGCCCGCTCCCTGCACGCGTGCGAGCAGGCGCTCGCACCGCACGTCGACTGGTCCCTGACCGAGGTCATCGCCGACGGCGCGCCCCTGGACCGGGTGGACGTCGTGCAGCCCGCGCTGTTCGCGGTGATGGTGTCGCTGGCCGCGCTGTGGCGCGCGCACGGCGTCGAACCGGCCGCCGTGATCGGGCACTCGCAGGGGGAGATCGCCGCCGCGTGCGTCGCCGGCGCGCTGTCCCTGGAGGACGCCGCGAAGGTCGTCGCCGTGCGCGCCAAGGCGCTGCGGTCCCTCGCCGGCACCGGCGGAATGGTCTCCCTGGCCCGCACCGAGGCGCAGGCCGAGGTACTGCTCGCCCCCTACGGCGGCGCCCTGTCGATCGCCTCGGTCAACGGGCCCGGATCGGTCGTGGTGGCCGGCCCGCGCGCCGAGCTCGACGCGCTGCTCGCCGCCTGCGCGACCGACGGCGTACGGGCACGCGACATCCCCGTGGACTACGCCTCCCACTCGCCCATGGTCGAGCCGCTGCGTGCGGAACTGACGGCCGCGCTGTCCGGCATCGTCGCCCGGACCGCACCCGTGCCGCTGTACTCCACGACGACCGGCGAGCCGATCGACACCGCCCTCATGGGCGCCGACTACTGGTACCGGAACCTGCGCGAACAGGTCAGGTTCGAGACGGGCACGCGCCTGCTCGCGGAGGCGGGCTTCGACGCCTTCATCGAGGTGAGCCCGCAGCCCGTCCTCACCCCGGGCATCGCGGCGACCGTCGAGGCGGTCGGCTGCGACGCCGCGGTCCTGAGCACCCTGCGGCGGGACGCGGGCGGCCCGGACCGGTTCCTGGCCGCGCTCGCCGAGGCCCATGTGCACGGCGTACGCGTCGACTGGCGCCCCGCGCTGGCGCACGGCACCGTCGCCGAACTCCCCACCTACCCCTTCCGGCACCGCCCGTTCTGGCACACGGCACCCGGCCGCCGCACCGAGCCCGCCGACGAGGGGCTGCGCTACCGCGTGCAGTGGCACGACGCCACGTGGCAGACGGCCCCGCTCACCGGCCGCGTCCTCCTGGTGACGGGCCCCCAAGTCCCCGACGCCTGGGGCGAGATGGTCCGCCGGGCCATCGAACGCGCCGGAGCGACGGCCGTCACGGTCCACCGCGGCGCAGGCAGCGGACAGGAACGTACCGGGACGGCCACCGCCCTGCGCGCGGCCGTGGCCGACGGGGAGCCCACGGCCGTGGTCTCGCTGCTCGCCCTGGACACCGACGGGGACGGGCCCGCCGACGCGGCCCGGCTCCCCGCCTGGCGGACCCTGACCCTGGCCCAGGCCCTGGGCGAC
>NZ_JAAGMG010000364.1 GCF_010548525.1 Streptomyces sp. SID14478
GCGCGGGCCGGGCGCTGATGGGCGGCGGGGGCGGGCAGGGCGGCCGCACGGGCGTGCAGTTCGGCGCCGAGCTGGTCCTTGAAGTGCGCGGGGGCGTTCATCGGGTGGCCTCCAGAAGTAGGTCGTGGATGTCGGCGTTGATCTGTCCTGCCGTGCGCAGTGCTTTGCGTGCGCGGTGCAGCCGTACCCGAGCGGCAGTCGGGCTGATGCCCAGTGCGTGCGCTGCCTCTCGAACGGTGAGACCGTCCAGGGCGACGAGGTCCAGTACGTGACGCAGCGGATCGGAGAGCGCGGCGTGGGCGGACGCGAGCTCCCGGGAGGCGCGGTCCGCGTCGATCCGCGCTTCGATGGCGGTGACGTCCTCGTCGTCCAGGAGGCGGCGCCCGCTGATGCGGGCGACGGCGTGCTGCTCGCGGGCGGTGCCGTTGAAGTGGGCGTGCAGGACATTGCGGGCTATGCCGTGGATCCAGGCGACGGGTGTGCCGCGCCGGGCATCGTAGGTATCGGCGCCCTCGAGGGCGGCGACGAAGATGTCCGCGGTCAGGTCGGCGGCCAGGTGCGCGTGGGACACGCGTCGGGTGACGAAGCCGAGCACGGTGTCGAACTGCTGCTCGTAGAACGCGGCGAACCCTGCGGGGTCTCGCGCGGGTGGTGCGGTCGGATGCTCCGCTGGCACGGATGGCTCCTCAACAAGTCACAGGTGCGATGCCTTACATCCGGTACTAGTCCGTGGCGCCCGAAAGCGTTACACGGGCCGGTGGTGACGGCGGCACAGGGGTCGATGCGTCCTGGCTCGCGGACGGTCACCGAGGCCGGGCCGAGCGGGTTGGGGGGTTTCGGTCGGGATCAGTGGTGCGTACGGTGGACCTGACGTCGCGTCCGTACTTCATGTCGCGGCGTTCGTTCGACTGCCCCCTGACCCCGGGTTGCACGACACCGAGACGGCCGGGGTGGCAGTGCCGACCTATCGCCCCGGTCTTCGTCCTCATCGGCCTGTTCCAAGCCGGGGTGCATTCCCGCGTCATCCCGGAGCCGGTGAAGACGATCCTGTGTGCGGGCACCGTGTGGTGGGGGAGCCGCGTGGTCCCGCGTACCGTTGCCGCCGCCGGGGGTCAGGTCCCCGGCGGCGGCAGCGCACCGAGAATCAGTTCCCGCTCGGCTCGGACCATCTCGTCCGCCCTGCCCGGCACCACTGTGCAAGGCATCGACCCAGGGATACCGTGGAAAGTACCGCCCCGGTCCCCGGCCGTTCGCATTCGCCGCGACGTCGCACCGGATCATTCCGCACATCCGGCACAGAGGCCGCAGCTCGCTCTCCGCGCCGTGTGCTCTTGGCGACCCGATGCGTCCCCCGAGGCAAGTCCCCTTGCCCCGCCGCCTCGTGGCGTGATGCTGCACCACGCCAAGTGGATGCCTGTGACGTCCGGTCCTCAGTCACTCGGTGAGGGCGGGCCGTCGCCCGCAGAAGTCGAAGCGGCACGCCGGTCGATGGGGCGCGGCTTGCGTACCTCGCCTCAGCCGTCACCGATGGGGAAAGCAGGGAAGCATGAACTGCTACGACTGTCACCAACAGAGAACGACCACCCCGGCCACCGCCTCCTGCCACAACTGCGGCGCCGGACTCTGCCCCGATCACATCAAGCTCACCGCCACAGAGATCCACCGGCACGAAGGCATGGGCCTGTCCACCCTCAAGCACCCGGCCCGCCGCCTCACCTGCTTCACCTGCCACGATGCGGAGCACCAGCTCTGAGCGGCCCATCCTCCTGCACCTTGGTGTACTCGGCGACGGGCCGGCTGCGCGGGGAATCGGGGCGCTCGCCGGATGCACTGTCGGGGCCCTCGCCTGCGACAGAGCATGACGACCGGGTCGCGGCCGTGCCCGGCTGGACATGGCGGGATTGCGGCGTAGAGGAAATCCGCTCTACCGCAGTGGCATATGTCGCGCCGCGAGGTGGAGGGTGGAGGGGCGGGGCGTACCGGCCGCGTTCAGCTCCCCCTGGGGCCGGTACGGTCCGGCCGGCCGTGGGTGCTGGCGTCGCGGGAATGCGCCAGCACCAGCGGCGGGTTCGCATGCGGGGCAGTCAAGTCCCCACAGGGCAGGCGGTAATGGAGTGAGAAGGGACGCAGCCGCCGCCGGGGCTCCGGGCCGAGGTGCCCGCGGGCGGCGGCTGCGCGTTGTGCACGGTTCTGGCCAGTCCGCACTGGTCAGGAGCCGTGCACGCATGCGTCTCCACCAACTCCGGGAGAGGCAAGGGTGGATGCGCTCTCCCGGCTTGGAACAGCTGGCGGGACGCACGTAGAAAGGCGTCACAGCAGTCCAAGAAGCCCGGGGGCAGGGGGTTCTCGCTTCACGAAAACATCTGGTGAGGGCGGGTCCCCCATTCTGCGGGGACCAAACGGGTGCGGGGGGTCCACGCGCGCTGCAACTGCCCGGCCAGGACACGCTGTTCGGTGACCTGGGCTTGGAGGGAAAGCAAGGGCGCGGCTGCGCGGACCTGTCCCGGGCCCATGTGTCAGCAACTCCCGATCCCGAATCCGGGCGCCGACGCCGGAGGGCAGTGGTCCGGCTAACGGGGCGGGGGGAATTCTCCGTCCAACCGCAACACCAGCTCGTCGATCTCTGCTCCCCGCGCGTTCGCGAAGCCTCGGTCCTTGCCGACGACCTTGAAGCCGCACTTCTCCAGGACCCGCACCGATCCGGTGTTGTCCGCCGCGGCCCGGGCGAGCAGCGGGCGTTCGGGGACCTCGGCGAGCAGCCCCCGCAGCGCCGCGGTCGCGATGCCCCGTCCCCAGTAGTAGCGATCGATGAAGTACGTGACCTCGCGCGAGCCCGGTTCGCCGTACACGGCCGCGTGCCCGACCACGTCGCCGTCCACGAGCACGGTGCGGGTGACGGCGTCCGGCGAGGCGAGGAGGTGCTCCCAATGCGCGTCGAAGTGGGCCCGGTCCGTGGGGTCTTCGGCGGTGAAGGCGGCCATCCGATGCGACTCGGGGTCGCTCATGTGCCGGAAGAACACGGGCAGATCGCTGGGGTGCACGGGACGCAGGGCGACATCTGTGGAAGCCATGGGCCCGACCCTAACGACCTTGGGGGACTGGGGCGATCGCGGCAGCATTGTTCCCGGTGTGGGGATGTTCTTCCGAGTTCATGGTGGCCGTGACCGGATCCGTGAGTCGGCTGCGTTCTGGCTGTCGGCACCGCGCCCCGCCCGGGCCGCACAGGGCGACTTGCCCCACGCTCGACGCCGTCCGGGCATGGTCCGAAGACAGCGAACTCGGGTGCCTCCGTAGGCCCGTGTTGTCACGGCCGACGGGTTCGGTCCAGCGAGCAGCTACCCGCGCAAGCATCATATTGCGTCAATCCACAAGCTTCTTGCGCATGACTGACTCTCTATTGCGCTTGCATGTCCACAACAATACGCTCTCCTCCCGTCCACCCCATCGCCACCGCTGCCGCCGGCCAACGACCTTGTCCGGCAGTGGAGTTGGCGACCGATCGGAGGAGATCCAGATGGCCGTCACGCGTCGTGCACTCCTGCAGGCCGCGACCATGGCAGGGGTCGCCGGAGCCGCCGGGCTCGGCCCGGCACTGCTGGCGAGCCCCGCCGCCGCGGCGAGCGCGCCGGGCGACGTGGTCGGCAAAGTGACCGTGGGGTACCAGGGCTGGTTCGCGTGTGCCGGGGACGGCGCCCCCATCGACGGCTGGTGGCACTGGGCCCAGAACTGGGGCCAGACGCCGTCCGCGTCGAACAAGGCCATCGTGGCCTGGCCCGACGTCCGCGACTACCCGACGACCTACCGCACCGCCTTCGCCGACCTCGGAGTCGGCCGGCCCGCCTCGCTGTTCTCCTCCTACGACCAGTCCACCGTCGACGTGCACTTCCGCTGGATGAAGCAGTACGGCATCGACACCGCGGCCCTCCAGCGCTTCAACCCCACCGGCGGCGAAGGCCCGACCCGTGACGCGATGGCGGGCAAGGTGCGCACCGCGGCCGAGTCCGCGGGCGTCAAGTTCTACGTGATGTACGACGTCTCGGACTGGGCCTCGATGAGAACGGACATCAAGGCAGACTGGACCGACAAGATGCGCACCCACACGGCCTCCGCCTCCTACGCGCGGCAGAACGGCAAGCCGGTGGTGTGCGTCTGGGGCTTCGGCTTCAACGACAACCAGCGGCCGTTCACCCCGGACGCCTGCCTGGACGTCGTCAACTGGTTCAAGGCGCAGGGCTGTTACGTGATCGGCGGTGTGCCGACCTGGTGGCGCACCGGCGACCGGGACTCGCGGCCCGGCTTCTCCGACGTCTACCACGCCTTCGACATGCTCTCGCCGTGGATGGTCGGCCGGATCGGGAACGTCGCCGACGCCGACAACTTCTACAACGTGGCCACCGTCCCCGACCTCGCCGAATGCACCGCGCACGGCATCGACTACCAGCCGTGCGTCCTGCCCGGGGGAGTGGGCGACCGGCAGCGCGCCCACGGCGACTTCATGTGGCGGCAGTTCTACAACATGGGCCGGGCCGGGGTGGCGAGCGCCTACATCTCGATGTTCGACGAGTACAACGAGGGCAACCAGATCGCCAAGACCGCCGAGTCGCAGGCCTGGGTCCCGGCCGGGTCGGGCTTCCTGGCCCTCGACGAGGACGGGACGGCGTGCTCCTCCGACTACTACCTGCGCCTGACGGGGGACGGCGGCCGGATGCTCAAGGGCCAGATCGCCGTCACCCCGGTCCGGCCCACTCCTCCGGTGACCGGCGGCAGTGACACCGTGCCGCCGACCGCCCCCGCGAGCCTGCGGGTCACCGCGGTGACCGACACCACCGTGGCGCTGGCCTGGACGGCCTCGTCGGACAACGTCGCCGTGACGGGCTACCGCATCCGCAGGATCGCCGGCACCGCCGTCACCGCGGTCGGCACCACCACCGCGAACGCCACCACGTACACCGTCACCGGGCTCACCGCCTCGACGCCCTTCACGTTCGACGTGCAGGCACTCGACGCGGCCGGTGGCGTCTCCGAACCGTCCAACCGCCTCACGGCGACGACCACCGGTGGCCCCACCAACGGCAACTTGGCGCTCGACCGGCCGACCACCGAGAGCAGCCACACCCAGGGCTACGGCTCACAGAACACCGTGGACGGCAACGCGAACACGTACTGGGAGAGCGCCAACAGCGCCTTCCCGCAATGGCTGCAGGTCGACCTCGGCACCGCCACCGGAGTCGGCCGCGTCGTCCTCACGTTGCCCCCGGCCACCGCCTGGGCCACCCGCACCCAGACCGTCGCCGTCCAAGGCAGCACCGACGGCTCCTCGTTCAGCTCCCTGCGCGGCGCCACGGCCTGCACCTTCGATCCCGCCACCGGCAACACCGCCACCCTGTCCCTGCCCAACGGATCGACCGCGCGCCACCTCAGACTCGTCTTCACCGCCAACACCGGCTGGCCGGCGGGACAGGTCTCCGAGTTCCGCGTGTACGGGGCGTGACCGGATTCCGCGTCAGGGGACACGACCACACCACGCCCAGGGGGTGAGGGAGCATCCGGCGGGCTGGGCACGGGTGTTCCTCGGCGTGGAGGGTGCGCGTGCGCTGTTACGTGGCTGTGGCAATCGGCAGCCAACCTGCGGGAGGAACCGCAGCTCTACTTAGGTGCAGGCTGCACCGGTAGCCGCGATGACCACGGAGGAACGCACCCGATGAATGCCATCCGTACCCGTACTCGTCTGTCCCGCGCTGTGGCCGCCGCGGCAGTCTGCGCCGCTGCCGTCGGCGGAGTCGCCGTGTCGTCGGCCTCCGCGCAGGCCGCCGCCAAGCCGGCCTGTACGGGGTCCGAGGTGAAGCCCTCGATCGTGCACGGCACCGACGCCGACCCGGACGGCACGGCCACGCAGACGACCGCCACACTGCTGTTCACCAACGTCGGCAAGCGCACCTGCACCTTCAAGGGACACCCCGGACTCGACCTGGTGAACGCCAAGGGGGAGGCGTGGAGCGTGGCGTGGCAGAAGCAGACCGCCGCGACGGTCACGCTGAAGCCGGGTGTCGCCACCATGGCCGAGCTGACCTTCCTGCCGACCTCACCCAAGTCGACGGGTGCGGGTGAAGAGGCGTTCGTACCGGCCAAGGTGAAGGTCACGCCGCCCAACACCACGGCGACCGCCACGCTCGCCTGGCCGTGGAAGGACATCGCGGTGGTGCGTCAGGACGGCGCCACCCACCCGGGCACCTACCTCAGCACCGTGTTCGGCACCGCGAGCAGCTGAGCGTGAACTCCCGGACCTGGGTGGCACCCCCCCTCGCTGCCCGGGTCCGGGTCCGGGTCCGCTGCCGGGCGGCCGGAGCCGGCAGCGCACCCGTCCTCCGCCCGTCATGACGAGGCGGCCGGGGGAGTTTCGAGGGGATGCCGGCCGGGGCCGACGGGGTGCGGAGCGAGTCGGCTCGGGGACAGGTCCGTGGGGTCCTCGCCCGCTTCGAGCAGGGTGTTCGCCGGGCCGATGATGAGCGGGTCGGCCTTGCCCACCGCCTCCGGGTCGCGGGCGTCGTAGTCGATACGCAGGAGCAGGTGGCGCATCGCTTCGAGACGGCCGCGGCGTTTGTCGTTGGTCTTGATCACGGACCATGGGGCGTGCTCGGTGTCCGTGGCCCGGAACATGGACACCTTGGCCGCGGTGTAGGCGTCCCACAGGTCCAAGGAGGCCAGGTCCGTGGGGGACAGCTTCCACTGCCGCACCGGATCCACCTGGCGGATCGCGAACCGGGTGCGCTGTTCGGCCCGGGATACGGAGAACCAGAATTTCACCAGGACGATTCCGTCATCGGTGAGCAGCTTCTCGAACAGTGGTGTCTGGGCCAGGAACCGCTGGTGTTCTCGCGGGGTGCAAAAGCCCATCACGGGCTCCACACCGGCACGGTTGTACCAGGAGCGGTCGAAGAAGACGATCTCGCCGGCGGACGGCAGGTGGTCGACGTACCGCTGGAAGTACCACTGGCCGGCCTCCTTCTCCGTGGGCCTGTCCAGCGCGACCACCCGCGCACTGCGTGGATTGAGCCGCTCCGTGAAGCGCTTGATGGTTCCGCCCTTGCCCGCTGCGTCGCGTCCTTCGCAGAGCACCGCCACCCGAAGCCCTCGTGCGCGGACGTATTTCTGCAGCTTCAGGAGTTCGATCTGCAGCACGCGCTTGTCGCGCTCGTAGGCCTTGCGGCCCAGCTTGTGGTCGTAGGGGTAGTTCTCCCGCCAGGTCCGCAGGGGTTTGCCCTGCTCGTCGAGCAGGACGGGCCGTTCGGGTCGGGACTCGTCGACCAGGTAGCCGGACAACAGCCTGTCCTCTTCGTGTCCCTGCTTTGCCATAGGTGCTCCTTCTGCGTGCCCGGCCACAAGAACCATCCAGCATGCACCACGAGGGTCGGCCCGCTCTTGATCGGCGCGATCAGGCTCGCCCGTCTCCAGACTGTCGTCGACTCGGTCGCCTCGGAAGCTGCCGGCAAACGTCATCATGTTCCGGCAAGTCAGCACCGCCCACACGCCAGATATGAGGCGACAGGACACGGGCGAGGGAAGCGGGAACGCGGCCAGGCATGTGGGAACCGCTAGAGATGTGTCGCGGTGCGGACGAGGTCGGCGACGGCTCTGGACCGACTGTGGGGTGGCCAGGCGATCACTGTGGTGACGACCGGCGCGTCCAGTACCGGTACGGCGGCGAGATCCGCGTTCAGTATCTGTGGCATGCCCCCGGTGACGGCGACGTTGTTGACGAGCGCGTCGAGACGTCCGGCCCGCTCCTCGATCAGGCGTGCGGCTTCGGTCGCGCTCGCGTCGCCGGTTACGTCCAGCGGGACGCCGAACGCGTCGGTGATCGGCGTCATCCGTGTCACCAACGCGATGCTGCCGCTGCTGCGCCGTTCTGCCTCACCCCGGATCGTGAACATGTCCAGCAGCGTTGGCTCCCTCAACCGGCAGGCAGGAACAGCCGCCGAGCAGACGGCAGGGCTGGTGGCCGTCGCGTACGCGCCGTCGAAGACGTTCTTGAACGCCGTCACCCTCCAATACGTGTACGTGCGGGAGCTGAGCGGCACGAACATCCTGATCAACGTGGGTTGCCCCGGCTACGTCGCCACCGACCTCAACGGTTTCCGCGGCGTGCGCACCCCCGAACAGGGGGCGGCGATCGCCATCAAACTCGCGACCCTGCCCGACGGCGGCCGAACCGGCACGTTCTTCGACGACGCCGGCGTAGTGCCCTGGTGATGTGCACGGCCGCCCTCAACCGCTGGGGCGAGGCCGGGTGGCGGCTCAGGTGGCGGTGAGGACCGCGTTGCCGCGGGCCGTGCGGGCGCGCAGGTCGATGATGACGTCGACGGTGCGGGACCAGTCGCGTACGGTGCCGATCTTCGGGTGGAGGCGGCCCGCGGCGACGAGACGGACCGGACATGCCAGGTCCTGGCCGTACGTCAGATCCGAGGCCGCGCATGGTGGCGGCGCCTTACCAGAACACCTTCACCGACGGCAGCGTCGCCGCACGCCGACCACCGGTCGTTGTGGGGTGTGCCCGCCAGGCCTTGGACCGGTGGCCGTTTCGACAGAGGATGGAGAGAGCGGGGCTGCGTGGTGAGGAGTGGCCCGCTGGTGACCCGGACAGTAGGGAGCGTTCCATTCGATGGCCGCACAGTCAGCAGGTCCTGAGCGCAGGGGCCCCGGGATCCTATCCGTCTCGGTCACAGAGGCTTTGCCGTTCAAGAGTTCTCTCGTGAGGGCGGTGTTCAGGGATGTGACGCCGATGCACGTCAGCCGTGCGGCCGCTTGGACCGCCGCATCCGTGACGCGGACCGTGCTGACGGAGATCATCGACGGCGCCCGAAGAGCGGCAGCGGAGGAGTCCCGGAAGAAGCTGTCTTCCGGGCACCTTGTCTCGGCGATAGACCGGAACGTCGAGTTGGAAGTGGGAGGCGCGTGGTACGCGCACAGCCCGACGTTCAAAGGCATGACCGGTGCCCCGAACGACGCCGGGGGTGTCATCGCGCCCTCCCGCAAACGCATCAGGTCGCGCAAGCCGAGCGCTGTCGTGGGCGCTCACAGGTTCGAGGCCGGGGTCAAGGTGCTTCTGCGGGGCCGGGGGGCGAGGGCCGTCCCGGAGATGGTCCGCGACCTGGACGGCATTGCGAGCGCATTCCTGACGGACCTCGCCCGGGATGCGGCCATGATCGTTCGCGAAGGCGGGGTCAAGCGTTTCGGTACCGTCTCCATGGGATTGTCGGCCGAGTCGGCCTCACCCGCGCCCCTGGAGGAGTCCGTCCGCGCCCTGTCCGTCCGCCAAGGGGACAGCCGGACCATCGACAGGGCTGACGTCCTGGCCGCCACCATGATCCAACTTTTCGACGGCAACCTCAGGCAGCGAGCCTTCACCGAGGCGGGCGAGGCCCCGCTGATGGATCCCCGGCGGGACGACGAAGGCGCGCGGTAGACGAGTACGTCCCGGTGTGCCCAGCTCAGGGCAGGGACTTCGAGGAGTTCGTAGACGAAGGTGCCTTCGTGCGACAGCGCTTGTCGATGATTGCGTGCGGGATGTCTGACGTGGCGGGGGAGCTGGATGGGCGCCACACGTGGCGTGGATGGGTCCAGTCCCAACCGGCCTGTTGTAGCAGGGCCGGTGGAAGGTGACGCAGGGCCCAGGTGGCGGCCTTGTAGCGCTTGCCGGGAATGCTGAGTTTCTTGCCGCGGCGCAGGTCGCGCAGTGCGACGGATACCACTCGCTCACTGTCCAGCCACATCCAGGCAGGGAGGTGTGACGCCTCCAGTTGGTTGCGTGTGAACAGCTCGGTGCGGGTGAAGCCGGGCAGCAGCGCCATGATCTGCACGTCGCTGCTGCGGACTTGGTGGGAGTGGGCGAGGGAGGCGGTGAACGAGTTGAGCCATGCCTTGCTCGCCGGGTATGTGTTCGACATCGCGCTGAGGCCTGCCGAACAGAACGAGGACACGTTGATGATCTGGCCGGTCCCACGGCGCAGCATGGCGGGGAGTACCGCGTGGGTCAGGCGCAGCACGGCACGCACGTTGACATCGAGCAGCTGTTCCTCCGCGGTGACGGCGTTGTCGAGGAAGGGCCGGGCGAGGACGATGCCCGCGTTGTTGATGAGCAGGTCCGGAGTCTGGTTCTGCAAGTGCTGGGCGACGAGGGTGCACCCGGTCGCGGAGGCGAGATCCGCAGGTAGGGCGGTGATGTGGCACGTGGCGTGACGCAGCTCGGCAGCGACCCGGTCGAGGTCCCGCTCCGTGCGGGCGACCAGAGTCAAGTCGTAGTCACAGGAGGCGAGTTGTCGGGCGAATGCCAGCCCGATCCCGGCTGTGGCTCCGGTGATGACGGCGTGCGGCACGGGCGGTTCACCTGCTCTGGGGGAGGGGTGTGCTAGGTGTTGTGGAGGGCGGGAGCAGGAGGGAGTCCACGAGAATCAGCTTGACGTTGACGGAGGCGATGAGGCGGCTGTCGAGCCGGGCGGTGCAGTGGTAGCCCATGGTCCCGGCCGGGCGGGCTTGGAAGGTGACGGTCTGGCCCGCGCAGGCGAACTGGTCGGCTGTGAGAGTCAGCGGTCCGCTCAACCAGTGCGCGTGGGGATGCCGTTGCGCGATGGCGTGGTCGACGAGGTTGCTCATGGCGGTTGCGGCGATGGCAACCGGCAGCACGGGATGGCCGTCGAAGTGTCCGGGGCACAGGGCCGGGGTGATGAGCAGATCTGCCCGGGCTGCCCCGGTCTGCTGGTCGTAGGAGAAGTTCTCCAAGGGGAGTGGTTGGGAGTACGCGGATCCGGCGTCCGGTGCAGGGAGGACGGGGCCGGCGCCAGGGTTCTCGTGCTCCAGGAGCCGGGTGAGGAGGCGATGGGGCAGGACGTCGTAGCCGATGCGCATGCGGGCGAGTACCTGGCCGTTGCCGCTGTCGACCAGCTCGGTGTCGGCGTGGGCCTGGCGTGGGCCGGTCATCTGTGCGCGGGCGTTCCCGGTCAGCAGGCCGGTGGGGTCCGTCAGGGAAGGCGGGGCGACCCATTCGGCTTCCGCGGTGCGGGCCAGGTAGGCGTGGCGTCCTTCGCGCGGATTGACGCTGGCGGCCGCGCACAGGCCGAGGATCGCCAGATGCCGTCCGACCTCGCCGATGCCCATGACGGCCGCCTGCCGGCCCCGGGGAGTTTCCACGGGCACGGTTGCGCTCACGTCACCGGCGGTCCTGCGGCGCAGGTGCTGCAGGGCGAGGTAGGGGGGTGTGACGCAAATGAGGTCAGTGACGTCGAAGGGGGTGCCTTCGGTAGCCGGGTCGTGGGGCAGTGTCGTTTCCTGGCTGAGCACGAGCATTACCTTCTGCAGTCGGACCCGGCAGCTGCCGGGCAGGAGAGTCAGGGGGCGCGGAAAGCCAGCACCGCGTTTTGTCCTCCGAAGGCGAAGGAGTTGGACAAAGCGGCGTGCATGGTGTGGGGACGAGGGTTCTTGGTCACCACATCCAGCTCGATGCGCTCGTCCATCCGGTCGAGGTTCGCCGTGGGCGGGATGAGCTGCTCGCGCAGGGCCAGGACCGTGACCGCTGCCTCGATGGCGCCCGCGGCCCCGATTCCATGACCGATCACGCTCTTGGTGGCGGTGACGGGCGGCGGTGTGCCGAACAGTTTGCGCAGGACCAGGGCCTCGGCCAGGTCGTTCTTCTGGGTGGAGGTGCCGTGCGCGTTGATGTGCCCGATGTCTTCCGGCCGCAGTCCCGCGTCGTCCAGCGCCATGGCGGTGGCCCGTTCGACGCCTTGGCCGGACGGATCGGGCGCGGTGGGGTGATAGCCGTCCGCGGTGGCGCCGTAACCGGAGAGGTATCCCTGGATGCGGGCTCCTCGGGCTCGCGCGTGCTCCGCCCGCTCCATCACGAGGACGGCCGCGCCCTCGCCGAGGACGAAGCCGTCGCGGTCGGCATCGAAGGGACGTGAGGCTCCGGCGGGGTCGTGCGTACGCGTGGACAGCACACCGGCCTGGCTGAAGCCCGCACTTGCGATGCGCGAGCACACGCTTTCACTGCCCCCGGCGAGGACGACGTCGCACCGGTTCAGCCGCAGCAGGTCTCGCGCCACCCCCAGCGCCGTCGCGCCGGAGGCGCACGCCGTGGCGGTGACGAAGTTCGGACCGAGCGCCTTCATGGCCAGGGCGATCTCACCGGCCACCATGTTGGGTACCGACCGTGGAATGGTCAGAGGTGAGATCGCGCTGATACGGCCCTCTTGAAGCTTGCCGTACTCCTTCTCCAGCCCGACGTTGCCGCCGCTGCCGTTGCCGATGACGACTCCGACGCGGGCACCGTCCCACACGGCGGGGTCCAGTCCCGCGTCCTGCACCGCCTCCAGCGCGGCGACCAGCGCCATTTCGGCGAAGAGATCCAGCCGCCAGGTCAGCCTGCGGCCCAGTACCGGCTCCGCGTCGAAGTCAGGCAGCCGGCAGCAGAAATTCACCGGGAGACCCTCCAGCACCGTGTGGGGCCGTGCTGCCGGCTGGCCGGCGCACAGGCCCTGCCATGTCGCGTCCACCCCCAGCCCGGCAGGCGTCAGCAGGCCCAGGCCGGTGATCGCGGCGTCCATCACGCCGCTCCGGCGGGCGTCGACGCGGCTTGTGCCAGCAACCGTTCGACGTGCCGCGTGAACTGCCCGAGTGTCATGTCTTCCCGGCGGAGCTCCTCGAGATCAAACTTGATCTTGAAGTCCTCCTCCAGGATGACGCCGAGCTCCAGGGCGGCCAGGGAATCCACCTCCAAGTCCGCGAACGTCGCCTCTGGTTGGATCAGAGCCGCGTCAACCCCCAGGTCCTGGGTGAGTTTGGTGACAAGCATGTCGTAAGCGGCCGTGGTCAAGAGGTCGCCTTCCCGTGGTCATCGGTGTCCGAGGACGTCGGCGACGCCCACGCTCCTGCTGTTGACAGAGAGTCATCGTAGGGAGAAGTGGTCCGAGAAGGCGGCAGCCACCGCGAGCGGGGGCAGAGATTCCCTCAACTGCCGTGCGACACGCGCTTTCCTTCACGCTCACGCCGTCGGAGGTTGCCGGACCTCTAGGCTCTGTCAGCGGCAACTGCCGTTCCACAGGGACAACAGACCCGGCCGGGCGCCACGCTCCGTAACCGCTGTCCCATCCGATCGGAGCTCCGGCGCGAAGGCCGACAAGCGCCTGAGGACGACACCTGTTGTCGCGCGCGCCAACAGGACGGCAGCGACTTCCGCGCCGCAACTACCCAAGGAGGCACCGTGCATCACGCCACACCCCTGCGTGGACGAGGCCTTCCGCGTTCCTCGGCCAGGCGTGCTTACGCCACGCTGCTGGCGGCGTTCGTCCTCACCGGTCTGGCCGCGCTGGTAGCCGTCGGTACGTGGAACAACCTCAACAGTGGTGGCTTCGATGCCACCACGACGTCTTCCGCAGCAGCCGATGACTTCGTACGTAACCGTCTTCATGACGGCCCGCCCGATCTGACCTTCCTCATCACGACGCGTGACTCCATCGACAGCCAGTCCGTCACGCGGATGGGCCAGGACCTGACGCGTCGGCTGCATCACCGCGACGGCGTACTCACCGTGCGTTCCTACTGGCAGACCAAGAACCCAGCCTTGCGTTCCACGGACCGCCACCACGCCGTCATCACGGCACTCCTGCGCGGGGACGAGAACGATCGTGTCAGCGTGGCCCGCACCCTGGTCCCGGAATTCACCCGGCCGCATGCGGGGATGAGCATCGGAGCCACAGGGCCTGCCTGGACCGGCGCACAGGCCACGGACGACAGCGAACGCGACTTGCTGAAAGCCGAGTTGCTGAGCGCCCCCGTCGTACTGCTCGTGCTGATCCTCGTCTTCCGCTCGTTCGTCGCCGCCCTCATCCCTCTGGCGGTGGCGGCTGTTGCCGCTGTCATCACACTGGCGCTGCTGCGGCCGCTGGCAGCGCTCATGCCCCTGTCCGTCTTTTCCACCAATCTGACAGCAGCCCTGGGCTTCGGACTCACCGTCGACTACTGCCTGTTCATCATCAACCGCTACCGCCATGAGGTCACTGCCGGACTCTCCGCCGAGCAGGCACTCCACACCGCTGTGCGCACCGCGGGACGGGCCGCCGTCTACTCCTCGGTCACCATCGCCGCCGCCATGGCAGCCCTGCTCTGCTTCCCCATTCCGTTCTTGCGCTCCATGGCGTGCTCCGGACTCGTCGTGGCACTGTGCGCCGCTGCCTCCAGCTACCTGTTGCTGCGCCCGCTGCTGACCCTCCTGGGGCAGCGCATCGCGGGACCGGATCAGCACGACCCGTGGCGCGTAGGCGCGTTCTGGCGCACGGTCGCGGCCATGGTCACCAAACGACCGGCCCTGTGGGCCGGCGGAGCACTGCTGGCCCTCACCGCTCTGCTCCTGCCCGCCGCCCATCTGCACCTGGGCCCGGTGGACGAACGAATCCTGCCCCCGAGGGCACAGGCGCACTCCGTGGCACGACAGCTCGGGGCTGTCATTCCCGCCGCCCAGGCCACCACCATGAGCATCGCCATTCCTGGCGCCTCGTATGAGAGAGCGCGCGAAGGCTGGGAAGCGTACGCGCGCACCTGGTCACGCGCTCACCCGACGGCCGCCCTCACCACACCCACGGCGCACTACCGTGCCGGACGTGTCATCGGCCCTGGGAGCCCCACGCTGCACCAGTCGGGCGGGACGTGGATGAACGCCCAGCTGCCTCAATCCGCAGGAACCAAGGCATCGGACGCAGCAGTCCGCGACGCCCGGACAGCCGCCATGCCCGGACCCGCCTCGATCGGAGGACCGGCCGCCCGCTTCCTCGACACCCGGGCCGCCATCAAGTCCAGCCTGCTCCCCGCCCTGGGCATCACCGCAGCCAGCACGGCCCTGCTCCTGTTCCTCTTCACGGGAAGCGTCTTCCTGCCGCTCAAAGCCATCGTCGTGGCCGCACTGAGCATGTCTGCCTGCTTCGGTACCGTCACTTGGGCCTTTCAGGACGGGCACCTCACCCCTCTGCTGGGGCACTTCACGGTCACCGGCACCGTCAACCCCTGCATCCTGCTGCTGCTGTTCTGCGTCGCCTTCGGTCTGTCCATGGACTACGAGACCTTCCTGCTGGCACGCATTCAGGAGGAGTACCGGCGCCACGGCGACAACCGACGCGCGGTCACCACGGGCATCTCCCACACCGGCCGCCTGGTCACTGTCGCCGCCGCTGCCGTCGCAGTCGCCATGGCGGGGCTCGCCACATCCGGCATCACTCTGCTCAAGATCCTCGGTTTCGGCCTGACCGTCGGCGTGCTCATCGACGCGACCCTCGTCCGCACCATCCTCGTGCCCGCCTCCATGTGCCTCATCGGCAGAGCGAATTGGTGGGCGCCCGCGTCTCTCAGGCGTGCCCGTTCCACCCTCGCCCGCCCGCGGCCCAAACTGCGCCCCCTGTAACAGCCCCGGCAGCGCCCAGGCCATCACCGCGCCCACACCGACAGCGAGTCAGGGTTCGACGACACAGTGACCTGGCTCGTTCGGCGATGAGGGCCAGGGAGTACGCCGATGGATGTGAGGGAGCGAGCGGCGCTCTGCATCCGGGGCCCCTGTCAGGGGCGGCCGATCTCCAGGCCCACGGGCGCACCGCCGGACCGGCGCGCCCGTCCGAGCAGCAGGACCACCGTGAACCAACGGAAGCGGTTTCCGTACTTGGTCGTCAGGGCGTGTCGGGCGCTGCGTAGCTCTGGTGCGGGCAGCACCCGGGCCCGCGCCGGGACGGCGGGGCCGTGCGGGATTCCGTCGAACGAGCAGGCGGTGAGCGCCACTTCCGGATCGGCGCGTATCCGGCCGACCTTGCCGGAGCGGGAATGGGTGTCGCGGAGCATCGCGTAGAGCACGTCGGCTCGGCGTCTTGCGAGGCATAGCAGGGCTTGGGTGTGGTGCTTGCCCTGGCTGATCGTGCGTCTGACTGAAACGGTCGAACCCGACAGGGCGTACATGCCCCACGCCTCCGGAAACCCGACCGAGACGTCTTGCGTTAGAGCACACTCCAACTCCTAGGTTCGCAACCGTGCGATACATCAAACTTGGAACGACCGGACTGGAAGTCTCCGCCATCGCCCTCGGCTGTTTGAGCTTCGGCGAGCCGGACCGGGGTGGCGAGCCGTGGTCACTGGGGGCGGACGCCAGCCGGGACATCATCAAGCAGGCCATCGAGGGCGGCGTCAACTTCCTTGACACGGCCAATGGGTACAGCGCCGGAAGCAGCGAGGAGATCGTCGGCCAGGCGGTCAAGGATTTCGCCCGGCGCGAGGAGGTCGTTCTTGCCACCAAGGTCTGGATGCGGATGCGCCCCGGCCCGAACGGCGCCGGGCTCTCCCGCAAAGCGATCTTCGCCGAGCTCGATGCTTCCCTGAAGCGGCTGGGGACCGACTACATCGACCTGTACCAGATCCACCGCTGGGACTACGACACGCCGATCAAGGAGACCCTCGAGGCGCTGCACGACGTGGTCAGGTCCGGGAAGGTCCGCTATATCGGGGCCTCTTCCATGCACGCCTGGCAGTTCACCAAGGCCCTGTACCTGGCAGACCTGAACGGCTGGACCCGGTTCGTGTCGATGCAGGACCACTACAACCTCATCCACCGAGAGGCAGAGCGGGAGATGCTCCCACTCTGCGCCGACCAGGGCATTGGTGTGATCCCGTGGAGCCCGTTGGCGCGGGGCAGGCTGACGCGGGCCCGGGGCACCGCCACGGCGCGCGCCGAGACCGATGAGGGCGGCAAGATCCTGTACCGCGACGAGGACCAGGCGGTGGCCGAACGCGTCCACGAGATTGCGGACAGGCGAGATCTGTCCCCGGCCCAGGTCGCCCTGGCCTGGGTCATGCGCAACCCGGTCGTGACCTCGCCCATCGTCGGGGTCACCAAGCCGGCCCAGCTGGCCGACGCGGTCGCCGCGGTGGACGTCGAACTCGACGATGACGAGGCCGCCTACTTGGAGGAGCCCTACCAGCGGCACCAGGCTGCCTACCTGGAGGAGTCCTTCTACAAGTCGCGCCCTGTGGCGGGCTCCCGGTAGGCCGGCCTACCCCTGGCCTTCGACGAGTCCTTGGCCTCGGCCTTCACCACCCTGCGGCCGGCTCGGCGGCGCTTGCGAGCGGTAGCGCGTAACTGCATGATCCTCGCGCTGTGCATGTCTGGGAAGGGGAAGGCCCCGGAAGCCGACCCGGCCGTAGCTGTGCTCGCCGCCGTCAAGGTGACCCGGACCTCATCGGCGTACACCAGTCAGAAGATTGTGCTTGACCCAGGTGTCGGCCAGTCGTACGAGATCGATGTGACCGGCGGCTTCGACCTGGCCGCAGACAAGGGTGCACTGAAGGTGCACATGCTGCATAAGCCCGGTGACGCCTCCGTGCGCGAAGTGTTCGCCGACGGCAAGGTCTACGTCAGCGACATGCCTCAACTCCGCAAGGGGGACTGGGCGACGATGCCGCGGGCGCGGACCGAGGCCCACTACGCGCTGCGTGGCCCGGTCAATGACCCGGAGTTCCTGCTTCAGCAGACAGCCAAAATGCGCGAGGTGAGCGACATCGGTGCGCAGACCATCGGCGGTGTCCGCACTACGCACTACCGGGGCGCTCTCGACCACGCTGCCCTGACCGACCGGATGGCGGCGGACAGCCGCAAGAGGATGGACCAGGCCTGGGCGCACGCAGGCGAGGATCTGCCTGTGTCCGCCGACGTCTGGGTCGACGGCCGGGGGCGGGTCGTTCGTACCCGTGCCGCGCTGAACGTGGGTGGTGTAAGGGTGACCAATACGTTGAACCTGTCGGACCATGGTGAGCCGGTCTCGGTGAAGGTCCCTGCCCAAACTGTTCCTGTGGGCGGGTTGTCGGGCCCCTTCCTGGGTTGAGGGGAGGTCCCTGGGCTTTGCCTTCACCGGGCGGCGCATCGGCCCGTCTGTGCATCTCACGTCGTCGTAGGTGAAGCGTGTGCCCTGGGCCGGCCGTGTGAGCTGCTGGATACCACCGTGCCCCGTCACTGCTGCCGCTCTTCATGATGCAGTGACAACCCCTCAACGTCACGGCGAGTTGACCGCGAACCTCATAGCGGTCACCCGTAGCAGGGCCAATGAGCCTTGTGTCTCTGCGAGCCCTTGGCGAGTACGGCAGCGACCATCTGCACCCGCGCAGTCTGTGATTCGGCCGCCCCACGATCAGGGCGACCGGCGTCCAGTTCAGGCCGCGACCTGCCGCGCCAATTCCCCGCAACCTCCCGTCACCGGGCATCGCCGGCGGTGATGGCGTTGTCGAGGAGGACGGCGGCGACCGCGGCCGCGGTGGGGAAGGCGTCGGCATTGATGACGCGGGTCCGGGCCGCGGCGCCGTCGATGAGCAGGGCGAGCTGCTCGCCGAGCTGTTGGGGGTCGGCGGCGCCGGCTTCACGGGCGGCGTCGGCGAGCCGTACGGCGACGGCTCTCTTGTAGTCGCGCGCGTACTGGGATGCCGGGTGCTCGGGGTCGTGGAGTTCGACGGCCGTGGCGATATAGGGGCACAGAGGCGTGGTGGGGGCGACGTCGAAGGCGGCGAGGATCCGTTCGCGGGGCGTGAGGTCGGCGCGGTCGAATACGCCGGACAGGACGGAGGGGTCGAACCGGCGCAGGTATTCGGCGACGAGTTCGTCCTTGCCGGCGAAGTGCTGGTAGGCCGTGCGCTTGGACACCCCGGCCTCCGCGCACAGCTGGTCCATTCCGGTGCCTCCGATGCCCTGCTCGCGGAACAGCTGCTGGGACGCGCGGAGGATGCGCTCGCGGGCGCCCCGGCCGCGGCGGCGGCCCGTGGGGCCCTTGTCCAACTCCGTCATGGGCCCAGCGTACCTCAGTGGGTAACGATCGGTGTACTTAGTTGCGCCCCGGCGGCTCGCCCTCGTACCGTAAGTACACGAAGCGGTGTACTTAACGTCGTCACCTCCGAGGTGCACGGCACCACTGACCCAAGGGAGCGACTATGGGAAAGCTCGACGGCAAGGTCGCGGTCATCACCGGCGGCACCACGGGCATGGCGCTGGCCGGCGCGAAGCTGTTCGTCGCCGAGGGAGCGCACGTCTTCATCACCGGCCGCCGCCAGGAGGCCCTGGACGAGGCCGTGCGGCAGATCGGTCGCAACGTCACCGGCGTCCAGGGCGACGCCGCAGACCTGGACGACCTGGACCGCCTGTACGAGACCGTCAAGCGGGAGAAGGGAAGCCTCGACGTGCTGTGGGCCAGCGCCGGCGGGGGAGAGCCCGCCCTGCTCGGCGAGATCACCGAGGCCCAGTTCGACACCTGGTTCGGGCTCAACGCCCGCGGCACCTTGTTCACCGTCCAAAAGGCCCTGCCGCTCCTCAACGACGGCGGCTCCATCCTCATGACCGGCTCCAACGCCTCACTCGGCGCTTTCCCTGGCTGGAGTGTCTATGCAGGCAGCAAGGCCGTCCAGCAGGCCTGGGCCCGCATCTGGCTCAACGAGCTCAAGGACCGCCGCATCCGCGTCAACGTTCTGACTCCTGGCCAGGTCGCCACCGCCAAGCAGGAAGAACTCTTCGACGAGGCCACCAAGCGCCGGTTCGAGTCCTTGATCCCGCGCGGCCGGATGGGCCGCCCCGACGAGATCGCCACCGCCGCCCTCTTCCTCGCCTCCGACGACTCCAGCTACGTCAACGGCATGGAACTCGTCGCCGACGGCGGCACCACCGCCATCTGAACGCACACCAACACACCACCAGGGCAGGACATCTCATGAACAACATCAGCATCATCGGCACCGGAAACATGGCCCGCACCATCGCCGCGCGGGCAATAGCGGGCGGCAACACCGTCGAAGTCATGGGCCGCGACCGGTCCAAGGCCGCCGACTTGGCCAAGGCTCTCGGCGATGGCGCCACGACCGGTGATTGGGGCACCGCCCCGGCCGGGGACATCGTCATCGTGGCCCTGTTGTACGAGGGCGTCGTGCCGGCCGTCACCCACTACGGGGACGCTCTCGCGGGCAAGATCCTCGTCGACATCAGTAATCCCTTCAATTCCACGTTCGACGGACTGGCCCACCGGGAGGAGACCTCGATCGCGCAGAAAGTCGCCGATGTTGCTCCGGCCGGCGCCACCGTGGTGAAGGCGTTCAACACCGTCTTCCGCCACGTCCTGGAGAAGGGTCGGCCCGACGTCTTCCTCGCAGGTGACAGTGCGCAGGCCAAGGGAAGCGTGGAGGCGTTCATCGAGAGCCTCGGGATGCGGCCGCTGGACGTCGGCGGCCTGAAAATGGCCCACTGGCTGGAAGGGGCGGGCGTGATCACGGTGGGCCTCGCCAACCACGGGGTGGGGAACCTGGACTTCGCCCTCAGCATCACCGAAATCAGCGAACTTCCCGTCTGAGGGGTAGGTTTCGGTGGCAGTGGAGGGTCAGACCGGTCCTTGACGGCCCGACGTGCCGTCGGTGGCAAGACCTTCAGCGGGATTCCGTAAGGGCACAACCGTGTGCGGGTTTCGAGAGTCTCCCTCTACGCCTCAAGATCATGGAGGTGGGTCAAGCAGCACCTGATCTGCGGGTGTTGTGGACCCAGTCGAGCTGGCGATACCCGGAGCCACCGTGAAGGCGGTGGTCGAGCATGTGTGAGCCGGCTCACCCGATACCCGTTTCCTGACTTACCAGACTCAGCAGGGGAGAAAGCGATGTTCTCGCAAGCGGGTGTCGCCCCGTTCATTTCGATAATTGTCGTCCTGGTGCTTGCGGCAGTGGCCGGATGTGCGTTCTGGGCGAAAAGCCGCCGCTCTCGAGCAAGGAGCGGCGGCTGAGGCAAGCGCGGCTCAGGGCTGGCGGGGGCCCGCACCGAATTCGGTGCGGGCCCCCGCCAGTTCGCCTCCTGGCCCCGCTGAGCAGCCGGCCGCGGCCGGGCTACCCGGCCGCCGTCACAGCAGGTGCTCCACCGCGCGGACGGCCGCGTCGAAGGCGGCGTGCGTGTAGCCGAAGGCCTCCGCGTCCGAGTTCGCTATGGCGATGCGGCCGACCGGGCGGCGTGCCTTCGCGTACGGACGCTGTGCCTCGGGCTGGAACAGGGACGGGTCATCCAGGGAGTTGTACTCGTACGCGTACCCGTGGGCCCAGCGGTTCACGGTGATGGCCGTGATGTCCTCGCCCGGGTCGAAGCCGTACGCGCCCAGGGAACGGGCCATCGAGTCGCGGATCTCGCGCTCGAAGTCCTCGAAGGCCATCTTGATCAGCGTCCGCCGGCCCGCCTTGTGCTGCTCGCGGCAGATCAGGCCGGGGGAGCCGGGCGTGGCGGACAGGGAGACGACCGTGGGGAGTTCGGGGCGGTGCGGCATGCTGAAGTCCCCGATCTCGGTGACCGTCGGCAGCCCGAAACTGGAGAAGAACATCGACGGCGTGCTCACCCGGGAGACCCGTGCCTCGGCGAAGGCCCGCCAGTCCCGCAGCGCCACTCGCGCGTACACGAGCGGCACCTTGGTGCCGTACCGCATCGCGGTGATCTGTTCCGCGGGAAGTTCGGGGACGACGTAGGAGGAGACGGAGTTCCAGCACGCCATGACCACGCCCTTGGCGCGGACGCGATAGCTGCGCCCGGCTGTGGAGTAGTCGACGACCGCGCCGTGCCGGCCGTCGTTGCGTACCTGGAAAGCGGTGCTTGCCAGGCGGATACGGACGTGATTGTCCGGGTGGTCGAGGCGGGAGTAGTCCGCCTTGGCGGTGACGATCTCCCGCCAGTCCGGGCGGTGTTCGTCGAAGGCGTGCGGGATCAGCTTGCTGACGAGCAGGCGGGCGAGCGCGGCATTGCCTTCCGGGAAGTAGAAGTTGCCGTCCTCCTCCGTCTCCCGCAGATGCATGAGCGGGGTGAATCCGGCGCCCGGCCACGGGGTGTGGTCGAGCCCCAGGCCGCCGAAACCCGGCTGGCCGGTCGCCCAGGCGTCGGCCGCGGCGACGTGGTCGACGTTCACACCCCACAGACCGTTGGTGCCCCGCTTGACGACCTCCAGGGCGTCATCGTCCAGACCGAGCTTGTCGCGCAGGTACGTCTCGTACGGGGTGCGGGCGAGGATCTCCTTCTTCTGCGCGTCCGAGAGCCCGGGATAGAAGTCCTCGGTCGTGGTGTACAGGCGTACCAGCGCGGCCCGGCTCGCCTCGCTCATCGGGAGTCTGGCCGCGTACGAGGCCCAGGACTCGCCGGACTCGCGGATGACCAGTTGGTCCTTGCCCCAGCGCTCCGAGTTGAACAGGGTGGCGCTGCGCAGGGAGTACGGCGCATAGGCGTCGGCCTTGACCGTGGCCTCCAGCGCTTGGAGGTCGACGCCGAGATCCTTGGTGAGCAGGTCGCGGGCCGCCCGCGTCCAGGTGCTGGGAGTGTCGATGTTGACGGTGCCGCCGTTGGACAGCAGCGTCGTGCGTCCGACGTGGAACTCGTTGCGTCGGGCGTGCCCGCCGAAGTCGTCCAGGGCGTCGAGGACGAGCACCCGGGCGTGCGGGCCCGCGTGCTTGCGGTAGAGGTAGGCCGCGGCGAGGCCGCTGAGGCCGCCGCCGACCACCACGAGGTCGTAGGACTCGCGCGTCTCGGCGATGCGTCCCGGCGCGAAGTCGCCGTCCCGGACGGCGTGCGCCACGTCGTAGGCTCCCGGCTGCTGACCACGCAGTCCGGTCTCCGTGGGCGGGTAGGCGGTGTGCGGTCGGCCGTGTCCCTGCGGCCGCGAGGCGCCGGGCGCGGCGTGCGCCGCGCC
>NZ_JAAGMG010000408.1 GCF_010548525.1 Streptomyces sp. SID14478
TCGCTGGTCGCCATGCACCTGGCGGCGCAGTCGCTGCGCCAGGGCGAGTGCTCGATGGCGCTCGCCGGCGGTGCGACGGTGATGGCCAGCCCGGACGCCTTCCTCGAATTCTCGCGCCAGCGCGGCCTGTCCGCCGACGGCCGCTGCAAGGCGTTCGCGTCGACGGCCGACGGCACCGGCTGGGCCGAGGGCGTCGGCGTGGTCGTCCTGGAGCGGCTTTCGGTGGCCCGGGAGCGCGGCCACAAGGTGCTTGCGGTGCTGCGCGGCAGCGCAGTGAACCAGGACGGCGCGTCCAACGGTCTGACGGCGCCGAACGGGCCCTCCCAGCAGCGGGTGATCCGCAAGGCGCTGGCGAACGCGGGACTCTCCACAGCCGACGTCGACGTGGTCGAGGCGCACGGCACGGGTACGGCGCTGGGCGACCCGATCGAGGCGCAGGCGCTGCTCGCCACGTACGGCAAGGACCGTGACCCTCAACAGCCTTTGTGGCTCGGCTCGTTGAAGTCGAACATCGGGCACAGCCAGGCCGCCGCCGGCGTCGCCGGTGTGATCAAGATGGTGCAGGCGCTGCGCCACGGAGTGCTGCCCAGGACTCTGCACGTGGACGAGCCGACGGCGCAGGTGGACTGGTCCGCGGGTGCGGTGGAACTGCTGACCGAGGCCCGGGACTGGCCGCGCGAGGACCGTCCGCGCCGGGCCGGTGTCTCCTCCTTCGGCGCGAGCGGAACGAACGCCCACCTGATCCTGGAAGAGGCGCCCGCCGAAGCGCCCGACGAAGCACCGGAAACGGCCGGGGCCGGGCCGTCGGGCGTCGTGCCGCTGGTGGTGTCGGCACGCAGCGCCGGTTCCCTGGCGGGCCAGGCGGGCCGGATCGCGGCGTTCGTCGAGGAGTCCGGCCGTGCGTCGCTGACCCGTACCGCCGCGGCGCTGCTGGCGAACCGGGCGCTGCTGAGCGAGCGCGCGGTGGTCGTCGCCGGGTCCGACGAGGAGGCGCTCGCCGGACTCCAGGCGCTGGCACGCGGCGAGAGCGCGTCCCATGCGGTGGCCGGCAGCACCGGCGCGGGCAAGCCGGGCAAGGTCGTGTGGGTGTTCCCGGGCCAGGGCTCCCAATGGGTGGGCATGGGCCGGGAGTTGCTCGACTCCTCGCCGGTGTTCGCGGACCGGATCGCCGAGTGCGCGCACGCGCTCGCCCCGTACATCGACTGGTCCTTGGCCGACGTGCTGCGGGGCGAGGAGCCCGGCCTGCTCGACCGGGTGGACGTCGTCCAGCCCGCGTGCTTCGCCGTCAACGTCGCACTGGCCGCCGTCTGGTCCTCGCTCGGGGTGCGTCCCGACGCGGTGCTCGGCCACTCGCAGGGCGAGATCGCGGCCGCGTGTGTGTCCGGTGCCCTGTCGCTCGACGACGCGGCCCGCGTGGTGGCTCTGCGCAGCCAGGCGATCCGCGAGCGGTTGGCCGGGCGCGGCGGCATGGCCTCGGTGGCGCTGAGCGAGGACGACGCGCTCGTGCGACTGGAGCGCTGGGCGGACCGGGTCGAGGTGGCCGCGGTCAACAGCCCGAACTCGGTCGTCGTCGCGGGCGACGCGGAGGCCCTGGACGAGGCTCTCACAGCCCTCACCGCCGACGGTGTGCGCGTGCGCCGCGTCGCCGTGGACTACGCCTCCCACACCCGGCACGTCGAAGACATCGAGGACACCCTCGCCGAGACCCTGTCCGGCATCGAGGCCCAGGCCCCCGCCATCCCCTTCTACTCGACCGTGACGGGCGGCTGGGTCGAGGACGCCGATGTCCTCAACGGCGCTTACTGGTACGGGAATCTGCGCAGCCAGGTGAAGTTCGGCCCGGCCGTCGCCGAGCTGGTCCGCCAGGGCCACGGCGTCTACGTCGAGCTCAGCGCTCACCCGGTCCTCGTCCAGCCGGTCAACGAGGCGGTCTACGAAGCCGACGGCGACGCGGACGCGCTGGTGACCGGCTCCCTGCGGCGCGACGACGGCGGCCTGTGCCGGCTCCTCGCCTGCGCCGCCGAACTCTTCGTGCGCGGCGTCCCCGTGGACTGGGCCGGAGCCCTGCCCGACGGGACCGTTCCCGCCCACGTCGACCTGCCCACGTACGCCTTCGACCGCCAGCGCTACTGGCTCCAGGAGGCCGCGGCCGACGGCGACACCGCCGAGGCCGCGGACAGCGCCGACGCCGACTTCTGGCAGGCGGTCGAGCACGCCGACCTCGACTCCCTCTCCGCGCTCCTGGAGACGGAATCCGCCGACGAACGCGGCGCGCTCGACGCGCTCGTGCCCGTCCTCGCCCAGTGGCGCGGCAAGCGGCGCGAGCAGTCGTCCGCCGAGAAACTGCGCTACCACGTCACCTGGCAGCCGCTGGGCCGCGAGAGCGCCGGCGTACCCGGCGGGCGCTGGCTGGTCGTCGTACCGGCCGAGCGCCGCGAGGACACCGCGATCGACGCCCTCCTGGCGGAGCTGGGCGCCCAAGGGCTCGGCATGGTCCGCCTGGAGGTCGACGCGCACGACCGCACCCGGGAGCGGCTCGGGGAGCGGCTGGGCGCGGTGCTCGCCGAGCACGACGTGAGCGGCGTGCTGTCGCTGCTGGCCCTCGACGAGCAGACGGCGGGCGGCCCCCAGGACCCCCTCGCCGTGACGGCCTCCACGCTCTCACTGGTGCAGGCACTGGCGGACGGCTTCGTCACCCAGCCGCTGTGGTGCCTGACCCGCGGTGCGGTGAACATCGGCATCCACGACACCCTCACCTCGCCCGCCCAGGCGGCGCTGTGGGGCCTCGGCCGGGCCGTCGCACTCGAACGCCTCGACCGCTGGGGCGGATTGGTGGACCTGCCCGCCAAGACGGACGCGCGCACCGCCCAGTACCTGCTCGGCGTGCTCAACGGAGCCGACGGCGAGGACCAGCTCGCGGTCCGGCGCTCCGGCGTCTACAGCCGCCGCCTGATCCGCAAGCCGCTGCCGGAGCCGGGCCCCGCCGACGGCCGCTGGCAGCCCCGGGGCACCGTCCTGGTCACCGGCGGCGCCGAGGGACTCGGCCGGCACGTGTCGGCGTGGCTCGCGCAGGCCG
>NZ_JAAGMG010000451.1 GCF_010548525.1 Streptomyces sp. SID14478
CCCGGTCGGTGCCGGGGCTGCGCCGGCTGCGCTCCCTGGAGTTCACCGAGGTCGAGCCCGGGACGCGGATCGAGGTGGGGGCGCTCGCGGTGGAGGTCGTGCGCGCCGAGCACGACGGGCGGCGGCTGCCGGTGGGGCCGCACCGGTCGCCCGCGCTCGGCTACGTCGTCAGCGGCGAGGCCCGTACGTACTTCGCGGGTGACACCGGGCTCTTCGACGGGATGGCCGAGGCGGTGGGCGAGGTGGACGTCGCCCTGCTGCCGGTGGGCGGGTGGGGGCCCTATCTGGGCGAGCACCACCTCGACCCGGCGCGGGCCGCCGAGGCGCTCACCCGGCTCGCTCCGCGCAGCGCGGTGCCGGTGCACTACGGGACGTACTGGCCGATCGGGATGGACGCGGTGCGGCCGCACGAGTTCCACACGCCCGGCGAGGAGTTCGTGCGGCAGGCGGCGCTGCGCGCCCCGGACGTCGCCGTGCACCGCCTCGGCCACGGCGAGAGCTTCCGGCCGGAGGTGGCCCGATGATGCTCGACGCCGTCACCCGTATCCCGCCGGAGTCGACCCAACAGGCCGTCGGCTACCCGTCGTTGTTCCTGCTCGTCGCGGTCGGCGCGCTGGTGCCCGTCATCCCGACGGGCGCCCTGGTGAGTTCCGCGGCGGTCGTCGCCATCCACCAGTCCGCGCCGTACTCGCTGCTGCTCGTGTTCGGCGTGGCCTCGCTCGCCGCGTTCCTCGGGGACATCGCCCTGTACTGGCTGGGGCGGCGCGGCATGCGCTCCAAGAACGGGTCGAAGTGGCTGGAGGCCATCCGCTCCCGGGCGCCGCAGGAGCGGCTGGAGCAGGCGCAGGACAAGCTCGCCGACCACGGCGTGATGGTGCTCGTGCTGTCGCGGCTCGTGCCCGCCGGACGGATCCCGGTGATGCTGGCGTGCCTGATGGCGAAGATGCCGCTGCGCCGGTTCGCCCGCGGGGACGTTCCGGCGTGCCTGGCGTGGGCGGTGACGTACCAGGTCATCGGGATCCTCGGCGGCTCCCTGTTCAAGGAGCCGTGGGAGGGCGTCGTCGCGGCGGTCGTGCTGACCGTGGTGATCAGCGCGGCCCCCGTGATGTGGCGCAAGGTGGTGCGCCGGCTGTCAGGCAGTCAGCACGCGTGACGCCCCGACCGGCAGGTCCCAGAGCGCGGCGCGCGGCAGACCGGCCCGCTCCCAGGCGGCCCGCAGCCGGGTGAGGGGCTCCATGACGGGCTCGGCGGACAGCAGGAACGTGGCCCAGTGCATGGGCGCCATGAGGCGGGCGCCCACGTCCTGCGCGGCCCGCACCGCGTCCTCCGGGTCGCAGTGCACGTCCTGCAGCCACCAGCGCGGGTCGTACGCGCCGATCGGCAGCAGCGCCAGGTCGATGCCCGGGTAGCGGGCGCCGATCTCGGAGAACCAGTGGCCGTACCCGGTGTCGCCCGCGAAGTAGATGCGCTGTCCCTCGCCGTCGGTGAGGACCCAGCCGCCCCACAGCGTGCGGCAGGTGTCCGTGAGGGAGCGCTTCGACCAGTGGTGGGCGGGCACGAAGTCGAAGCGGACGCCCTTCAGTTCGGCCGACTCCCACCAGTCCAGCTCCGTGACGCGGGTGAAGCGGCGGCGGGTGAACCAGCGGCCGAGGCCCGCGGGCACGAACATCGGGGTGTCGCGCGGCAGTCTTCTGAGCGTGGGCCAGTCCAGGTGGTCGTAGTGGTTGTGGCTGATGACGACGGCGTCGACCGGCGGCAGCGCGCTCCAGGCGACACCGACCGGGGTGACGCGGGCGGGGGTGCCGAGGATCTTGCGGGACCAGACGGGGTCGGTGAGGACGGTCAGTCCTGCGACGCGCAGGATCCAGCTGGCGTGCCCGGCCCAGGTGACGGCGGCCGTGCGGGCGTCGACCTCGGGCAGCGGGCCCGGCTCGAACGGCAGGTGCGGAATGTCGGCCAGGCCCTCGGCGGACGGCCGCACCTTGCCCTCGCGGGCGAACCGGGCGAAGCCGCGCAGGCCGGGCAGCGGGGCGGTCAGGCGGTCCGCGAAGGACCGGGGCCAGCGGCGCGGCGGGGCGGTGGCGCCTCCCCCGTCGAGCGGCCGCGGCTCGACGAGGGGGTCGACGGACGCGGGGGCATCAGCTCGCTGTGCTGTCGTCGATTCGGACGCCTGGGTCATCGCTCGGACTCCCATCCTTCGCCTGCCGGTCCGTTGCCTTCCGCACTCGCCGGGCCCACCGGGGTCACCGGCCCCGGGTCGTCGCGCAGGTCGTCCAGCGCCGACCCCACCATCGTCAACAGCCGCGCCACGTGCGGCAATTCCAGTGGCTCCGGTGAGGTGAGAGACGCCTCGCGCTCGGCCGGGGTTGACCCGAGCAGCGGGCCCGTGGACAGGCGTACGCGCAGCG
This sequence comes from Streptomyces sp. SID14478, assembly GCF_010548525.1. GTDB lineage: Bacteria > Actinomycetota > Actinomycetes > Streptomycetales > Streptomycetaceae > Streptomyces. The sequence continues at coordinate 2,409 of NZ_JAAGMG010000451.1, forward strand.
CCGCCGGATCGTCGCCGAAGCGGTGCCCGCCGGGGGCCGGCATGGCGAGGCGCGCGGTGAGGAAGTCCTCCAGGTCCTGGGCGTCGGTGACCCCGCGGGCGGCGAGCGCCGGCCGCAGCGGGCCCAGGTCGACGTAGAGGTGCCGGCCCGCTTG
>NZ_JAAGMG010000497.1 GCF_010548525.1 Streptomyces sp. SID14478
GCTCGCGCCCCGCCCCGGGGCCGCCGAGCGGCCCGGTCCCGCGCCCGTCCGGACCGCCGTCGGCGTCGCCCAGGACGATGACGCTGAACGCCGTCTCCGCGAAGATCTTGATTGCCCGCAGTGCTGTCGTCATGCATCCAGGATGCGATTCGGGCATTCCGTGCACATCGGCCCCGGGGAGTAACCGTCGTACGACCTCCGGGGGACGCCGACCCTGAGGCGTCCCCGGGGCGGCCCCGGGGCGTTAAAACCGTTGGCACCGGCACCCACCCGTCCCGTACACTCGCCGGTCTTGCCCGCCTCCCTGTGCTGGAGTGCCGCCGACCGGTCGGGAACCGGCCGGATACCCGTCGCGTACGCGTCCCGCGTATCTGGAGCCGGAGGCAGTAGCTGTGAGCCCGTCGACCTCGACCTCGTCCCCGTCCTCGCCGCTCGACCGCGAGCGCGAGCACCTCCTGTCCTCCCGTGCCGCGCTGCGCGCCATGCGCGAGGACGCCCAGGCGCTCGACATCCGCGACGTCACGGCCAACTGGGTGAACGCCGAGGTGCTGCAGCGCCAGATCGACGAGCGGATCAAGGCGCTGGCCGACCTCAGTCACACGCCGCTGTTCTTCGGGCGCCTCGACTACCTGCACGCCCCCGGCGTCGAACTGGCCGAGGGGGCCGAAGGCGAGGAGTTCTACATCGGGCGGCGCCACGTGCACGACGCCGACGGCGACCCGATGGTCATCGACTGGCGCGCGCCGGTCTCGCAGCCGTTCTACCGGGCCTCGAAGAAGAACCCGATGGATGTGGCGCTGCGCCGCCGGTTCGGTTACACCGGCGGCGAGTTGACGGCGTACGAGGACGAGCACCTGTCCGACCCGGCCGAGGCCGAGCAGACCAGCAAGCTGCTCCAGCAGGAGATCGAGCGGCCCCGCGTCGGCCCGATGCGCGACATCGTCGCCACCATCCAGCCCGAGCAGGACGAGATCGTGCGCAGCGGGCTGGCCGGCTCGGTGTGCGTCCAGGGCGGGCCGGGGACCGGAAAGACGGCCGTCGGTCTGCACCGGGTCGCCTATCTGCTGTACGCGCACCGCGAGCGGCTCGCCCGCACCGGCACGCTCGTCATCGGGCCGAACGCGTCGTTCCTCCACTACATCGAGCAGGTCCTGCCCGCGCTCGGCGAGCTGGAGGTCAAGCAGGCGACGGTCGACGACCTCGTCGCGCAGGTCGAGGTGCGCGGCACGGACAGCGCCGAGACCGCCCTCGTCAAGGGCGACGCCCGGATGGCGCAGGTGCTGTGCCGGGCGCTGCGCGCGCACGTCACGCCGCCGACCGAGGGCGTCGTGGTGGTGCGGGGGTCGCGCCGCTGGCGCGTCGCCTCGTACGAACTGCAGGACATCGTGCGGGAGTTGACCGAGCGCGACATGCGGTACGGGGCCGCGCGCGAGGCCCTGCCGCAGCGCATCGCGCACGCCGTGCTCGTCCAGATGGAGCGGGCGGGCGAGGCGCCGGACGACCGGGTGCAGAACGCGGTGGCCCGCAACGCGGCGGTGAAGGCCGCGGTCAAGGAGATCTGGCCCGCCGTCGAACCGGCCAAGCTGGTGCTGCGGCTGCTGTCGGACGCCGACTTCCTCGCCGAGCACGCGGCCGGGCTGCTCGACGAGCGGGAGCAGAAGGCCGTGCTGTGGCAGAAGCCGGCCCGCAGCGTGAAGAGCGCCAAGTGGTCGGCCGCCGACGCGGTGCTGATCGACGAGGCGGGCGATCTGATCGCGCGCACGCACTCGCTCGGGCACGTGGTCCTCGACGAGGCGCAGGACCTGTCGCCGATGCAGTACCGGGCGGTGGGGCGGCGCGCGACGACCGGGTCCGTCACCGTGCTCGGCGACCTTGCGCAGGGCACGACGCCCTGGGCGACGCGCAGTTGGGACGAGGCGCTGACCCATCTGGGCAAGCCGGACGCCCTGGTGGAGGAGTTGACGGCGGGCTTTCGCGTACCGACGGACGTCATCACGTACGCCTCGCGGCTGCTGCCGGCCATCGCGCCGGGACTCACGCCGGTGGCGTCGGTGCGGGAGAACCCGGGGACGTTCGAGGTGCGGGCGGTCACGCAGGACGGCGAGGTCGTGGCGGCCTGCGAGGAACTCCTCGCGCACGAGGGCTCCATCGGGCTCATCGCCGCCGACGCGCGGGTCGGGGCGCTGGGCGAGGCGCTGACGCGGGCGGGGCTCACGTACCTGGCGCCGGGTGAGGAGACGACGGCCGAGACCCGGCTGACGCTGGTCCCGGCGTCGCTCGCGAAGGGCCTGGAGTACGACTACGTGGTGCTCGACGAACCCGCCGCGGTGGTGGACGGCGAGCCGGACGAGCGCACGGGGCTGCGGCGCCTGTACGTGGCGCTGACCCGTGCGGTGTCGGGACTGCTCGTGGTCCACTCGGCGCCGCTGCCGGAGCAGCTCGACTCGCCTTCTTCTCTTGTGAGTTGAGCTCTCCGGTGAGGTGAGATCCCTGGCGGGGCGAGCTCTCCGGCGAGGCGGGCGGCGCTTCACCGGGCCTTTTCACGGGGTCTTGCTGGAGGTGCCGTCGCGCCGGGACGCCGAGCGTGGCGCTGCCCCATGACCGAATACCGAATAGTGGTTGCCCTCACCGCGCACGGTCGGTCCAATGGCAGGCATGATCACAACAGTTGGGCCGTCCGTCCGCCTGGGTGCCCTCGTCCCGCTGACCCGGCCCGGCTGGACCGAGGCCGGCCGGCATCTGCTCGCCGGGCTCGAACTGGCCGTGCACGAGGTCAACGAGGCGGGCGGGATCGCCGGCCGCCCGCTGGAACTGGAGGTCCGGGACACCGCGGCCGATCCGGAGCGGGCCGCGGCGGCCGTGGACGAACTGGCCGCCGCGGGCGTGGCCGCCGTCGTGGGCGAGTACCACAGCGTGGTCGCCCGGT
>NZ_JAAGMG010000539.1 GCF_010548525.1 Streptomyces sp. SID14478
GGACGAGCCGCCCCTCGGCGACGGTGAGCGCGACCCGGACGGGTACGGTCCCGCTGTGCCGCAGGACGTTCGTGAGCGCCTCCTGAAGGATGCGGTAGCCCTCCCGCGAGACCGGTCCAGGGACCTTCTCCAGCGGACCGGACACCGCCACCTCCACCTTCGCGCCCGAGGCCCGCGCCGAGTCGAGCAGCCGGTCCGCGTCCTGCAGCGTCGGCCGGCTGCTCGCCGGGCGCTCCGCCTCCCGCAGCACCACCAGGACCCGCTCCAGGTCCTCCAGGGCGGCCCGGCCGGTCTCCTCGATGGCGCCCAGCGCCCGCTGCGTGAACGCCGGATCGCCGGCCGCCCGCGCCGCACCCGCCTGCACCACCGCGACCGTCAGCGCATGCCCAATGGAGTCGTGCAGTTCCCGCGCCATCCGGTTGCGCTCCAGCAGCTGTTCGGTGCGCTCCTCAAGGGCGGCCAGGCGTTCGGCGGCGGACGGACCGAGCAGCAGCGGCGCGGCCCGCGTCATCAGCCGTCCCGCGCCCACCACCCCGTA
>NZ_JAAGMG010000570.1 GCF_010548525.1 Streptomyces sp. SID14478
CCGGCCAGCACCGCGGCGCCCGCGCCCGGCGACAGCGGCGTCGTGCCCGCGCCCGTCACCTTCTGCACGGCGAGGCCGGCCGACATCGGCGAGACCTTCTGCACGAGCGCCAGCGCGTGCTCCGGCATCTTGATGATCAAGGTCGCCAGGTACGGGCCGTAGAGCAGGGCGCACATCGTGCCCACGGCTGCCGCCGCGTGCCGCACGATCAGCGCGACGCCCGCGCTCAGCAGGGCGACCAGCAGCAGATAGCCCGCGGTGCCGAGCGTCACCCGCCACAACACCCCGGAGTCCAGCGGGAGTCGGGGGTAGCCGCTCAGCGCCCGGCGGCCCGCGAACAGGGAGCCGACCGCCGCCGGGAGCGCCGCCGCCGTCACCGCCGCGACCACCACCAGGACCTTCGCCGCGAACACCGTGCCGCGGCGCGGGTTCGCGGCGAGCGTCGTGCGGATCACGCGCGGGTACTCGGCCGACACCACCGCCACCGCGACCAGCACCGCGACCGTCTGCGCGAGATAGACACCGGACAGGGACAGGGCCGTCGGGTCGAGGGTGCCCTCCTCCTCGGGCCGGGCGGCCGCGGCGATGAGCACCGTGAGGGCCGTCATCGCGAGCGGCAGACCGGGCAGCGTCCACAACTGGCCCGGCACGGTGCGCAGTTTGGTCCACTCGCCGCGCACCGCACGGCCCAGGCCCTTCACGCGTCCCGCCGGGCGAGCCTCAGCCGCGCGGCGCCGAGCACCACCGCCACGTACAGGCACAGCACCCCGAAGCCCGCCCAGGGCGTCGTCGGGTTCTCGATGAGCTGCTTCGTCTGCTGTATCGCCATGCCCGCCACGGGAGTGGCCCGGCCGACGACGTCATTGAGTCCGATCGACGCCGACGACGCGACGATCGGCAGGACGACGACCAGCGCGAACATCAGGACCATCGCCGGGACGGTGCGGCGCAGCAGCGCGCCCACGCCCAGGCTGAGCACGGCGACCAGGGCGAGGAAGGCGGCGCCGCCCGCGATCGCGCGCAGGCTGCCCGCGTCGGTGAGGGACGGCCTGTCGAAGAGGGGCGGCACGAAGCCGTTGGCGCGCTGGTAGTGGCCGCCCACCAGGAACGCCGCCACGCTGCCCACGAGGGCGACCGCGAACACCGTCGCGGCGAGCACCACCGCCTTCGCCGCGAGGACCCGGCCGCGGCGCGGGCTCGCCGTGAACGTGGTGCGCTGCAGGCCCGTGCGGTACTCGGAGGTGACGAACAGGACGCCGAGCGCGATCACCGCGAGCGCGGCCAGTTGCGTGCCGTCGTCGAGGGACTGCTTGACCAGGTCCGAGCCCGGGCCCACGCCCACGCCGCCCGTGCCGAGGCCGCCGAGGTCACCGCTGCCGGTGAGGGTCAGGGTGCCCGCGGTCTGCCGCAGGGTGCCGGGCGGGGCCGTGCCGTCGCTCGGCGGGGCCTTCGGGTCGCGCGGCTGGACGACGTCCGTCCTCGTCCACCGTCCGCCCGCCGACGGGACGGCGATGTGGTCGAAGCGTGCCTCGCCGACGGTGGGGACCGGGTGCGCCGAGACCTCGTGGGGGCCGGTCCGCTTCTCCTTCGCGTACTGCGGCGACGTGACGAACAGGCCCGCCTCGGCCCGCGCCGGCAGCCCGGCGACCGTCAGCGTGCCGACCGTGTGCCAGGTGCGGCCGTCGTCGGACGTGGCACCGGTGACGCGGGCGCCCGCCCGGGTCAGCCGCAGCCAGACGGGAGCCTTCGCGGTGTGCGCCGCGGTCCGCTCGTGCGTGCCGTCGGCCAGCATCGTGACGCCGTGTTCGGGCGTCACCATCAGGGCCGCGTACGAGGATCCGCTCGCCGTCCCGTCCTTGAGGAGCAGGCCCGCCTTCGCCCAGGGCGCGGAGTCCCGCTGCGCGGCGACCCGCACCGTGTACGTGCCGCGCGCGTCACCGGTCGTCGGGCGGTGCGCGAACGTCAGGCCGTCGTACTTCGTGGGGCCGTCGTAGTGGAACGTGCTGCCGTTCGCCGACGCCACGGTCACCAGCACCAGCAGCGCCGTCATCGCGAGCAGGGCCAGCGGGGTGCTGCGCACGGAGCGCAGCTTCGTCCACTCGGCGCGCAGGGCCCGCACCGCGCCCCTCACGACGCCACGCCCTCGGCCGAGGCGAACTCCGCCGTACCGGCGGTGAGTTCCATGTACGCCTCCTCCAGCGTGGCGCGGTGCCTGCTCAGTTCGGAGAACGGCACGGCCTGTTCGCCGAGGAGCGCCGCGACCCGCTGCGCGGGCAGCCCCGTGACCGTGAGGGCGTCCGGGCCCGTCATCGCGACCGTGGCACCGGCGCCGGTGAGCAGCGTCATCGCCTCGGCGCGCCGGGCCGTGCGCAGCGCCACGCGCTGTCCGGACACGGCGTCCAGCAGCTCCCCGACGTCGGTGTCGGCGAGCAGCCGGCCGCGCCCGATGACGAGGAGGTGGTCCGCCGTGTCCTGCAGTTCGCTCATCAGGTGCGAGGAGACGAGGACCGTACGGCCTTCCGCGGCGAGGGACTTGAGGAATCCGCGGATCCACTGGATGCCCTCGGGGTCGAGCCCGTTGACCGGCTCATCGAGGATGAGGACGCGCGGGTCGCCGAGGAGGGCCGCGGCGATGCCGAGCCGCTGCCGCATGCCGAGCGAGAAGCCGCCCGCGCGCTTCTTCGCGGCGGAGGCGAGGCCGACCTGGTCCAGGACGAGGTCGACGCGGCGCGCGGGCAGGCCGCTGTAGTGGGCGAGCCAGAGCAGGTGGTCGCGGGCGCGGCGGCCCGGGTGCAGCGCCTCGCAGTCCAGGAGCGCGCCCACGGCGGTGAGCGGCTCGGCGAGGGCGGCGTACGGCCTGCCGCCGATCAGCGCCTGTCCGCGGTCGGGGGCGTCGAGGCCGAGCAGCATCCTCAACGTTGTTGATTTTCCTGCCCCGTTGGGACCGACGAAGCCGGTCACGCGTCCGGGCAGGACCCGGAAGCCGAGTGCGTCCACGGCGAGGGTGTCCCCGTACCGTTTGCACAGCCCGCGGGCCTCGATGGTCATCTCGTCGGTCGTCTCGTTGTCGGCCATGCCCCTGACGGTAGGGAGCCGGGGCCCGGTCCGGCGTCCCGCCGGGGCGGGGTCCGTGCGCCGCCCCCGTCCCCCTCGCGGGGGACGCCCGCCGCGCGGGACCCCGCCGATAATGGCCGCCATGGGGTGGACGTCGGCGG
>NZ_JAAGMG010000618.1 GCF_010548525.1 Streptomyces sp. SID14478
GCCGGGACGAAGTGGCCGAACTGGCGCACGCCGTCGACACGATGGCGGCCTCGCTGCAAAAGCGCATCGAGGCCGAGCAGCGGTTCACCGCGGACGTGGCGCACGAGCTGCGCACCCCGCTGACCGGGCTGCACACGGCCGCCGAGCTGCTGCCGCCGGGGCGGCCCGCCGAGCTCGTCCGGGACCGGGTGGGCGCGCTGCGCACGCTGACCGAGGACCTGCTGGAGGTGGCCCGGCTCGACGCGCACGCCGAGGAGCCGAACCTGGACGTGCATCCGCTGGGGCCGCTGGTGGAGCGGGCGGTGAACGGGGTCGGTCCGGTCTGCGTCCTGCGCTGCGACACGGATTCCGGCCTGTCCTTCGTCCGCACGGACGCGCGCCGGCTGGAACGCATCCTGGCCAACCTCGTGACCAACGCGCGGCGGCACGGCGCGGAGCCGATCGAGGTGACGGTGCGCGGGACGACGGTCGTCGTGCGCGACCACGGCCCCGGGTTCCCCGAGGAGTTGCTGCGCGACGGGCCCCGGCGCTTCCTCACGGGGGCCGTCGAGCGGGGGCAGGGGACGGGGCTCGGGCTGACGATCGCGCTGGGGCAGGCGGCGGCCATCGGGGCGACGGTCGCCCTGCGCAACGGGAGCGCGGGCGGGGCGGTGGCCTCGGTCTCCCTCCCCGGCGCCGCGGGAACTGACGGGTCGTCGAAGTGCCCGCGGACGG
>NZ_JAAGMG010000650.1 GCF_010548525.1 Streptomyces sp. SID14478
CGCGCCGCTGCCGCCCGAGCCTCCCGCTCCGGCGCCGCCTTCCCCGCACCGGGAACCCCCGCCCGAGCCGAGCACGCCGGACCGTGCGGCGCCGGCCGCGCCGTTCCAGTGGGTGCCTCGGACCTCCTACCGCAATCGCGCACAGCGCCCCGCACCCCCGGGCATGTCCACGACCATGACCACCGTCGTGGTCACCACCCCTGCCGTGCTCGCCGCTGCTGCGCTGCGGCCCGGATCCCGTCGCCGCCGCAGCAGTTGAGTCTCATTCACCCCGCTCTTGGAGTACCACCGTGCCCGAATGGCTGATCTACACCCTGGCCTCCGCCGTCGTCTGCGCCCTGGTCGTCGTCGCCACCGTGATGCGGCACCGCCGCGTCGCCGCCGACGAGGACACGTCGCAGACACCGGACGTGCTGGAGTACATGGTGATGATGGTGGGAGTCGTCTACGCCATCGTGCTGGGCCTCGCCATCGCCGGCGTGTGGGAGGCACGCAGCGCCGCCGAGGACACGGTGCAACGTGAGGCACAGGCGCTGTACGAGATCGATCAGCGGCTGGACGTGTATCCGGACGCATTCCGCGGCCAGGTCCGGGAGCACATCGACGCGTACGCCCGGCACGCCGTCACCGCGGAGTGGCCCGCCATGGAGAACGACGACCAACTGGGCTCCGGTGGCGGGGAGTTGCTGCAGCGGATCCGCCACGACCTGGCCCATCGCGCACCGGCGGACGAGTTGCAGGCCCAGGCCTACCAACCGCTTCTGGATCAGGTCGCCGCCGCGGACGACGCCCGGCACCAGCGGCTGGACAGCGCGGGTACGACACTGCCCGGCGTGGTGTGGTTCGGGCTGGTGGCCGGTGGCGCGGTGACGTTGGCCCTGCTGTACGCGCTCCAGATCCGGCGCTCGGCCCGCGAGTTGATGCTCGCCACCGCGTTCAGCGCCCTGGTGGTGTTCCTGCTGTTCATGGTGTGGAGCTTCGACGCGCCTTTCGGGCACTCCGGCACCGACACCGCGCAGCCGCTGCTCGATCTCTACGCGGCCGACGTGTAGCGCGGACGCCTGGACCTTCCCCCGAGCGGTCCTCGCCATGGGCCAGGGGCGTTCACGGGTGGTGCAGCAGGGACTTGATGTCGGCGCTGTACTGCGCCGTGTCGGTGAGACCGAACGCCACCCGCTGGAGCAGGAATCCGTGGAGCAGCCCCATGACCACGCGCGCTCCATGATCGGGCCGGACGGACGGCGGGACGGCGCCTGCCGCCCGACCGCGCTCGATGGCATCGGCGATGGTGCGGCGCACGGTGGCGAAGCCCTCGACGGCCGGGGACCGCACGGCTTCGTTGCGCAGCATTTCCGACCAGGTCTGCACGGCGCAGCGCAGCAGTTCGTCGACGGGCACCTCGCGTCCGGCGGCGTCGAGGACGGTGTCCGCGCTCAGTGCGTCGAGCGCGGCAGCCGTCAGATCGGCGACGGACGCGGCGACGGCCTCCGCCGCCAGCCGCTCGACCGGGGCGAAGATGAGACGGAAGGCGTCACCGGCGATGGCAAGGATGATCTCGTCCTTGCTCTCGAAGTACCGGTAGGGGGCGCCCTGCGAGACACCGGCCTCGGCGGCGATGTCGGGCATCGAGGTCTGGTGGAAACCGTCGCGGGAGAAGCAGCGGCGCGCCGCAGCCATGATCTCCGCGCGCTTGGCCTCGCGGCGCTCGGGGGTGAGGCGTGGCATGACCGACCCTCCTTCAACGTGAATGAGCATTTACCTTGACGGGTTCCGCCCGCAGACCTACTTTAAAAGTGAAAGCTCATTCACGGAAGTGAGGGTTCACGATGAGCACGAAACTGCGCGTTGCCTCCTACACGTACGAGCACACCGCGGCACTCCTCGACGGGCGCGTCCCGATCGACGGAGTGGACGCCACCTTCGAGACGGCCCCATTGGTGTCGGACATCTTCCGGCGGACCGTCGAGGGCCACTACGACGTCGCCGAGTACGGCCTGACCTATTTCCTGCGCACCTTCGACCTTGATGAATCACCGTTCCTCGCGCTGCCGATCTTCCCGAACCGCAACTTCCGGCACTCGTCCGTCTTCGTGAACACCGCCGCGGGGATCGAGAAGCCCCAGGACCTCGCGGGCAGGACGATCGGCGAGTTCGCGATGTTCGGACACGACCCCGGCGTGTGGATCAAGGGCGTCTTCTCCGACGAGTACGGTCTGACGCCCGATCAGTCGCGCTGGGTCATCGGCGGCACCGACCATCCGATCCCCGCCTTCGACTGGGTCCCGCAGCCCGTTCCGGGAGGGATCGACGTGCGGCACGCGGGCGAGGGCGAGACCTTGGGCGCGATGCTCGAGTCCGGCGAGATCGACGCGCTCATCTCGGTCGACGTCCCGCAATCCCTCCCCGACGGCTCGACGAAGATCGCCCGCCTGTTCCCCGACTACGAGACCGTGGAGCGCGACTACTACCGGCGCACCGGGATCTTCCCCGCCATGCACATCGTCGCGGTCCCGAGGGAACTGGCCGCGCGGGACGACCTGATGACCTCGATCTACCGCGCCTTCTGCGAGGCCAAGGACATCGCCCAGCAGGAGTACCGCCAGGGTGCGCTGAAGCAGCACATGGGGGTGGTCACCCCTTGGTTCAGCAGCCACTTCGAGGAGAACCGCGCACTACTGGGCGAGGACTGGTGGCCGTACGGTCTCGGCGCGAACCGCAAGGTCGTCGACACGTTCCTGCGCTACCACTACGAACAGGGCCTTTCGCGGCGCCTGTTGACCAGTGAGGACGTCATCGTCCCCGCGCTGCTCGACACCTGAGGGCACGGGATACGGAGCCGGGACAGTAATCGATTTCCTGTCACAACTGACGTCACAGGGACGGAAGTTCAAGAGGACGCTCTGTTCACAGCAAGCGTTTACTGCCATTCTGCTCCCGCAGTTCGGGTGATTCATCACGCATCCACGACGGGAGGCCTTCCCATGGCCGCACGCACGGCACGTCTTTCACGACTCGGGCGGACGGGACAGTGGGCGGGCGTGGCGGCGGCCGCGCTCGCCCTGACGCTGCAGACGCCCTCCCCCGCGGCCGCAGCGGTGACACCGGGGCACATGATCAACGCGTACACCCGCGTCGACGGAGCCCCCGCCGACGGGCTGACCAGCATCAGCTACCACATCACGATCAACGAGCAGCCCGACGCCAAGGGCTACTTCTTCGCCCAGGCCTTCTACTTCAAGAACGGCCAGGTCGGCTACATCGGACTCCAGCCGCGGGCCGACGCGACCGAGCCCAACCGGGCGTTCTTCAGCGTGTTCGGAGCCGGGACGACGGACAGTGACGTCAACTGCGCCCCCGGGGCCGACGGCGGCGAGGGCACCAGCTGCAACATCGCCTACGACTACGTGACGGGCCGTCAGTACAGGCTGAAGATCCAGCAGTTGTCCGCTCGCGTGTGGGAGGGCATCGCCTACGACACGGTGACCGGAGCCACGCAGCACATCGGGACCTGGACCGTGAGTGCGTCCGCCGGACTGCTCAAGCCGACCGGCGTGGCGTTCGTCGAACACTTCCTGCCGGTTGCCGACTGCGACGCGATCGCGCCCGCCTCCGTCTACTTCTCCGACCCGCAGGGCAACGGCAGCACCTACTCCGGCACGACCACCAGCGCGGTCACGCTCGGCGCCTGCTCGGCGAAGGCGTCCTACTCCATCGGCCCGACCGGCTTCACGTCGACGACGGGCGGATGACCCCGCCGCGTCGGCGAGGGCCGGCCCAGCGGCCCGGCCCTCGCCGGTGTCAGCTTCGGCTAGCGGGCGTCCGCCCTCTCCGCGGGACGGTCCGTGTCCGCCGTCACCGACTCCAGTTCCTGCTGCTTGGTCTCGGGGATCTTGCTGCGTACGAAGAAGAAGGACGCGAAGGCGAAGAAGGCGAAGCCCCCGTAGAGCCAGGACAGTCCGATGTGGCGGGTCATGGGCTCGAAGGAGAAGGTCACGACGAAGTTGAAGACCCAGTTCGCCGCGGTACTGATGGCGAGGGCCATCGCGCGCATCCGGTTCGGGAACATCTCGGCGAGCATGATCCACAGGATCGGGCCCCAGGAGAGCGCGAAGAAGACCACGAAGGCATTGGCTCCGATGAGCGCCAGCGGTCCGAAGGCGCCGGGCAGCGAGATGTCGTCGCCGCTGCCCTGCTGCTGCGAGAAGGCGATCGCCGTCAGGAGCAGCGAGACGAACATGCCGGCAGAGCCGATGGTCAGCAGCGGGCGGCGACCGATCCGGTCCACGAACAACATGGCCACGACCGTCATGACGACGTTCACGCCCGCGGTGATCACCGACGTCGTGAAGGAGCTGGACTCACTGAAGCCGACCGACTTCCACAGCGTGGTGGAGTAGTAGAAGATCGCGTTGATGCCCACGAGCTGCTGCAGCGCGGCCATGATGATGCCCACCCACACCAAGGGGTGCAGGCCGAAGCGCCGCCCTCGCAGATCCCGGAAGCTGCTGCGGTGCTCCTTGTCGAGGGTCTTTCGGATCTCCTGGACCTTGGCCCTGCCGTCCGCCACTCCCGAGATCCGCTCCAGGACGGAGCCCGCCTCGTCGAACCGTCCCTGCCGCACCAGATAGCGCGGGGACTCCGGGATCAGCACGGCGAGCACGCCGTACACGACCGCCGGGATCACCCCGACGAGGAACATCCACCGCCAGGCGGGCATCCCCAGCCACAGGTTCTGGGACGCTCCACCCGCCGCACCCGCCAGGCCCTTGTTGGAGCTGAGCACCACGAGCTGGCCGATGGTGATGGCGAGCTGCTGGAGCGAGCCGAGCGCGCCGCGGCCCTTGGCCGGGGCGATCTCGGAGATGTAGGCGGGCGCGATCACCGAGGCGATGCCGATGCCGAGGCCGCCGATGACCCGCCACACCAGCAGGTCAGGAACGGAGAACGCGAAGGCCGAGCCGGCCGAGCTCACCGCGAACATCGCGGCGCCCAGCACCATGACCCGGCGTCGGCCCCAGCTGTCCGCGAGGCGTCCCGCGTACCAGGCGCCGACGGCGCAGGCCAGCAGCGCGATGGAGACGACGAACCCGGACAGGAACGAACCCAGGTGGAAGTGCGAGCCCAGGGCGTCCACGGCGCCGTTGATCACGGATGAATCGAAGCCGAACAGGAAACCGCCCACGGCCGCGGCGATGGAGACACCGACGGCCTTGCCGTGGTGGGAGCCTGTCGACGGGGAGACCGTCGCGGTCGCGGTCATGGCGGATACCTCTTGATGTTCATGACGCCTCGCGCGCTGTCGCTGAAGGCGGCGCTCGGAGTGTGGTGGACCTTGGGGACGGCAGGTGACCTTCGGCGTAACCCCTGATGTCTGCTGCGTGTCGCTGTGCGATCACCCATCACACACCACGCGACCGGGCCACGGCAGGGGCCAATGCCCTCGCCCCGGCCGACCTCGGTCCTTCGCTCAAGGTCCACCGGGCCGTTTGACTTCAGAGGCTGCGGGAAAGGCGGGGCGTCTCACCGCCGACCGTCGTGGTGGGCGGTGAGATCTCGCATCAGCTCGTCGTGGCGCGCGTGAGCTCTCGCATCAGCGCAGCCTCACCCGGCCGGACGACGCACCCCCCGACCGGTGTCACCTGCGCCAGAACAGGTGGTGCGTGATGCCGCTCGGACTGGGCACGACCTCCAGGTGGAACCGGTCGAGCAGGTCCTCGGGCGACTCCCACAGCCGCAGCCCGGAGTGCAGCTTCACGGGCGAGACCGCCACATGCAGGGTGTCCACGAGATCGGCGTCGAGGAACTGCCGGACCGTGGTCACTCCCCCACCGAGCCGGACGTCCTTGCCCTGCGCCGCCTCCCGCGCCCGTGCGAGCACCGTCACCGGGTCCTCGTCGACGAAGTGGAACGTCGTGTCGGACAGCGTGATCGACGGACGCGTGTGGTGGGTCATGACGAACACCGGAGTGTGGAACGGAGGCTCCTGCCCCCACCAGCCGCACCACTCGTGGTCGGTCCACGGCCCGCGCTGCGGACCGAACTTGTTGCGGCCCATGATCTCGGCACCGATGTGGTGCGTGAAGTCCCGGGTGAAGTAGTCGTCGAGACCACGGCTGCCGCCGGGAGCCGTGCGCATCGGCCAGCTCGCCGTGGCACCGGCCCAGGCGAACAGCCTCTCGGGCTGCACGTGACCGAACGGCCGCTCGAGAGTCTGCTCCTCCCCCGCCCCTATGCCGTCGCTCGAGATCGTGAAGTTCATGACTTTCAGCAACTGGTCCACGTCTTCCTCGCCAGGTAGGTCGCTTCGGCGTGCGGCGGTCGCCGCCCCACCGTGACGTCGAACGGGACGCCGCCCGATCGACACCGGCCCCACAATTTCTTTCGCCGGCGCCCGTCGGACCCCCGCGTCGTCGCCGGCCGCGGGGGTTGATGCGTCCCCGCCGCCTCCGTACATTCACCGGATGTCGGCAGACGGACCAAGCTCGTACGGCACGGGGAACGCGCTGTTGTGGCCGGCGTTCGGCGCGCGGGTGCACCAGGTCCGCGAGGCGCTGGCGGCCTGCGGTCACGTCGCCGTCTTAGGCGTGTGGGGCAGCGGCCGCACCACTGTGCTCGCCGCTGTCGAGAGATCCGTCCCCGGCGGCGTGCGCCTGCTGCGGCTGACGCCGGGTCCCGGCGACGAGCGGTACCCCCTGGGTGCACTGGCCCAGTCGCTCCTGCCGCTGTCGGGGTCGTGGGACGCCCTGCCTCCCGCGCAGGCGACGCGGTTGCGTGCGGCGGTGGACCGCCCCGGCACGCCGGACGTCGACCGGCCCGCGCTGCGCACGGCGCTC
>NZ_JAAGMG010000690.1 GCF_010548525.1 Streptomyces sp. SID14478
CAGCGGCGCCGCCGCGACCGCCGAGTCCGCCACCGTCTACCGGGCCACCCGGCCGAGCAGGACGTTGCCGCCGATCGTGCTGGCGCTGCGCCGTTTCCCGAACCCGCGCCTGACGGGGCTGGGCAGCGGGCTGTTCTGCGCCGCCGCGATGCTGGTGCTCGGTTTCCTGGACATGCTGTTGTTCGGCGGGGCGGCGGCCGTCTACGGCGTGCTGTTCCTGCTGGTCAGCGGGCTGACGGCGGTGTGGGTGCGGAAGGCGGACCTGGTGACGGCGCCGATCGCGGCGCCGATCGCGTTCGCCGTCGGGGCAGTGCCGATCGCCGACGGGAAGGGCGGCTTCGGCGCGCAGGTGATGGGGCTGTTCACCACGCTCGCCATGAACGCGGGCTGGCTGTACGGCGGCACCCTCGTCGCCGGGGCCGTCGTGCTCGTGCGCAGGGTCCGGCTGATGGCCCACCGGGCGGCGCAGCGCCGGGCCGCCGCC
>NZ_JAAGMG010000719.1 GCF_010548525.1 Streptomyces sp. SID14478
CGCCGTCCCAGGCCACGGCGACGGCCGTGCGCCCGGCGGCCTCGGCGGCGGACTTGGCGCGGGCCAGCTCGGCCGGCAGGTGGATCTCCCACTCCTTCAGCAACTGCTCGCGCCCGACCAGGACCGCGTGTCCCTCGACGACGCCCTGGACGCCGAGGCCGGCGACGTTCGCGAAGTCCTCCGGCGTGGGGAGCGTGCCGGTGGCGGCCGCCGCGCCCGCCGCCACGGCCTGTGCGATCGGGTGCTCCGAGGAGTGCTCCAACGCCCCTGCCAGGCGCAGGACTTCCGCCTCGGTGGCGCCTTCGGCCAGGTGCGTGGCGAGCAGCGTCATGCGGCCGGTCGTCACCGTGCCGGTCTTGTCGAGGACGAT
>NZ_JAAGMG010000754.1 GCF_010548525.1 Streptomyces sp. SID14478
TCGCGCGGAGCCGCGGCAGGCGCCCCCGATCGTCGGGCCGGCCGCCAGGTGGCTGCGGTCCGGAGAGTGAGCCCGGACCGCGGCGGACCGCTCACACGCCCGCGCCGGCCCGTTCCTCCAGCGGAGCCGGAGCGGGATCCTGAGCCGCATCGCCCGGCAGGATCCGGGCCAGCCACCGCGACTGCCCGGCCGCCAGCGGACCCAGCACCGCGAGCAGCAGCACGTACCCCGCGATGAACGGGGACAGGCGGGCGTCGAGCCCTGCGCCCGCGGCCATCGTGGCGAGGATCAGCGCGAACTCGCCCCGCGCCAACAGCGTCGTGGAGATGTTGGCCGCGGGCCCGGGCCCGAACCCGTACACCCTTGCGGCGCCCAGTCCCGCCAGCACGTTCATCACCAGCGTCACCGCGACCGCGGCCAGGACCGGCCACACCACCGTGGGCAGGTCACCGGGGTCGATCGACAGGCCGAACGCGAAGAAGAAGATCGCACCGAAGGCGTCGCGCAGCGGGTGCACCAGCTTGCGGATGCGCTCACCGGACGAGGTCGAGCCCAGCATCAGACCGACCATGAACGCCCCGATGGCGTCCGCGACCCCGAACCACTCCGAGACTCCCGCCACGAACACGGCGGCGCCGAGGAAGGAGATGACGAGGAGCTCGTCGTCCTTGGTGTTGAAGAGCTTGCCGACGATCCGCGTACCGAAGCGTGCGGCCAGCGCGAGCAGCAGCAGGAAGCCGAAGGCCTTGCCGCCGTCGAGGACGGCGGCCGCGGCCGAGTCGGCGCCGGACAGGATCGGCTGCAGCGCCGCCAGGTAGAGGGCGAGGAAGATGTCCTCGACCACGATGATGCCGAGGATCGGCCTGGTCTCGGGGTTGCCGAGCCGGCCGGTGTCGACCAGCACCTTCGTGACGATCGCGGACGACGAGATGCCGAGCACCCCGGCGAGGACCAGAGCTTCGGAGGTGCCCCAGCCGAGGGCGAATCCGAAACCGAGGCCGGCGCCGACGTTCAGCGCGAGGTACGTCCCGCCGGCGAGGGCCATCTTGCGCCCGCCCGCCTTGAGGTCGTCCAGGTGGAACTCGAGGCCGAGATAGAAGAGCAGCAGCACCAGGCCGAGCGCGGAGAGCATCTCCAGGTCGTGCGGGTCGGCGACGAGCACGATGCCGGGGGTGTGCGGGCCGAGCAGGATCCCGGCCAGGATGAACAGGGGGATGGTGGGGAGTCCGATGCGGCCGCCGAGGCGGGCGAGGACGGCGGCGGCGAGAAAGGCGCCACCCATGGCGATCAAGGTGTCTGCGTGTCCGATGGGCCCGGTTCTCCTTGGTCTGCGGGGCCCGCAAGGGCCTTTGGTCAAGAGATGGTCAAGAAAGCGTCAATACTTAGCTTACCAAACCATTACTGGAGGGCGTCCGGGGTGCCGGACCGGGGGTTCTCCCCACCCCGCTTTCGCCAGCGGCCCTCATGGTCGGCGAGCCCCTCTGCTCCGTACGTTCGAAGCGTCGACAACGACACCGACACCGACACCGGCGACGTACGAAGGGCGGACCCCATGGGCCTGCGCAAGAAGCGGCAGCACGACCGGAGCGCGGCCCCCGGCGCCACGCCCACCGGGGACCTGGCCGTCGAACTGCGCGGCGTACGGCGCCAGTACGGCCGCGGCGGCGCGGCCGTGCACGCGCTGCGCGGCATCGAACTCGCCCTGCCCCGCGGCACGTTCACCGCCGTGATGGGCCCCTCCGGCTCCGGCAAGTCCACGTTCCTGCAGTGCGCGGCGGGCCTGGACCGCCCCACCGCCGGCACGGTCGCCCTCGGCGGCACCACGATCACCGGCATGAGCGAGAACAAGCTCACCGCACTGCGCCGCACCCGCCTCGGCTTCGTCTTCCAGGCCTTCAACCTGCTGCCCTCGCTGACCGTCGAGCAGAACGTGCTGCTCCCGCTGCGCCTCGCGGGACGGCGCCCCGACCGGCGCCGCGCCGCCGACGTCCTCGCCCAGGTCGGCCTCGGCGACAAGGGGCGCCGCCGCCCGGGCGAACTCTCCGG
>NZ_JAAGMG010000800.1 GCF_010548525.1 Streptomyces sp. SID14478
GCCGGCGCCGCCCGCCCGGGGGCGCGGCTGCGGGCCGAGGGCGAGCGGATCGCGCAGCTCGCGCACGTACCCCTGACCCTGCCGCCGGCGGACCCCACCGAGGTGATCGGCTCCGGTGACCGCGTCGTCGTCATCGGCGGCTCCGGCGGCATCGGACGCACGCTGTGCCGGTACCTGACCCGGCACTGCGGCGCCGAGGTGTTCGTCCTGGGCCGCGGCACGCCCGACGCCCAGGCGCAGGAGGCGCTGAAAGACGCGGGCGTACGCAGCTATCTCGGTGCCCCGGCGCACGAGTTCGCTGCGCTCGACGGCGCGCTGCGCTACGTCCACGACCAGTTCGGGCCGGTCAAGGCGGTGTTCAACCTGGCGGGAGTGCTGGACGACTGCCTGCTGTTCCACCTGACCCCGGACCGGCTGGAGAGCGTCCTGCGGCCCAAGGTGGCCACCGCGCTCAACCTCGCGGCCGTGACCGGCGCGCACCGGCCCGCCACCGTGGTGCACTTCAGCTCCCTGACGAGCATCACCGGCAACGTCGGCCAGGCGGCCTACGGCGCGGCCAACGCGTTCCTCGACCGGCTCTCCGGGCTGCGGCCCGACTGGTACAGCGTCAACTGGGGCCTGTGGGACACCGACGGCATGCAGATGCCGGACGACGGCTCCGGGCTGCGGCCGATGCCGCCCGAGCAGGCCTGCGCGACGCTGATGTCGGCCCTGGCGAATGGAGAGCGCCAACTCGCCTTGTATGAAGGTGAGTTGGACCTGGACGCGCGACCCGGGCCCGCACCCGCAGTCGTCGCGTCCACCGCCGCGCCGGTGGTCACCGCGGACCTGCCCGCCCGTACGGCCCGGTGGCTGCGCGACCTCGTCGTGCGGCACAGCGGTCTGCGCCACCTGCGCGACGACGACAACCTGTTGGACCGGGGCCTGGACAGCGTCGGCAGCATCCGCATCAGCCGGGACATCGAGAGCCGCCTGGGCATCACCGGGTCGTCCCGGCTCAGCCGCGCGGTCCTCTTCGAGTACCCGACGGTCGCGGAGCTCGGCGCCCACCTCGTCGAGAACTTCCGCACCGAGCTGGAGGCCTCCCTCGCGCAGGAACACCCGGCACAGCCGGAGCACCCGGAGGCCCCGGAGCCCGTCGCGGCTCCGCAAGTCGTGTCGTCCGCCGCAGCGCCAGTACCTCAACCCGCCGAACAGAGCGAGGAGTTCGTGGACACCACGGACGCCTACCGCCCCGACGACATCGCCATCATCGGCATGGCCGGGGAGTTCCCCGGCGGCGCCGACACCGAGGCGTACTGGCAGGCGCTGCTCAGGGGCGACGACGCGGTCCGCGTCATACCCGGCGACCGCTGGGACTGGCGCGACAGCCACTCCTTCGCCCAGGACGAGCCGGGCACCTCCTACGGCCGGCACGGCGGATTCCTCGACCACGCCCTGGACTTCGACCCCGTCTTCTTCAACATCGCGCCCCGGGAGGCGCGGTACATGGACCCGCAGGAGCGCCGCTTCCTGCAGACCGCCTACCACGCCCTGGAGGACTCCGGGTACTTCGCCCGGCCCACCGACGACGTGGGAGTCTTTGTGGCCGCGATGTTCGGGCACTACCAGGACCTCGCCGCTGCCGAGCGAGTGATCGGCAGCTCCTTCGCGGCCCTGGCCAACCGGGTCTCGTACGCCTTCGACCTGCACGGCCCCAGCGTCGCCCTGGACACCATGTGCTCCGGCGGACTCACCGCCCTGCACCTGGCCGTCCGCAGCATCGGCGCCGGGGACTGCACGACGGCCGTGGCCGGCGGCGTGAACCTCATGACGCATCCGGGCAAGTACCGGCTCCTGTCCGAGGGCAAGTTCCTCAGCCCCACCGGCCACTGCCAGGCCTTCGGCGTGGACGCGGACGGCTACGTGCCCGGCGAGGGCAGCGCCGCCGTCGTCCTCAAGAAGCTGTCCGACGCGCTCCGGGACGGCGACCGCGTGCACGCCGTCATCCGGGCGACGGCAGTGAACGCCGGAGGAAAGACGGCCGGTTTCACCGTGCCGTCCGAACGCGCCCAGCACCGCGTGATCTCCTCGGCCCTGGCGCGGGCCGCCGTCGAACCGTCCGCGGTGACCTACGTCGAGGCCCACGGCACCGGCACCCGGCTCGGCGACCCGATCGAGGTGCGCGCACTGCGCCGGGCCTACGGCGGACCCGAGCACGGCCCCGCCCACCTGGGTTCGGCGAAGAGCAACGTCGGCCACCTCGAATCCGCCGCGGCACTGGCCGGCCTCGTCAAGGTCGTCAAACAGCTCGCCCACCGGACCCTGGCCCCCACCCTGCACTGCGCCCTGGAGAACCCCGACCTGCACCTCGACGACTCGCGTTTCGCCCTCGTCAAGGAGGCCCGGCCGTGGGACCGGGGCAGCGCACCCACCCGCTTCGCCGGGCTGAGCGCCTTCGGCGCCGGCGGCTCCAACGGGCACGCGATCATCCAGGAGTACGTGGCACCGCGCCCCCGCGTCCCCGAACTCCCCCTCTACTTCATCCCGCTGTCCGGACGCGACGAGGCCGCCGTGCGCCGCCGCGCGGACGACCTGCTCGCGGCGCTCGACGACGCCCCCGACACCGACGCGTACCTGTACGGGCTGAGCTACACCCTGTCCTGCGCCCGCCAGCACCACCGTGTCCGGCGCGGCTACTGGGCCGCGAACGCACGGCAGTTGGCCGCACAGCTGCGCAGCGGAGCACCGGCCCGGGCCGCCACCGCACCGGCCGGCGACGCCTGGGCCCGGG
>NZ_JAAGMG010000856.1 GCF_010548525.1 Streptomyces sp. SID14478
CCCGCGGAACGACGCCACGACGCGGCGACCACCGGGCGCACCGGCCGGGTGACGGTGCCGGCCGCGGTGAACCGGTCGTGGGCGCTGCGCAGCGCCCGGACCCGCTCGACGGGATCGGCACCCGGCTCCAGGGCGACCCAGGGATCGGTCAACTCGGCCTCCCCGAAGGGGTCTCGACGGCGACGGCGTGGAAACGATGTCGCGGGACCCCGTCATCGTCGCTCGCGCGGCGCGGGCCGACAAGGAGCCCGGCACCGATCGGCCGAGGTGGCACATGCCGGACCGCGCCGGGATCACCGGGTCAGGAGAGGTTGACCAGGCGGATGTAGCGGGACCAGTCCCAGTAGGGGCCGGGGTCGGTGTGGTCGGTGCCGGGCACCTCCACGTGGCCGATGATGTGCTCGCGGTCCATGGGGATGCCGTAGCGCGCGCAGACCGAGGCGGTCAGCGCCGCCGACTGCTCATACATCGCGTCGGTGAAGTACTCGGGCTTGTCGACCCAGCCCTCGTGCTCGATGCCGATGCTGCGCGTGTTGTAGTCCCAGTTGCCCGCGTGCCAGGCGACGTTCTTCTCGCGCACGCACTGCGCGATGTGACCGTCGGCGGAGCGCACGAGATAGTGGATGGAGACCTCCTTGGCGGGGTCCTTGAAGATCTTTATCGCGTCGGCGTACGTCTCCTGCGTGACATGGATGACCACGTAGTCGATGGGATACGCCGAAGGGCGACTGGACACCGTGTAGTTGGAGGTGCTGGCGGGGACGGATTCGGCCGACGGGTAGTCGACGGCCTGCGCGCGGGCGGCGGCCCGGCCCGCGGGCAGCAGCAC
>NZ_JAAGMG010000895.1 GCF_010548525.1 Streptomyces sp. SID14478
CTCGCCCCGCCCGGCGCGCCGGTCCTGGTCGAATCACCCACGTACCCCGGCATGCTGGCGATCGCGAGGGCCGCCGGGCTGCGCCCCGTACCGGTCCCCGTCGACCGCGACGGGGTGCGTCCGGAACTGCTCGCGCAGGCCTTCCGGGCCAGCGGCGCCCGGCTGTTCGTGTGCCAGCCGCTGTTCCAGAATCCGACCGGCGCCGTACTGTCCGCCGACCGGCGCCCCGACGTGCTGCGCATCGCCCGCGAGGCCGGGGCCTTCGTCGTGGAGGACGACTTCGTGCGCCGCCTCGTGCACGCGGACGCGGGCCCGCTGCCGAGGCCGCTGGCCACCGACGACCCCGACGGCGTCGTCGTGCACGTCTGCTCCCTCACCAAGGCGACCTCGCCGAGCCTGCGCATCGGCTGTCTCGCCGCCCGCGGCCCCGTCCTGGAACGGCTGCGCGCCATCCAGGTCGTAGACCACCTCTTCGTCCCGCGCCCCCTCCAGGAGGCCGCGCTCGAACTCGTCGGCTCCCCGGCCTGGCCGCGCCATCTGCGCACGGTGGCAGGGGAGTTGAGGGACCGCAGGGACGCGCTGGCCGGCGCCCTCGCGCTCCGGCTGCCCGAGCTGGCCGTGCCGCACGTCCCGGTCGGCGGCTACCACCTGTGGGTCCGGCTGCCCGACGGCACGGACGAGCGGAGGTTCGTCGCGAGCGCCCTGCGGGAGGGCGTCGCGCTGGCCCCGGGCCGCCCCTATTTCCCGGCCGAGCCGCCGGCCCCGTACGTCCGGCTGAGCTTCGT
>NZ_JAAGMG010000931.1 GCF_010548525.1 Streptomyces sp. SID14478
AGCCCCTCCGGCGATCGAGGAGCGGGGTCCGGGGCGCAGCCCCGAGTCCCCGGCGCCGTCGCCGGGCCCCCTCGTGAAACGGGCCGCGGCATGACCGGTGATCGCCCGCGCGGCCCCGCACGGGCTACGCGGCGGCGGGCAACGCCCCCGCCAGCCACGTGGGCACACCCCCGAGCAGCCGGAACAACCGCCCGGCCTCGGCCCGCAACCGCGCCGACGTCTCCGGCTCGGGCTCCGCCTCCGCCAAGGACACCAGCGCCGGCGCCGTGCCCACCAGGAAACCCAGCTCCTCGCGCAGCCGCAGCGACTCCGCGAACCCGTGTCGCGCCTCCTTCAACTCGCCCTCGCGCAGGGCCAGTCCGGCCAGATGGCGCCACGTGAACGAGAGCAGCAGCGCGTCGCCGTGGGCCGTGGCCCCCGCATGCGCCCTGCGATAGGCCGCACGGGCCGCCTGCGGCGCGTCGGACAGGTTCTCCGCCATCAGGCCCCGGCGGAAGTCGAGCAGCGCTCGCGCCCGCGCGCCGGGCGCGATCAGCGCCGCCGCCCGGCCGAATGCCGAGCGGGCCTCGTCGACCCGGTCCCGGACCTTCAACAACGTAGAGGAGTAAGCGAGTTGACCACGCTCGCAGGCCGCCGCGCCGCGCTCCTCGTCGGTGTGGGCCAGGGCCTCCGCGGAGCGCAGCGCGTCCTCCGCCTGGGCCCAGCCCTGCTCCGTGTAGAGGCAGCGCTCGCCGAGCAGGGCCGCGCGCTGCAGCGCCGCTGCGGGGTCCGTCGTCGCGTGAGCATCGAGGAGCGCGGCCGCGTCGGCCCAACAGCCGCGTGAGCGCAGCCGCCATACCGCGGTCTGGAGTGGATCGTTCTCTGCGTTCGTTCCGGTACCAGACATGGCGGTATGCGCCACGTTGCCCTCCCCGAGCACGCCGTCGAGCCGAGTGTCGTGGGGCATCTCAGCACGGATCACGGGGCCCGGCCAAGGGGATGGGTGAAAAAATTCACAAAGGCGTGGGGTTCCGGGGCGGGCCCGCAACCGTCACGGCGTCAGCTCATCCGCAGGGCCAGGAAGAAGTCCAACTTGTCCTCCAGGCGCGAGAGGTCACGGTTCGTCAGTTGCTCGATCCGGCCGACCCGGTAGCGCAAGGTGTTCACGTGCAGGTGGAGACGGGCGGCGCAGCGGGTCCAGGAACCGTCGCAGTCGAGGAACGCCTCCAGCGTCGGGATCAGCTCCGCGCGGTGCTTGCGGTCGTAGTCGCGCAGCGGGTCCAGCAGCCGGGCGGTGAAGGCCCGACGCACGTCGTCCGGGACGAACGGGAGGAGGAGCACGTGCGAGGCCAGTTCCTGATGGCCCGCGGCGCAGACCAGACCGGTGCGGGCGGCCGCCACCCGGCGCGCGTGCCGGGCCTCCTCCAGGGCGCCGCGCAGCCCCTCCGCGGAGTGCACGGCCGCGCTCACGCCGATCGTCAGCCG
>NZ_JAAGMG010000971.1 GCF_010548525.1 Streptomyces sp. SID14478
CCGCGGCCTCCCTCGCGGACGAGGAGCGCGTCGCCGCACTGCTCGGCACGAGCGGCCCGTCGAGCAGCACCGAGGGCGCGGACGACGCGGATGCATCGCTCACCCCCGAAGGCCTCGACCGCGCCGCGGACGACCTCAAGACCCTCCTGGACGACTCCGTCGCCTCCGCCGAGCGGCAGCTGTTCGAGCTGCGGACGGCCGCAGCCGACGACTCCCGCATCCTCGGCGCGCTGGGCGACGGCGGACTGCTGCCGCCCGGCCCGGACGTGACGGCCACCGTCGAGTTCCTCGGCGAGCACGGCATCCCCGCCCTGCCCGGCTGGCGCTACCTCGCCCAGTCCGTCGACCCGGTGGACCACGCGCGCGTGCTCGCCGCCCGGCCCGAGTTGGTCGACGGCGTCGTCATCACCGACCCGGCGTCCCACGTACGGGCCCGGGAGGCACTGGCCGGTGCGGCGCTGCTGCCCCGCTCCGCCGTCGCCGTCGGCACCGCCGCCGCACTGCTCGCCCCGACCCCGGCCGAGAACGCCTCCGACGAGGGCGTCTTCCTCGTACCGCCGAACCCTGCGATGCACGACGAGCACGCCGCCGACGAGGAGCGGCAGGCCCTGCGCACGCGTGCCGCACAGCGCGACGAGGACATCCGCACCCTCGCCGGCCGCCTCGCCAAGGACCGTGAGCTGACCGCCCGGATCGGCTCCTGGCGCTCCGGCTGCCCGGCGGGCCGCCTCGCCGAACTCGCGGCCGGAGCGCCAGGAGCCG
>NZ_JAAGMG010001010.1 GCF_010548525.1 Streptomyces sp. SID14478
GGGGGGCCTCGTCCGTCGAGCCCGCGAACCGCGCTCCCCGCGGCGTACCGACTCCCGGCGCCGGAGCCGCAGTTGCGGGAGGGGTGTCAGGGGGCGGGGCGGCTTCCTGAGGCATCCCCGCGAAGCGCGCGCTGCCGCGGGGGCGGCGCTTGCGTTCCTTGACCTGCTTCGGGGCGGCCACGGGCCGCAAACGCTCCGGACCGGCGGGCCGCACACGCTCCGGAGCTACAGGCCTCGAACGCTCCGGCTCTGCGGGCCACACACGCTCCGGACCGGCGGGCCGCGAACGCTCCGGACCGGCGGGCCACACACGCTCCGGATCTACGGGCCACACACGCTCCCGACCAGCGGGCCGCGAACGCTCCGGATCTGCGGTCCGCGCCTCCAATGAGGCTTTTCTTGCCCGGAGTTCGACGATCCGGGCCGATGCGCGCTCGTGGTCGTCCCGTGCCCACGCCGCCTCCAGGCGGATCGCCTCCGCCTCCTGCGGGGTTCCCGCGGCGTCCAGCCTGCGCCCCGACTCCCGCCGCCGTTCGTCCGCGTAGTGCTGTTCGCGCAGCATCGTGGCGAGGCGGCCGGCGAGGGACTCGGCGCCGCCCGGCCCCGCGTCGTAGGCCCGGGCCGAGGCGCGCTGCAGGGCGCGTGCCCGGGCGCTCTCCCGGGCGGCCGCGTCCGCGCCGTACGTCGCGGCGATGTCCTGGACCAGCGATTCCACGACGTCCCAGGGCGGCACCTCGCGCCCGTCCAGGCAGGCCTTCATCCCCTCGGGGTCCCGCTGCCAGAAGACGCCGCACCAGCCCGCGCCCTGGTCGATCCGGGCCAGCAGCCCTTGCAGATAATCCGCGAACTCCCCCACCTCGTCCGGGAGTTGCGAAAGCCGTCCCACGTCCGTCACGCGCCCCCGCCGATCCTCGCGCACCTTGGAGCCCTACGCCCCGGAAGGAAACACCCGGCGTGTTACGAGGGTGCTACGCGCGCTTTACCGCGGTGAAGCCGTGCCCGGCTCGCCTCAGACGGGCACCAGGGCGCAGCGCACCACCAGGTCGTCCATGGACAGACCCAGTTCGCGGGCGAGGGCGGCCACCGTGAAGAAGGCCGGCGTCGGCGCCCGGCCGGTCTCGATCTTGCGCAGCGTCTCCACGGAGATGCCCGCACCGGCGGCCACCTCCGTCATGCTGCGCCCCAGGCGCGCCTCACGCAGCAGCCGACCGAGGCTCTCGCCGCGCTCACGCTCTTCCGGAGTCAAAGGGGTACGGACCATGCCTCCACCCTACCCGAGGAACACCATTCCTATACCGGATTCAAATACCGGTATAGTTATTGGCATGGTGGAACTGAAGACAGACACATCGATCGACGCGATGCGGGAGGCGGGCCGTGTCGTGGCACAGGCCCTGACCGCCGTGCGCGAGCACGCCGCCGTGGGCGTGAGCCTGCTGGAGCTGGACGAGGTGGCACACGACGTGCTGCGCAAGGCGGACGCGGGCTCGCCCTTCCTGAACTACCGGCCCCACTTCGCGGCCACCCCTTTCCCCGCGGTGATCTGCGCGTCCGTGAACGACGCCATCGTGCACGGCATCCCGGACGGCTACCGGCTGCGCGACGGCGACCTCGTGTCGATCGACTGCGGGGCCCAGCTGGACGGCTGGGCGGGCGACTCCGCGATCAGCTTCACGGTCGGCACCCCGCGCCCGGCGGACGTGGCCCTCATCGAGGCGGCTGAGCGGGCGCTGGCCGCCGGCATCGGCGCCGCCCTCGTGGGCAACCGGATCGGCGACATCGCACACGCCGTGGGCAGCGTCTGCCGGACCGCAGGATTCGGGATCATGGAGGACTTCGGCGGGCACGGCGTGGGCCGCCGGATGCACGAGGACCCGCCGGTGCCGAACGAGGGGCGGCCGGGCCGCGGCATGCCGCTGCGCCACGGCATGGTGCTGGCGATCGAGCCGATGCTGATCGGCGGGGGCACGGACGCGTACCACGAGGCGCCGGACGGCTGGACCCTGCGCACGAACGACGGCTCCCGCGCGGCGCACGTCGAGCACACGGTCGCGATCACGGACGCGGGGCCGCGCATCCTGACCGCGCTCTGAGCCGCCCGCCGCCGGGAGAAGCCCGCCCCGCATGCCCTCGCGCCCGCACGCCCCGCGGTCCCGCACGGACCGGAGAGCAAAGACAGCAAGCGCAGCAAGGACAAACAGCAGGCACCGACCGGCAGGGCCGCAACAGCCGCCATGGCCGCTGACGCCTCCCGCGGCGAGGGCGAGGGCGTCAGCGGTCCTGGCGGTCCAGCACGTCGACCACCCAGAAGATCGGGTGCGCGGACGGGGCGGCGATCCCGCCTTTCGTCGTCGTGAAGCCCTTGCGGTACTGCGCGGGGACGGCGATCTGGAGCCTGCTGCCCACGCGCGTCCCTTTCAGCGCCTCGTACATCGCCGGCGGCAGGGCCGCCTTGTGGAGCAGCATGCCGCTGGGGCCGGTGGCCCCGTACGTGACCCGGTACGGCTTGTCCCGGCCCCAGATCCAGCTCGCGTACTGGGCGACGGCCACGTCACCGTCGGCGAGGACTGGCCCCTTGCCTTCGACGAGCGTGCGCACGTCGAGCGTGCGCGGCGCGTCCGCTCCCCAACTCCCCACCGTGGGAAGCCTCTTCGGGCCGGTGAAGGACACCGAGGGAGCCGCCGGGGCGCCGCCCGCGGCCTTCGTCTCCGGCACCCGCTGGTCGATCCCGTAGCCGCCGACGAGGTCGAAGACGAGCACCATGTGGTCGCCCGGGCCGGCCTGCGCGGACGCCGGGCCGTGCGGTCCGGAGCCGCTCTTCGGCGGCGTGACCATCAGGACGCGGCTGCCGCCCTTGCGGCCGACCAGCGCCCGGCCCCAGACGCGGGGGACGTGTGCGCCGTCGAAGGAGACGGTCGCCGGCTGGAGCCGTCCCCAGGACGACATGAGCTTCCTCTCGCCCTCCCAGGTCTTCATCTCCACGTCGGTGACGACGACTTGGCCCTTCTTCACCTCGGGGCCCGCACCCTCGTGCAGGACCTTCGTCCGGCCCTGCGCGGGCGCCGGGAGGTCCGGGATGGAGATGGTGGGGCGGCTGCCGAACGCGCCGGACACCTCGGGGATGTTGTCGGGCTCGGCCGACGCGCACGCGGTCGCGGCGAGGGCCGCGACGGCGAGCGCGGCAGCTGCGCGCAGGGGCGGGGCGAGGGGCACGGGTCCTCCTGGTGGGGATGCGGGGGGTCTGCCAGCGAGGGTCGCCGCCCGCCGCGCGCCACCGACGCATCCGTGCCCCGACACACCGGATGCCGTACACCCCATGGGCGTACGGCACCGAGGCGCGAGGAGCGGGACCACCCCCGTCCGGCCCGGGCGAGCGCCCCCTGTTCTTCCGCCCGCGCCCCGGCGGTAATTCCCGCACGCCGGCGCCCGCCCGGCTCAGCGCGACGGCGCCACGAGCCCCAACTCGTAGGCGGTGATGACGAGTTGGACGCGGTCACGGGCGTCCAGTTTGGTGAACAGCCGGGCCACATGGGACTTGGTGGTGGCCACGCTGATGAACAGCTCCTCGGCGATCTCCTGGTTCGACCGGCCGAGACCGACCAGCGTGAGCACCTCGCGCTCCCGCTCCGTGATGCCCTCGACGGCGCGCGGCGGCCGGGCCGTGGCCTGCCCCGGGCGCCCCACGAAGTCCGCGATCAGCCGGCGGGTGACGCCCGGCGCGATGAGCGCGTCCCCGGCCGCGACCACCCGGACCGCCGCGAGGATGTCCTCCAGCTGCATGTCCTTGACGGCGAAGCCGCTCGCCCCGGCGCGCAGCGCCCCGTACACGTAGTCGTCCTCGTCGAAGGTGGTCAGCACGAGCACCCGGCTGCCGGTGTCGGCGGCAGTGATGTGCCGGGTCGCCTCGATGCCGTCCATGCCGGGCATCCGGATGTCCATCACGACCACGTCCGGCCGCAGCGAGGCGGCCAGCCCGACGGCCTCGGCCCCGTCGCCGGCCTCGCCCACGACCTCCAGGTCGTCGGTGTCGGCGATGAGGACCCGCAGCCCCGAGCGGACCAGCGGCTGGTCGTCGACGAGCAGCACCCGTACGGTCATCGCGCCGCTCCCGGCAGCGGGATCCTGGCCGCCACCCGGAATCCGCCCTCCGGCCGCGGCGCCGCGCTGAACTCCCCGTGCAGCAGACTCACCCGCTCCCCCATCCCCGTGATCCCCATGCCGGGGACCGTACCGGGTGCCCCCGCCCCACCGTCCACGATCTCCAGGAACAGTTCCTCGTCCGCGTACGAGACGAGGACCCGGCACGTGTCGGTGGCCGCGTGCCGCACCACGTTGGTCAGGGACTCCTGCACGATCCGGTACGCCGACAGGTCGACGTCGGACGGGAGCGGGCGGGGCTCCCCCGTGCACACGACCTCGACGCGCACGCCCGCGTCCCGGGCCGTCAGCTCGGCCAGCCGGTCGAGCTCGCCGAGGCCCGCGCCGGGGGCGAG
>NZ_JAAGMG010001050.1 GCF_010548525.1 Streptomyces sp. SID14478
GCCTCGAACACCATCCGGGTCCAGAAGCGCAGGGAGTCGCGCGGCAGCACGGCGGCGGCCAGCGCGCAGGCGCCGACGAACGCGCACGCGGCCACGCACGCGTGGCGCAGCCAGGGCCGCCAGGGCCCCCTCTTCGTCACCGCCAAGGCGATCCCGGTGCCCAACAAGAAGACCGCGAACAGGGCCGGCGTCAGCTTGATCGCCGCCGCGACGCCGATCCCGACGCCCGCCCAGCGGTGCCCCGGCTGCCGCGTCAGGTCCCACAGGACCAGCACGGCCAGCAGGAGATTGACCTGCCCGTAGCGCAGCGTCGTCCACACCGGCTCGCACCACACGGCGCCCGCCGCCACCCACAAGGCGTGCTCCACGCGCGCGTGGCGCCGCACGAGCCGCAAGGACAGATGCACGAAAGCGACCAGCAGGGCGAGGTTCGCGACGGTCGCAGCGGCGCGCAGGGTGGGGACGTCCAGAAGCGTCAGCGGCGTGAACAGCAGCGCCGCGAACGGCGGATACGTAGTGGGCAGCCGGGCGTGCGTCGCACGCAGCGCATACAGGTTGCCGCCCTCCCTCACGGTCGCGCCCTCCGCTCTGTAGACCAACAAGTCGATCATCGAGACGTGGGCGGCGCGCTGGGCGATCCAGAAGCCGACGAAGGAGAGCAGACAGACGCCCAGGGCAGCGGGGACGCGGCGGCGGGTGCGGGACAGGACGAGCACGGTCACGTGAGGGGACAGTAGTGGCCGTATCCGACATGTTTCCCCACAGAGCGGGTCAGATGGGAAACGATTTGGTGATGCCCCAGGGTGACCGTGTAATGTTGGCGTCGCCGCCGGGGAAACCGACAGGAAAGCCCGAGCGGACCACAGCAAGGGGCTATAGCTCAGTTGGTAGAGCGCCTGCATGGCATGCAGGAGGTCAGGAGTTCAATTCTCCTTAGCTCCACAGGAATCACGAGACCCCGACCGATCGATGCGATCGGGCGGGATCTCGCTGTTTCCGGAGTGTGGTGAGCGGGACCACCGCCCTGGTCGCCGTGCCGGGACCGCGCTAGGTTGGCGCGGTGCTCCGCCAGACCACACCTGCCGCGCCCCCCACCGACGCACCGCCGAGGTTCCAACTCCTGGGTCCCGTAGCGGCATCGCGCGACGGACACCCGCTCTCCCTCGGCTCACCGAAGCAGAGATGTGTCCTGGCCGCGCTCCTGCTGACCCCCGGGAAGACGCTCTCCACCGAGCAGCTGATCCAGTGCGTGTGGGGGCACTCCCCGCCGCCCACCGCACGGAGCACGCTCCACAGCTACGTCACACGTCTGCGGGGCGCGCTCGGTCCGCAGGGCGACGCCGCGGCGTCGATACTCCACCAGGCCGGCGGCTACCTGCTCACGGCCCCGGCCCACGACGTCGATCTGCATCGCTTCCGGACCCTGACCGGGCGGGCCCGCACCGCCGACAGCGGCGCCGAGGCGGAGCGGACGCTGGACGAGGCGCTGGGCCTGTGGCACGGCGATCCGCTGTCCGGCATCGCCGGTGACTGGGCCGAGTCCGTGCGCGCCCGCCTGGTGCAGGAGCGGCTGACCGCGACGCTGGACCGTGTCGACCACCGGCTCACCGCGCGTGAGCCGGCCGGCCTGGCGGCGGAGTTGCGGGACCTCGCCGCCGAACACCCGTGGGACGAGCGGCTCGCCGCGCAGCTCATGACCGTGCTGTTCCGCTCCGCCGGACAGGCCGCGGCACTCGCCCACTACGAATCGTTCCGGCGGAGCCTGGCACAGGAAT
>NZ_JAAGMG010001089.1 GCF_010548525.1 Streptomyces sp. SID14478
CGGGCGGCGTGAGCGCACGCCCCGTCCCGTCGCGGATCAGCAGCGGGGCGGGGTGTCCCGCCTGCGCCCACGCCAGTGTGCGGGCCGCCGGGTCGTACCGGCAGCACAGGGCGCTGGCGCGGGACGGCCCTGCGGAGAGGTCGAGGAGGTGGCCCAGCCTGCCCAGGAGGTCGGCGGGGGCGGTGTCGCAGACGGCCATGCCGCGGACGGCGCCGAGCAGCATCGCCTTGCCCGAGGTGACCGCGACGCCCTCACCGGGAAGCGCACCGACCGCCACCATGGCGCGGCCGTCGGGCAGTTCGAGCGCGTCGTACCAGTCGCCGCCGGTCAGGGTGCCGGCGGCGGCAGGGAGGTGGTGGGCGGCGACGTCCAGGCCGCCGAGTCCGTCGGGGCCGTTTCGCGGGAGCTGCAGGGAGCCGCGCCACGGAGGCAGCACGGCTTCCTGCAGCTCGACCGCGAGCCGGTGCTCGGTCTGCGCGATGTGCCGCTGGCGTTGGAGCGAGTCACGGGACTCGCTCACCGCGCGTTGGCTGCGGCGCAGTTCGCTGACGTCGCGCAGGACCGCCCACATGGAGACGGTCGCGCCGTCGGCGTCGAGCACGGGCTCGCCCATCATGTGCACCTTGCGCACGGACTCGTCCGGGCACATGACGCGGAACTCGCCGTCGATCGGCTTGCCGTCGATCAGGCAGTCGGTGACCATCGCGGTCAGCTTCGGCTGATCGTCCGCGTGCACCAGGGCGGGCAGTTCGTCGAGGGTCAGCGGCGGCGCGGCGGGGTCCCGGCCGAGGATCTGGTACAGCTCCCCGGACCAACTGGCCTCGTCGGTCAGCAGGTTCCACTCGGCGGTGCCGACGCGGGTCAGCAGCGAGCCAGGCTCCGCGAGGTCGGTTGCGGCACGCTGGGCGGGGAGGCCGGTGCCGGGCGCCGCGCCGTCCCGCAGTTGGGCCAAGTGCTTGTCTAGGTCCGCGAGTTGATGCACCGCCAGCTCGTACAGGGCGCGCTGCCAGCGGGCCTCGGGATCGCTGTCGTCGCCCGAGGGGCCCGCGGACGACTCGCGCCGGACCGCGTCGACGTCGCCGAGAAGTCGGCGGGTCTGCGAGATCAGCGCGTCGACCGTGCCACGCTCCGGCGGCTGGCCGGCGGGGCGGTCCGCGAAGACATGGGGGGACATGACGAACTCCGATGCAGGCACAGGGGCCACAGCTGACGGAAGGACCGACAACGACTCTGGCACAGGCCGCCTGGCGTCGTAAGGCATTTCGCCATACACGATGCGGTGGTGCTTATGGCATATGCCAATGTCCTTCGGGAGGCGAATCCCGGCCCCTGTGGTCGAACGGACGGCCGGTTATTGCGTAGTGACGACCCCTCGCCCCGCCCGTGCGGACGGGGCCGGATGTCGTAGCGCGGCTACGCCCCGTTCCCGGAGGGCGGCGGAGCCGTGGAACCGCGCACCACCAGTTCGGGCTCGAAGAGCAGTTCACCGGGCGGCACCGTACCGCCCTGGATCTGTGCGACGAGCAGCTCGACAGCGGCGCGGCCCATCGCCTCGATGGGCTGACGGACTGTGGTGAGGGGTGGTTCGGTGCAGTTCATGAACGCCGAGTCGTCGTAGCCGACCACCGAGACGTCACCGGGCACCGAGAGCCCGGCCCGGCGCGCGGCGCGCACGGCCCCGAGGGCGAGCGGGTCGCTCGCGCAGATGATGCCGGTGATGCCGCGCGCGAGGAGC
>NZ_JAAGMG010001127.1 GCF_010548525.1 Streptomyces sp. SID14478
GCCGAGCACGAGGGCGCCGAGGGCGCAGGTCAGTGCGGTGCGACGAAGAGAGCTGATCACGCGGCGACGATAACGCCGAAAATGGGATTAATCGTGCAAATCGGAGGTGACCTCACCCCAGAGCTTCCTCCGGTCCCCGAACGGGTCAAACGACACCGTGCCCACCCGGTCGCCCCCGCCCGGCCCCGCCGCGTCCCCGCCGAGCAGCATCGTCGCCCGCTCGCCCGAGGTGAACCGCGGCCACGGCGGCAGCAGGTGATGCGCCGGCGCCCCTTCGCGGGCGAAATGCACCCAGGCCCCGCTCATCGCGTCCGCGAGGCGCTGCGGCGGCGCCCCGCCCAGCCAGGCGTCGAGGCCGGGTCCGTCCAGCACGTCGAACACGTAGGGAATGTCGAGCGTGTGCGTGGCGCCGAACCCGCCGCCGAGCACCGGCGTGGGCTCCTGGAACAGGTACGACCACACGCGCCCGCCGCCCTCGGCGGCCGCGTCCAGGAACGCGTCGGTCGGCTCGCGGAACAGCCGGTCGGTGACCAGCGCCGCGAGGTTCCCGCTCGGCGCCTCGCGCGCACTGCCTTCATGCGCACGGTAGAGGGCACGTGCCCGCTCCCGCCGGTCGGGGTCGGGGAAGGCCGCGGTGAGCGCATCCTCGAAACCGGCCTGCGTCACGGCGGGGCCGAGACCGACGAACAGCCGGCCCTCGTGCTCGTTCGTCCCGGCGATGACGGGTATGTGGGCGCAGGACCCGTTGCGCAGGGCCCGCAGTGGATGCAGGGGCAGCACGGACCCGTCCACGACCGGCGTGAAGGGGATGTCCTGCACCGGATGACGGCCGATCAACTCCTCCTGAGCTTGCAGAAGTTGCCCGACACTCGCCTTCCGGACATCCGTGATGCCCCTCCGCTCCTCCAGTACGGCCGCGTAGGCCCGCGCCACCGCACCGGCCTCGGCCGCGGAGCGCACCGCGCGCGGCGGCGGGCTCTGCAGGACCGCCCGGTGGATCAGCGGCCGGGCCGCGGGCGCCCCGAGCAGCGCGGCGACACTCCCACCGCCCGCCGACTCCCCGAACACGG
>NZ_JAAGMG010001164.1 GCF_010548525.1 Streptomyces sp. SID14478
GAAGGCGACGGCCAGCCAGAGGTCGGTGACGCCGAGGGCGACGATCGCGCCGACGGGCGTGACCACGGTGGCCACGAGCGCCGCGACGATCGCGGGGGCGGGGCCGGCCTGTGCGGTGCCGCCGACGAGCCGGGAGAGCAGGTCGCCGGCCGGGACGCGGGCGGTGGCCCGGGGTCCGGCGGCGAGGACGTGGCGCACGAGGAGGTGGCGCAGCCAGGCCGTCGTGCGGGCGTTGGTCGTGCCGGTCAGCACCGTCTCGCAGCAGTCGAGGAGCACGAGGGACGCGACGAGGACACCGCCGGTGACCAGCCAGCGGCCCACGTCACCGCCGACGGTGTCGCCGGCGCCGCCGGAGTGGGCGGCGAAGAGGGCGTCGAGGGTGCGGCCGAGGACGTAGGGGACCGCCAGACCGCCGCAGGCGGAGGCGACGGTGAGCAGGCACAGGAGCGCGCAGCGCCCGGCGCTGTACCGGACCGCGCTGCGGACGAGCGCGTCACCCGACGCCGTCATGGGACCTCCTCGCTTGCGTCGCGCGGTGGCGCGGGGCGGTGGCACGGGGGCGGGCCCGCCCGTTCGGGATACGTCCGGGAGGGCCCGCCTTCGTTCATGACCTGGAAGAGGTCACAGACACAGCAGCGTGCTGTTGGAGCTGTGCTTGTCGCAGAGCAGCAGGCTGACGTTGCTGCCCGCGTCGCCGCCACCGCCGCCGCCGTGGTCGGTCTCGTCGGCTTCGAGGTTCTGGAGGTCGAGAAGCGCCATGGTCTTCCTCTTTCTGTTCGTCGTACCGATCGGTGTGGGTGTGCTTTTCCTTCTCGGTCCCGTGGGGACGGGCGTGCGGTTGTGTCACGACACCGCCGTACGGTCGCCCGTGCGGCGGCACCGGCTCAGGGCCGCAGGGGCGGCAGGAACGGCAGGTGGGCGCCGGTGTCCGGGTCCAGGGCCGCGGCGAGGGCGAGCAGACAGCCCGCCGTCCCGCTGGCGAGGTCCATGGACAGGCGCATCATCTGGTGTCCCGGGAAGGCGAGGTGGCCTTCGTACGTCATCGACAGCCAGTCCAGGGCGTCGACCTGCGCGGCGAGGCGGTCGGCCGTCGCGCCGGGCGTCGTGGTGCGGGCGAGGTGGAGGATCATGCCCGCGCGGCCCTCGAACAGGCCGGGCTGGACGTAGAAGCGGGAGGTCGCCGCGGTGCGGATGCCCTCGCGCGCCTGTTCCAGGTCCGCCGCCGCCGGGGCGTGGCGCAGGTAGGCGTCGACGACCATGCCGACGCCGGCGCTGCCGTCGGCGAGGTAGGGCATGGTGCGCCGCCCCTCGTCGACCTGGAGGCCGCCGTCCGAGGCGGTCTTGCAGCGGTCGAGGTCCAACTGGATGGCCTGCCGGGCCAGTTGGAGGAGGTCGGGGTCCCCGGTGCGCTCGTGGCGGCGCAGCAGGAACAGGGCGGGGCCGCTCATGCCGCGCATCAGTCCGGCGCGGCGTCCGCGCGCGCCGTCCGGGCCGGCGTCGTGGGCTTCGACGACGCGGTCGGCGACGATCCGTGCCGCTTCGGCGGCCCGGTCGGCC
>NZ_JAAGMG010001208.1 GCF_010548525.1 Streptomyces sp. SID14478
GCGGTGACCGAGGACGGCCCGGGCACCCGGCACGCCGTCATCGGCCTGGTGCTGGCCGCGATCGCCGCGGTGGCCGTGGCCTTCCGCAGCGTCCGGCGCCGCCGCTCCTCCCAGGAGTGAGCGCGCCATGAGCGAACGGTCGCACGGCCTCGGGCGGCTCATCACCGGCGTCGCCTGGGCGGTACTGCTGCTCGGCCTGTGGCTGTGGGGCCGCGGCATCACCGATGTGAACCTCTCCTCGCCGACCACCGGCGACGCGGCCGCCGTCGGCCGCCCCCTGGAGGTCGACCTGCCGGCCGCCCACAAGCCTGTCAAGGCCGCGAAGCCCCAGCGCATCGATGTCACCGCGCTGCGCATCCAGGCCCCTGTCGTGGCCCGCGGCCTGGACGGCGGCGGTGCCATCGACCCGCCGCCCTACGGCCAGGCCGGCGTCGTCGGCTGGTACGGCGCGGGCGCCCGGCCGGGGGAGCGCGGCACGTCCCTGTTCGTCGGGCACGTCGACACCGAGAGCAGGCCCGCCGTCTTCTTCCACCTGAGCGAGAGCAAGCCCGGGGACAAGGTGCGGGTGGTGCGCGACGACGCCTCCGTCGTGGAGTTCACCGTCGACGACGTCCAGGTCTTCGGCCGGGAGTCCTTCGACCCGCACAAGGCGTACGGCCAGCACCGCTCCGACCGCGCCGAGCTGCGGCTGATCACCTGCGGCGGCACCTTTGACAAAGCGTCGCGGACGTATACCGCGAACGTCGTCGTCTCCGCGTACCTCACGGGTGTGGACGAGGCGCCGAAGCGCGCGGGCTGACGGTTTCGGCATATGCCGGGCACCTGGCCCGGCCGGCGGCCCGCTCCCCCCGGAGCTGCCGGCCGGGCTGGTCCTCGACCGCGCGCGCAGCGGGTTGCGGGAGTAACCCGGCGCCGGCGCGGGAGGTATGAGGAGTCATCCGGACCTGTGGGTCCTGGAGGCCGGGGTCTTGGGCCACTGACTCCGACTCTAGAACGGATGGAGGCTGCGGCCTAGAGGGCGTTTGACGCCAAGTGCGAGGCCGGTGGCGCACCGTGGTCGCCGCAGGTCGGGGCAGGTTTCAGGTCGCTCCGGGACTTTCCGGGCGTAACTGGCTGTCGGTCAGGGCGTGGTGCAGCACGTCCCGCGCGACCGAGTCCAGGGGCAGCCGGTTGCTGCGTGCGTACTGCCGCAGCAGGGAGAACGCGGCGTCCGGCGCGGTGTTCCAGCGTTCGGCGAGCATGCCCTTGGCCTGTTCGATCCGCACACGGCTGGCAAGTGCCTGTTGCAGCTGCCCCGAGAGGTCCCGGTACTGGGCGTAGGCACGCTGGTGGCGCAGTCCTACGGCGGTGGCGTCGGCCAGCGTCTGTGCGATCGCCAATCCCTCTGGGTGCCAGGGGTGTTCGGGGACGGCGAGGGAGAGGGCGCCGAGCACCTCCTCGCGCCGGCGCAGCGGCACCGCGCAGGCCGCCGCGACGCCGCTGTCCCTGGCGGCGGCCGTGAAGTGCGGCCAGCGCGCCGAGGCGTCCGCGGAGTCCAGGGCGACCGGCGGCACC
>NZ_JAAGMG010001242.1 GCF_010548525.1 Streptomyces sp. SID14478
CGGTTCGCCGCTGGTGTCGAGGAGTACGGGCACGGCGGCGGCCCGCGCGGCCCGCACCAGCGTCGCGTAGGCGCCGACCGGGACGCCCGGCGGCAGGCTGCCGCACAGGGCCACCGCGGAGGCGGTCCGCAGCAGGTGCTCGTACGCCTCCTGGAAGGCCGACCACTCGGCGGGGGAGATCAGCGGCCCGGGTTCGTTCAGCTGGGTCGTGTCCCCGCTCGTCGCGTCGACGACGGCGATGGTGCGCCGGGTCGCACCGCTGACGGGCACCAGCGCGTCGGAGATCCGTTCCGCGCCGCGGAGCCGGTCCTGGAGCGTACGTCCCGTCGCGCCGCCCGCGAAGCCCGTCACTGTCACCTCGTGGCCGAGCGCGGCGAGCACCCGGGCCACGTTGAGGCCCTTGCCGCCGGGGCGTTCGGTGACCTCGGTGACGCGGTGCGAGGCGTGCGGCCGCAACGCCTCGACGCCGTAGGTGAGGTCGAGTGCGGTGTTCAAGGTGACCGTGAGGATCACAGGGCCTCGCCCCCCGATGGATGTGCGTACGTGCAGTAACACCTTGCGATGACGGGGGTCGATCATGCCAGAGTCGAGGCGGTTGGCCCAGGTCCGGAACAGGCCCCGGTGCCAACCGCCGTGCCGGTCAGGGGAGTTGCGGTGCGACGATCCACTCGCCGCGGCGCATCACGCCCTTGAGCTCGAACTCCTCGTCCAGGACCACGAGGTCGGCGTCCTTGCCGGGCTCCAGGGAGCCGACCCTGTCGTACATGCCCAGCAGCCGGGCGGGGTTGGCGGAGATCGCCTGGACGGTGTCCTCGACCGACAGCCGGTCGACGGTGACCGCCCGCTTGAACGCCCGGTCCAGGGTCAGCGTCGAGCCCGCGATGGAGCCGCCCTCCACGAGCCGCGCCACGCTGTCCTTCACCTCGACCTCCATCGGGCCGAGCATGTAGCGCCCGTCGCCGAAGCCGGCCGCGTCCATCGCGTCGGTGATGAACGCGACCTTCTCGCCGCCCTTGTGGTGGAAGGCGAGCTCCAGGGACGCGGGGTGCAGGTGCGTGCCGTCGTTGATCAGCTCGACGGTGATCCGGTCGTCCTCCAGGAGCGCCGCGATCGGGCCCGGCGCGCGGTGGCCGAGCTGCGGCATCGCGTTGAACAGGTGGGTGGCGACGGTGGCGCCCGCGTCGATGGCCTCCACCGTCTGCTCGTACGTCGCGTCGGTGTGGCCGATCGCGGCGATGACGCCCTGTTCGGCCAGCAGGCGTACGGAGTCGATGCCGCCGGGCAGTTCGGTGGCGAGCGTGACCATCTTGGCCCGGCCGCGGGCCGCGTCGACCAGCTTGCGCACCGCCGCCGGGTCGGGGTCGCGCAGCAGCGTCTCGTCGTGGGCGCCCTTGCGGCACGGGGAGATGAACGGGCCCTCGAAGTGGATGCCCGCGATCTCGCCCTGCTCGGCCAGCTCGGAGAGCAGGCCCGCGCGCTGCGCGAGGAAGTCCATCTCGCCGGTCACGAACGAGGCGACGACCGTCGTGGTGCCGTGCAGGCGGTGGGTGTGGACGCCGGTGAGGATGTCCTCGACGGTGCCGGAGGTGAAGGAGGCGCCGCCACCGCCGTGGTTGTGCATGTCGACGAAGCCGGGCACCACCCAGTGGCCGGACAGGTCGACGAGCGGGGCGTCGCCGGGAGCGCTCCCGGCGATCTTCGTGCCGTCGACGATGACGCGTCCGTCGGTGACGGTCCCGGTGGGCAGTACCACCCGGGCACCGGCGAGCACCTTTGCTGTGGCCATCAGGCGGATACCTCCGTGTTGTCCGTGCCATCGACGTGTGCGGCGGCAAGAAGATCCCAGGCGAGCAGCCCCGCGCCCAGGCATCCGGCGGTGTCCCCGAGGACGGCCGGGACGATCGTGGGGAGCGACTGGAACGTCACGCGCTCCGCGACCGCCGCCCGTAGGGGTGTGAACAAGGTTTCCCCGGCCTCGGCGAGACCGCCACCGATGATCAGGGTCCGCGGGTCCAGCAGAGTGAGCGCCATGACGAGGCCGTCGGCGAGCGCGTCCACGGCGTCCTGCCAGACCAGCGCGGCCTTCTCGTCGCCCGCGTCGACGGCCCGCGCGCAGTCCGCCGCGGTGGCGTTCTCGTCGCCGCTCGCGGCCTGCCAGGCCAGGGTGACGGCGGACGCGGACGCGTACCGCTCCAGGCAGCCGCGCTGCCCGCAGCCGCACGGCACCCCGCCGGG
>NZ_JAAGMG010001286.1 GCF_010548525.1 Streptomyces sp. SID14478
CCCTCGCCTCGACCCAGTCGTCGTCCTCGGGGTCGCCGCGGCCCACCGCACGGTCGGCCAGCTCGCCCGGCGGCGTGGCGAGACCGAGCTCGGCCTCCAGCAGCGTGGCGATCGCCGCGTGGCCCGTCTGTTGTTCGTTGCCGCTGCGGGGACGGCCCGACTCGTCCAGCAACTCCACGACGACCGTGACCCCGCCCCCCTCCGCGAACCGCTGCGTCACCGCCTCCCGCCGCGCCCCGTCGGCCGTCGACCCCGCGATCCCGGCCCGCAGCACCTCGGCCGCATCGACCCCGAACCACTGCCGGGCCTGCGCCAGCGCCTCCTCCCGGCCGTCCGCACCCCGCTCCAACAGCGCCCGCACACACCCGGTCGAGCCCCGCCGCGCCGCCGCCACCAGCGGCAACTCCCCGCTCGTACCGGGCAGTCGAGGATCGGCCCCGCCGTCCAGCAGCGCCCGCACCACCGCCTCGCGCCCCAATTGCACCGCCCACGTCAGCGCCCGGAAGCCACCCTCCTCGACGGCGTCCGCCCGCGCGCCCGCCGCGAGCAGCGCCCGCACCACCTCGGTGTTCCCCGCACACGCCGCCCCGCACAGCGGCAGGTCCGTGCCCTCACTGAGCCGGTTCGGATCCGCCCCGGCGGCGAGCAACAGCCGCACGATGCCCGGCTCGTCGCACATCGCCGCCCGGTACAGCACGCTCTCACCGGCCTCCGCGTCCGCGTCCGCGGGCACGCCGGCCCGCAACAGCCGCACCACCGCGTCCTCGTCGCCGCCGAGCACCGCCTCGTACAGCGCGCCGACGCCCACCTCCACCTCGTCGCTCATGCTGAGAGCCTCGCCCCGCGACGGCCGGTAAGCAAAGCATTTCGGCACATGCTTCCCCAGCCCGCACGCCCCGCCTGCCACGCGGACATACGGACGCGAGGGAGGCGGGCCCTTACGTGTCGCACTCCAGCACCGTGCGGCACAGCCCGCACCGCGCCCGCACCCGCCCGCGCACCGGCACCCGGATCCGCTGGTGACACGTCGGACAGGGGAACGACACCCGCAGCCCGGAGCGCCCCTGCGGACCTTCCGCCGAGAACGCGTACGGCCCGGCCGGCGCCGGCCCGTGCGGGCCGTGGTCCTGCGCGTAGCGGCGGTCCTTCGCGTACCGGCGCCTGCCCGCCCAGCCCGCCGCGGTGAGCGGCGGCTGCTGCTCGTCGCGCCGCGCCTGCGCCAGCCCCTTGGTGTACGCCGTGTACGCCTGCGCACTGGTGAACCACGTCTCCGGCGCCTCGCCGAACGCCAGCGACCGCTTCGCCAGCACGTACCCGAACTCCTCCGGCGTCAGATAGCCGAGCTTCTGCGACGACGCCGCGTCCTCCCGGTACGCGTCGAGCAGCAGCCAGCCCGCGCCGAGGTACGTCGCCGCGGTGTCGGTCAGGATCTCGTTGTCCCGCGTCCCCGGGAACGACAGGCCGAGGCGGTGCAGGTACACGTGCATGACCTCGTGCGCCAGCGCCGCCCCGATGTCCCTGCGATGCGTACGGAACCGGTCGTTCAGCTCGACGAAGTACTCCGGCCCCGCGGCCAGTTCGACGCTCGCCGCGTGCTGCATGTCCCGGAACCCGACGATCATGCGCGCGTCCGGCAGGTGGTAGTGCCGCACCAGCTCGCGCGCCACCCGCTGGGCCCCCAGGTGCACGTCGTCCTGGTCGCCGAAGGCCACGTCGGCCGGGACGACACTCGTCGCGAAGGTGTGCACGGTGTCGTACGAGAGACGCTTGTACAGCGCGGTGATCGCCGACCGCACGGTCTCCAGATGCGGATAGCCGTGCACCACCGGTCCGTCGTTCGCCACGCGCGCACCCCCTGGTGCCGCCGGGCCGTGTCCCCCCGGGGCCCGCGCCCGGACCCGGCACTTTCAGGGTACGGCCGCCCGGCCACGACGCCAGACCCCCGGCCCTGCGCACCCGGGCGGCGTCCGGCGTCCGTTAGTCCAACACCTGTCCCCGCTTTGTCCATGGGCGCTCTCGCCCCACGCGGCGCATCGTGATCGACACGCAAAGCCGCCGTGAGAAGGAGTGTTCCGTGTCGCCCACAGGCCAGCCGTTGCCGCCCACAGGCCGGACGAGGGACCACCAGGGCCAGGGG
>NZ_JAAGMG010001331.1 GCF_010548525.1 Streptomyces sp. SID14478
GAGGACGCGGTCGTCGTGATCCGCGGCGGCGTCGTGCGCGCCGCGGGGTCCCGGGACGCGGTCGGCGACGTACCTGCCGACGCGCCGCGCCTGGACGCGCACGGCCACTGGGTGCTGCCGGGCCTGATCGACGCGCACATCCACCTCAACACCGCCGCCGAGGCGCGCGACGCCGTCCGGCAGGGCGCCACCAGCGCCCGCAGCGGCTCCACGAACTTCTACCAGGACATCGCCGTACGGGAGTTGGCGCGCCAGGTCCCCGAGAGCGCCCCGCGCCTGCGGGCCGCCGGGATCTTCGTGACCCCCGACCTCGGCGACACGGTGCTCGCCGATCCGGACCTGACCCCGCTCGCCCGCCTCAAGGACGGCGTGCGCTCCGCCGCGGCGCTGCGCCGCGTCGTCGAGGTGAACCTCGCGCGTGGCGCCGACATCGTGAAGACCCGGGTCAACGAGCGCGCGGGCCTGCCGGAGCAGGACCCGCTCGCCCAGGTGTACTCGCACGAGCAGCTCTCCGAGGTGGTGGCGGCCGCCCGGCGCGGCGGCAAGGGCGTGCTGTGCCACAGCTACAGCGAGCAGGGCTGCCACGACGCGGTGACCGCGGGCATCCGCTCGCTGGAGCACGGGGTGTTCGTCGCGGAGCGCACGCTGCACGAGATGCGGCGCCGCGGCACGTACTTCACGCCCACCCTCACCGCGATCGCGGGCCTCGCCGACTCCTCGGACCCGGTACTCGCCGAGCGCGGCCGCGCCTACCTGCCGATCCTGAAGAAGGCGGTGCTGGACGCGCACGCGATGGGGGTGCGGCTGGCCGCGGGCACCGACTCCTCGGGCGGCTCGATCAAGCCGATCGGCCGCGAGATCGAGCTGATGCGCGCGGCGGGCCTGTCCGCGCTCGACGCGATCCGCACGGCGACGACCGGTGCGGCGCACCTGCTCGGCCTGGACGGCACGGCAGGGCGTCTCACGCGCGGCCACGCGGGCGACGTCCTGCTGGTCCCGGGCGACCCGCTGGCCGACGTCTCCGTCCTCACGTCGCCGTCGCGCGTGGTGCGTTCGGGCATCGCGCTCTGACCGCTCCCCCGGCTCACCCCTCCCGCGAGGGCTCGCCCCCTCCCGTCAGAAGGAGAAACCGCATGACTCCCCCTCCCTTGTCCCGGCGCGGCGTCCTCGCGGGTGCCGCCTCGCTCGGCGCGGCCCTGACCCCGGCGGC
>NZ_JAAGMG010001367.1 GCF_010548525.1 Streptomyces sp. SID14478
CGAAGGGCCGCATGCGCAGCGCCGCGAGGTGCCAGGGCCGTGCGGGGGCTCGGCTGTCGGCCCGGCCGCCGTGCAGGAAGAGCACCGCGGCCCGCGGCCCGGGCGGAGTGCGCAGCGCGAACAGCGCTCCGCCCCGCCCCCTCGCCTGTGCGGGCGCTCCCCGCTCGTTGCCGGTCATCCGTCCTCCTCGTGGTGCCGCGGTGCCGTGGCCCGACGCCCCGTACTGATCATTCGTCATCGTGCCGGGAAAGGTTTGGTCGCCGGACCAATCCGCCGGTGTCCGGGCTCCGGATCACAGATGGAGATTCCCGACCACGGAGGGCCCCGTGAAAGAAGCCGTGTACATCGGCACACATCCATCCGCCGAGCCGAACCTCGAGGAGCTGGTGGGACGTGTCGCCCTCGGTGAGGAGGACGCGTTCGCCTCGGTGTACGACATGGTGATGGGGCCGGTCCTCGGCACCGTGCGCGCCGTCCTGCGTGACCGGGCGCAGTCGGAGGAGGTCGCGCAGGAGATCCTGGTCGAGGTGTGGCGGACCGCGCCGCGCTACCGCTCCGAGCTCGGAACCGCCATCAACTGGATCCTCACCCTGGCGCACCGGCGGGCGATCGACCGGGTGCGCTCCGTGGAGGCCGCCGCCGCGCGCGACCACAAGGCCGCGCTGCTGAACCACACCCCCGACTTCGACGAGGTCACCGAACAGGTGGAGGCGCGTCTGGAGCGGGAGCAGGTGCGGCGCTGCCTGCGCACCTTGACCGAGATCCAGCGGCAGGCCGTCTCGCTCGCCTACTACCGCGGGCTGACCTACCGTCAGGTCGCCGAGGCCCTGGCGGTGCCCCTGGGCACGGTCAAGACCCGGCTGCGGGACGGTCTCATCCGGCTGCGCGACTGCCTGGGGGTGACCG
Organism: Streptomyces sp. SID14478; assembly: GCF_010548525.1. Lineage (GTDB taxonomy): Bacteria > Actinomycetota > Actinomycetes > Streptomycetales > Streptomycetaceae > Streptomyces. The sequence continues at coordinate 907 of NZ_JAAGMG010001367.1, forward strand.
CGTGAACACGGCGGATCTGCACACCCTCACCGGCGCCTACGCGGTGCATGCACTGTCCGACGAGGAGCGCGTCGCGTTCGAGCGGCACCTCGCGGACTGCGCGGCGTGCGCCCAGGAGACCGCCGAACTGACCGCGACCGCGGCCCGGTTGGGTCTCGCCGCGACCCTCACGCCCCGCGCCGCGCTGCGCGAGCAGGTGCTGCAGCGGATCACGACGGTGCGTCAGGAGTCGCCCCGGGAGCAGGTGCAGTCGCGGGCGGGGCGCCCCGCGGCCGTCCGGCGACGGCTGCTGTCGCGCT
>NZ_JAAGMG010001405.1 GCF_010548525.1 Streptomyces sp. SID14478
CGGCTTCGCCGGACGCCGCTGGCGCTCGGCCCGGCTCCACCTGGTCGGCAGCACCCTCGGCGGGGCGCCGGGCCCCAGGCGGTACGCGGACCTCGACGCGTGGGCGCTCGCGGGCGCGTACGACCGGCCCTGAGTCAGTGCCCGCGGAACGCCTCTTCGAGCCACCACGACCCGTGTTCCCGTACCACCTTGGCATCGATGAGCAGGGGCGCCGTCCGCGGTCCCGCCACCCATTCGCGGACGGGCAACAGATCGGCGGGCGTGCGGACGGTGACCGTCTCGAAGCCGTGGCCGCGGGCGACGGCGGCGAGGTCGGTGGGCGGGAACTCGACCGTGCCGAGCGGGAATCCGTGCGGCCCGAAGTGGTGGACCTCCGCGCCGTAGGCGTCGTCGTTGTAGACGACCACCACCAGGGGCAGCCCGAGCCGGCGCACGGTGTCGAGTTCGACGGCGCTCATCATCATGCCGCCGTCGCCGAGCGCGGCCACCGCGAGCCGGTCCGGGCGGGCCAGCGCCGCGCCGATGGTGGTGGCGAGGCCGAGGCCGATGGACTGGAAGGCCTGGGTGAAGCACAGGCCCTGTTCGTCGGGGACGGACAGGTACATCGTCGGGTAGCCCATGAAGTTGCCCGAGTCGACGCCGATGACGCGCTCCGCGGGGAGGATGTCGTCGAGGGCGATGCTCAGGGTGCGCGGGTCGATGCGGTCGGCGGTGCCCTCGTCGTCGTACGGGACGTCGCGCCACCCGAGGCGTCGGGTGAGCGCCTCGGCGGTGTCCGCGCCGCGGTAGCCACGGCTGCCACCGGCTTGCGTGCCGTCGGCCAGGGCTGCGTCGGTGCGCTCGGCCGTCAGGCGCACGTCGCCGGTGATGCCGAGGTGGACGGGGCGGTGTGCGCCGAGGGCCGAGGCGTCGTCGTCGATCTGGACGAGGGTGGTGTCCGGGCCGATGAGCCTGCCGTGCCGCGTCGTCCACATGGTGAGGGAGCAACCGAAGGCGACGAGCACGTCGGCGCCCTCGATCAGCTCGGCCGCGAGCGGCGAGGCGAAGCCGCCGGAGACGTCGAGCGACCACGGGTTGCCGTGGAACAGGCCGCGGGCCACCGCCGAGGTCGCGAGCAGCGCGCCGCAGCGTTCGGCGAGCGCCTCCAGGGCCGCGCG
>NZ_JAAGMG010001448.1 GCF_010548525.1 Streptomyces sp. SID14478
CGTCGTGGCGTCGTTCCGCGGGCGCGCACGTCAGCCCGGACGCGGCGGCGGCCGTGGAGCTGACCGACGGCGACCTCGGCTCGTACCGCGCGGAGCATCCGCTCTCCCGGGTGATGCCGCTGTTCCGCGAGCTGATGGGCACGTTCGCGACGGACGGCGAGCACCTTCTCGCCGTATGCGACGCGCAGGGCCGACTGCTGTGGGTCGAAGGGCATCCCGGTACGCGGCGGCGGGCGGGCGGCATGAACTTCGTGCCGGGCGCCCGCTGGTCGGAGTCGGCGATGGGCACGAACGCGCCGGGGACGGCGGTCGCCGTGGACCGCCCTGTGCAGGTGTTCGCCGCCGAGCACTACATCCGCGAGGTGCAGCGGTGGACGTGCGCGGCGGCGCCGGTGCACGACCCGCGCACGGGGCGGCTGCTGGGCGCGGTGGACATCACCGGTGGCGACGGCCTCGCGCATCCGCACAGTCTCGCGTTCGTCCAGGCGGTCGCCCGCGCCGCCGAGTCGCAACTCGCCCTGCTCGCACCGCCGCCCACGGCCGAGCCGGATCTGCACCTGAGCGTGCTCGGCCGCGACGAGGCCCTGCTGCTCACGGGCACCGGACACAAGATCCGCCTCAGCCGCCGCCACAGCGAACTGCTCGTCCTGCTCTCCCGCCACCCGGAGGGCCTGACCGGCGACGAGCTGCTGTGCTTCCTGTACGAGGACGAGTCGGTGACCCCGGTGACGCTGCGGGCCGAACTGGCGCGTCTGCGAAGGGTGTTGGGGCCAGACGTCCTGATGTCCCGCCCCTATCGCCTCGCCGCCCCGATCGACTCGGACCTGGCGACGGTGGAGCGACGCCTCGGCTCGGGCGCGGTGACGGCGGCGGCGTCCGCCTACCCCGGGCCCCTGCTCCCGGCGTCACAGGCCCCGTCGGTGGCCCGCATCCGGCGCAGGCTC
>NZ_JAAGMG010001481.1 GCF_010548525.1 Streptomyces sp. SID14478
TGGCGTGCCTGCGGCGGGCCTGCCGGACGGACGCGCAGCGGTACGCGGCCGAGGGCCCCGCCCGCACGCCGGGCCGCTTGTGAACGGCGCCGGATACGGCGCGGTGACGCCGTCCGGCGGTACACGGTCGAGGGTATGACCGCTCGATCCGGGTGGGACGTGGAAGGGCTTGTGTATGGCATCGCGGTCTTTACGTACGAAGCTCCTTCGAATCCTGCCCCGACGGCGCTGGCTGCGCTGGAGTCTGTTCGCCACCTGCCTGGTCCTGGTGACGGCGGTGTGCGCGGGCGGATTCGCGTACGCGCGGCTGAGCGGCGGCATCCGCACCGACGAGGCCACCGACCGGGCCCTGGAGGCCGACCACGGCCGTCGGCCCGCGGCCCTGCGGCCCGGCGCGCAGAACATCCTGATCATGGGCTCGGACATCGAGAACACCAAGGACAGCCAGCGCTCGGACACGACGATGCTGCTGCACCTGTCGGCGGACCGGAAACGGGCCGCGCTGATGAGCGTGCCGCGCGACCTGATGGTGGACATCCCGGCCTGCAGGACGCCGGACGGGGAGCGCAGCGAACCCGAGTACGCGCAGTTCAACTGGGCTTTCGAGCGCGGCGGGGCGGCCTGTGCGATCCGCACATTCGAGGACCTGACGGACGTCCGCGTGGACCATCACCTGGTGCTGGACTTCACCGGGTTCAAGAAGGTCGTCAACGCGCTCGGGGGCGTCGACGTGAAGGTGCCCGAGCGGATGAAGGTGCCCAACAACGACCTCGTCCTCGACAAGGGCGAGCAGCACCTCAACGGCGCCCAGGCCCTCGTCTTCGTCCGCGGCCGTACCGGCGTCGGCGACGGCAGCGACCTGCAACGCATCGAGCGGCAGAAGGAGTTCGTGCGCGATCTGCTCGGCCAGGCGCGCGACGCGGGCCTGCTGGAGCACACCACGCGCCTGTACCCGGTCCTGCACGCCGTGACGTCCTCGCTCACCGCCGACAAGGGCCTGGACTCGCTGAGCGAGCTGTACGGTCTGGCCGACGCGGCGGGGCAGGTGCCGCAGGAGCGCACCGCGATCGTCACCGTTCCGAGCGTGGAGCACCCCGACTACTGGGGGCGTTACATGCCGGTCGAGGACCAGGCGCAGGACCTGTTCGACGCGCTGCGCGAGGACAGGGAACTGCCGAAACACCTGTACAACGCGTACGACCCGGACAACGACGAGCTGTGAGAGCCGGGCAGCCCCGCGGGCCATGGCCGGTCTAAGGCGCGCCCCGGCCGGCCGTGGCGGCCCGGACCGCCGTCGCCACGTACGGCGACACCATCCGCAGCGGCGCCCGCACCCCGGCGTGCCGCCAGCAGTACACCCACCACTGCCGCACGGGCAGTTCCCGCTGCGAGGTCCGTCGGCGCAGCGCCTCGC
>NZ_JAAGMG010000986.1 GCF_010548525.1 Streptomyces sp. SID14478
CAGGCACCGTCGGCGCAGCGTCCCGGTGCGGGACCGCTGCCCGGCGCCCGCGTGCGCCACTGGATCGAGATCAACGGCACCCGCCACCAGATCTCCCGCCCCACCCTCGTGCTGGGCAGATCCACCGAGGCGGACGTACGGATTGACGACCCCGGCGTCTCCCGCCGGCACTGCGAGATCCGGACCGGAACGCCCTCGACGATCCAGGATCTGGGTTCCACCAACGGCATCGTGGTGGACGGGCAGCACACCACCCGCGCTACGCTCCGCGACGGCTCGCGGATCGTCGTGGGCCAAACCACCATCGTTTACCGGCAAGCCGAAGGGTGAAGCGGGGGCAATGTCAGAGCTGACCCTGACGGTCATGCGGCTGGGTTTCCTGGCCGTTCTGTGGCTGTTCGTGATCGTGGCCGTCCAGGTCATCCGAAGCGACCTGTTCGGTACGCGCGTCACGCAGCGCGGTGCGCGCCGCGACAGCGCGCGTCCGCAGCAGACCGCACGCCAGGCTGCCGCCGCGCCGCCGCCACCGCGCCAGCAGCAGGGCGGTGGGCGGCAGCGCCGTGGTGCCCCCAGCAAGCTGGTCGTCTCCGAGGGAACCCTCACCGGGACGACGGTGGCGCTGCAGGGGCAGACCATCACGCTCGGCCGCGCGCACGACAGCACGATCGTCCTGGACGACGACTACGCGTCCAGCAGGCACGCCAGGATCTACCCGGACCGGGACGGCCAGTGGATCGTCGAGGACCTCGGGTCCACCAACGGCACGTATCTCGACCGGACCCGTCTCACGACGCCCCAGCCGATCCCGCTGGGCGCGCCGATCCGCATCGGCAAGACCGTCATCGAGCTGCGGAAGTAGTGCTACATCATGAATGAGCGGAGCGAGCGAGCCGACGCGGCGGTCCTGAGCCAGGACACCGGCGCGCTCCCGACCGGAGGGTGGGCACCGTGCGGATGTACCCGGAGTCGGAATCAACGGGGCAGGTGCGCATGAGTCTGTCACTGCGCTTCGCCGCCGGATCGCACAAAGGCATGATCCGGGAGGGCAACGAGGACTCCGGTTACGCCGGCCCCCGCCTCCTCGCGATCGCCGACGGCATGGGCGGCCAGGCCGCCGGCGAGGTGGCCTCGTCCGAGGTGATCTCCACCATCGTCGCGCTCGACGACGACGTGCCGGGTTCCGACATCCTGACCTCCCTCGGCACCGCCGTGCAGCGGGCCAACGACCAGCTCCGCATGATGGTCGAGGAGGACCCCCAGCTCGAAGGCATGGGGACCACCCTCACCGCCCTGCTCTGGACCGGCCAGCGCCTCGGCCTCGTACACGTGGGCGACTCGCGTGCGTACCTCCTGCGGGACGGCGTCCTCACGCAGATCACGCAGGACCACACCTGGGTGCAGCGCCTCGTCGACGAGGGCCGCATCACCGAGGAGGAAGCCACCACCCACCCGCAGAGGTCCCTCCTCATGCGCGCGCTGGGCAGCGGCGACCACGTCGAACCGGACCTGTCCATCCGTGAGGTCCGCGCCGGCGACCGGTACCTGATCTGCTCCGACGGCCTGTCCGGCGTCGTCTCCCACCAGACGATGGAGGAGACCCTCGCCAGCTACCAGGGCCCGCAGGAGACGGTCCAGGACCTCATCCAGCTGGCGCTGCGCGGCGGCGGCCCCGACAACGTCACGGTGATCATCGCGGACGTCCTCGACATCGACAGCGGGGACACCCTCGCCGGCCAGATGTCCGACGCCCCCGTCATCGTCGGCGCGGTCGCCGAGAACCAGCACCAGCTCCACGACGGCGGCGCCATGGAGACCCCGGCCGGACGCGCCTCGGGACTCGGCAGGCCCGCCCCCTCGGGAGGCGGCGGCGGCGAGTTCGGGCCGCCCGGCAGCGGCGACACCACCGGATACGTACCCGAGGGGGGCTTCGGCGCGTACAGCGACGAGGACTTCGTCAAGCCCAGCCGCGGCCGCAAGTGGATCAAGAGATCGCTGTACACCGTGCTGGCCCTCGCCGTCATCGGCGGCGGCCTGTACGGCGGATACCGCTGGACGCAGACCCAGTACTTCGTCGGCTCGAACGACGAACACGTGGCCCTCTACCGCGGCATCAACCAGGACCTGGCCTGGGTGAGCCTCTCCAAGGTGGAGAAGGACCACCCGGAGATCGCACTCAAGTACCTGCCGCCGTACCAGCAGAAGCAGGTCGAGGCGACCATCGCCGAAGGTGACCTGGCAGCCGCCCAGGACAAGATCGACGAGCTTTCCGCACAGGCCACGGCATGCGAGAAGCAAGCCGAGCGCCAGAAGGCCGAGAACGAGAACAACGCGAAGACCGGCGAGGGCGAAGCCGGCGGCACGACGACCGGGGGCACCGCCTCCCAGACGTCGCTGCGCAAGGTGACGCCCAGCCCGAACCCGTCGAACTCGCCTTCCGGCAAGTCCAAGACCTCTCCCACGCCCACCCCTGGCCCCACTCTCTCCGAGGAAGAGCAGCAGCTGGCCAAGGCGTGCGCACAGCAGTAGAGCCGTTGGGGGCCTCAGCACGCCATGAGTAGTAGTTCTTCCACGACCCATACGTCGACCATCGGCGCGATCGGTGCACCCAGCCGCCGCAACACCGAGCTGGCGCTCCTCGCGTTCGCCGTGGTCATCCCCGTCTTCGCGTACGCCAACGTGGGCCTCGCCATCGACGGTTCGCTGCCCGCCGGCCTGCTCGGCTACGGGCTCGGCCTCGGCCTGCTCGCCGGCGTCGCCCACCTCGTCGTGCGCAAGTTCGCCGCGTACGCGGACCCGCTGCTGCTGCCGCTCGCGACCCTGCTCAACGGGCTGGGTCTCGTCGTCATCTGGCGGCTCGACCAGTCCGACCGGCTGCAGCGCCTGGGCAAGCTCGCCTACGGCGCGTTCAGCCCGTCCGCACCCAAACAGCTGCTGTACTCGGCGATCGGCATCGCCCTGTTCGTCGCCGTACTGATGTTCCTCAAGGACCACCGCATCCTGCAGCGCTACACCTACATCTCGATGGTCGGCGCGATCATCCTGCTGCTGCTGCCGCTGGTGCCCGGCCTCGGCCAGAACATCTTCGGCGCGAAGATCTGGATCCACATCGGCGGCTTCTCCATCCAGCCCGGCGAGTTCGCGAAGATCGTCATCGCGATCTTCTTCGCCGGCTACCTGATGGTGAAACGGGACGCACTGGCCCTGGCCAGCCGCCGCTTCATGGGGCTGTACCTCCCCCGCGGCCGCGACCTGGGCCCGATCATCGTCGTCTGGGCGATGTCGATCCTGATCCTCGTCTTCGAGACCGACCTCGGTACGTCCCTGCTGTTCTTCGGCATGTTCGTCGTGATGCTCTACGTCGCCACGGAACGCACCAGCTGGATCGTGTTCGGTCTGCTGATGTCCGCGGTCGGCGCGGTCAGCGTCGCCAGCTTCGAGCCGCACGTGCAAGAACGCGTGGACGCCTGGCTGAACCCGTTCTCGGACTCCGTCATCGCCTCCACCGGCTCCGACCAGATCGCCCAGTCCCTGATGGCGTTCGGCTCCGGCGGAGTACTCGGCACCGGCCTCGGCCAGGGCAACTCCGACCTCATCGGCTTCGCCGCCAACTCCGACTTCGTCCTCGCCACGTACGGCGAGGAGATGGGCCTGGCCGGCGTCATGGCCGTCCTGCTCATCTACGGACTGATCGTGGAGCGCGGCGTACGCACCGCCCTCGCCGCCCGCGACCCGTTCGGCAAGCTGCTCGCGGTCGGCCTCTCCGGCGCCTTCGCCATCCAGGTGTTCGTCGTCGCCGGCGGCGTCATGGGTCTCATCCCGCTGACCGGTATGACGATGCCGTTCCTCGCGTACGGCGGTTCCTCCGTCATCGCCAACTGGGCGCTCATCGGCATCCTGATCCGCATCAGCGACACCGCCCGCCGCCCGGCGCCCTCGCCCGCACCCAGCCCCGACGCCGAGATGACCCAGGTGGTCCGACCGTGAACAAGCCCCTGCGCCGTATCGCGATCTTCTGTGGTCTGCTCGTCCTCGCCCTGCTGATCCGGGACAACTGGCTCCAGTACGTCCAGGCCGACTCCCTGCAGACCAACGAGAAGAACCGCCGCGTCACCATCGAGCGCTACGCCCAGCCGCGCGGCGACATCATCGTCGACGGCAAGCCCATCACCGGCTCGAAGGCGACCTCCGGCACCGACCTGAAGTACAAGCGGACCTGGAAGGACGGGCCCATGTGGTCACCCGTCACCGGATACGCGTCACAGATCGTCGGCGCCACCCAGATCGAGTCCATCGAAGACGGCATGCTGACCGGCAACGACGACCGGCTCTTCTTCCGCCGCACCCTGGACATGATCACCGGCAAGAAGAAGGAGGGCGGCAACGTCGTCACCACCCTCAACGCCCGCGCGCAGAAAGCCGCCTACGACGGCCTGAAGAACCGCGGCAAGGGTGCCGTCGCCGCCATCGAACCCTCCACCGGCAAGATCCTCGCGCTCGCGTCCACGCCGTCGTACGACCCCTCGGACTTCGCCGGCAACTCCACCACGGACAGCAAGACGTTCCAGAAGCTCGACAAGAACAAGGACAAGCCGCTCCTCAACCGCGCGCTGCGCGAGACGTACCCGCCCGGCTCGACCTTCAAGCTGGTCACGGCCGCGGCGGCACTGGAGAGCGGCAAGTACGACCCGGACCAGAAGACGGACACCCCGCTGCCCTGGACGATGCCGGGCACGACGACGCCGCTGCCGAACGAGGGCAACATCCCCTGCAAGGACGCCACCCTCCGGGTCGCCCTCAAGGTGTCCTGCAACACCGTCTTCGGCAAGGTCGGCGCTGACCTCGGCAACGACGAAATGGTCAAGGAGGCCGACAAGTTCGGCTTCAACAAGGAGCAGTTCGTCCCGGTCCGTTCCAACGCGTCGAACTTCGACGACGACATGAACGTCTCGCAGACCGCGCTGTCCTCCATCGGCCAGTACAACACCGCCGCGACCCCGCTCCAGATGGCCATGGTCGCCTCCGCGATCGCCAACGACGGCAAGCTCATGGAGCCGTACATGGTCGACGAGCTCCAGGCCCCGAACCTCGACACCATCGAGAAGACGGAACCCAAGGAGATGAGCCGGCCGCTCTCCTCCGAGAACGCGCAGAAGCTCCAGTCGATGATGGAGACGGTCGTCAACGACCCCGGCGGCACCGGCTCCAACGCCAAGATCCCCGGCGTCACCGTCGGCGGCAAGACCGGCACCGCCCAGCACGGCGTCGACAACAGCGAGAAGCCGTACGCCTGGTTCGTCAGCTACGCGAAGACGTCCTCGGGCTCGCCGGTCGCCGTGGCCGTCGTCGTCGAGGACAGCGCCGCCAGCCGCCAGGACATCTCCGGCGGCGGCCTCGCCGCCCCGATCGCCAAGAGCGTGATGCAGGCGGTCATCGACAGCAAGTAGCAGGGGAGAACGGGTGACCCTCGAAGGCCGTCAGGGCGTTCACCGCTCTTTGTGAGCCCGGTCACCCGTTCTTCACATAGACGCACGTGGCGATACCGGTCCTGTCACGGCTCCCGGTGGTGGCCAGGTCACGTGGGGCAGGCCGGGTACGGTATGCCCGGACAGCACACCGCCCGACCCCGAACGGGACGGTCGGGACCGACGGAGAGGGCTGGTAGGTAACCATGGAAGAGCCGCGTCGCCTCGGCGGCCGGTACGAGCTGGGCCAGGTGCTCGGCCGTGGTGGCATGGCGGAGGTCTACCTCGCGCACGACACCCGGCTCGGCCGCACCGTGGCGGTGAAGACGCTGCGGGTGGACCTCGCACGCGACCCGTCGTTCCAGGCCCGGTTCCGCCGGGAGGCCCAGTCGGCCGCCTCGCTCAACCATCCCGCGATCGTGGCGGTGTACGACACGGGCGAGGACTACGTCGACAACATCTCCATCCCGTACATCGTGATGGAGTACGTCGACGGATCCACGCTCCGCGAACTGCTGCACTCCGGCCGCAAGCTCCTGCCGGAGCGCGCCATGGAGATGACCGTCGGCATCCTCCAGGCCCTGGAGTACTCGCACCGCGCAGGCATCGTCCACCGCGACATCAAACCGGCCAACGTCATGCTGACCCGCAACGGTCAGGTCAAGGTCATGGACTTCGGCATCGCCCGCGCGATGGGCGACGCCGGCATGACGATGACGCAGACCGCGGCGGTCATCGGCACGGCCCAGTACCTCTCGCCGGAGCAGGCCAAGGGCGAACAGGTCGACGCCCGTTCCGACCTCTACTCGACCGGCTGCCTGCTGTACGAGCTGCTGACGGTCCGCCCGCCGTTCGTCGGCGACTCCCCGGTCGCGGTCGCCTACCAGCACGTACGCGAAGAAGCGCAGGCCCCCAGCGTCTTCGACCCCGAGATCACGCCCGAGATGGACGCCATCGTCCTCAAGGCCCTGGTCAAGGACCCCGACTACCGCTACCAGTCGGCCGACGAGATGCGCGCCGACATCGAGGCCTGCCTCGACGGGCAGCCCGTCGCCGCGACCGCCGCCATGGGCGCGGTCGGCTACGGCGGGACCGACGGATACGGAGCCGACCAGCAGACCGCGATGCTGCGCCCGCAGAACGGCGGCGGGGCCCCGACGTCGATGCTGCCCCCGGTCAACCCGGACGACGGCGGCTACGGCTACGACGACCGCCCCGACCGCCGCAAACAGGGCAAGAACCGCACGTCGACGATCCTGCTGGTACTCGCGGGCATCCTGGTGCTCGTCGGCGCGGTCCTGATCGGCAAATGGATCTCCAGCGGCAACGGCGGCAGCAACGACAAGATCGAAGTGCCGGCCCTGGTCGGCGAGACGTTCAAGGACGCCGAGCAGAAGGCGGGCAACGTCGACCTGAAGGTCGTGCGCGGCGACAGCATGGAGTGCGAGGACCAGCCCAAGGGCAAGGTCTGCAAGCAGAGCCCGGCAGACGGCACGAAGATCGACAAGAACGGCACGATCACCGTCAACATGTCGACGGGCGCCCCGAAGATCTCCGTGCCGGACGTCACGGGCCTGGACTACGACGAAGCCTCCTCCCAGCTGAACGACAAGGGCTTCACCAACATCAACAAGCAGACCAAGGAGTCCGACCGCAAGGAAGGCACGGTCATCTCGCAGGACCCCGACAGCGGCAAGGTCGAGAAGGGCACCGAGATCACGCTGACCGTCGCCAAGAAGAAGGCACTGGTCACCGTCCCGCAGGTCGCCGACGGCAGCCTCAGCTGCGACGACGCCAAGGCCAAGCTGCAGGAGGCCGGCCTCAAGGGCACCTGCAGCGAGGAGGAGAACACCACGGTCGACCCCGGCAAGGTGTTCGCCCAGAGCCTGGGAGCCAACACGCAGGCCCAGCCCGACTCGACGGTGACCCTGAAGGTCGCGAAGGCCGCGGCGCAGAAGCCGGTCCCGGGCGTCCAGGGCCAGAAGCTGTCCGATGCCAAGAAGATGCTGCAGGACGCGGGCTTCACCAACATCCAGGTGACCGGCGACCAGGACGACAACGCCCGGGTCGTGACGCAGACCCCGGCCGCCAACACTCCGTCCGACCCGGCCAACACCACGGTCGCCCTGACCACGATCGGTGGCGGCGGAGGCAACGGCGGCGATGACGGCGGCGGCAACGGCGGCTTCATCGGCGGCAACGACGGCTGACCCGCCCGCCCGCCACTTCACGGAGAAGGCCCTGCACACCCTCGCGAGGATGTGCAGGGCCTTCTCCGTGCTCATCGCCAAATGACCAACGCAGTCTGGACGCGGGCGAGGAAGCGGGCCCCGTAGAGAACACACCGCGTCAGGGCCATTCTCCGTCCGGGCAGTTCCGGAAACACAGCCTCCAGAACACAGGAACGAGAGTCGTCAGTATCTTCATATGTCCCGACTCGTTGACCAGGTGCGGTGGAGTGACCCAACTCCCCGGACCGAAAGGACACTTGAGGTGATCACCGAGACGGCGCTACTCGAATCAAAGACCCTGCGCGACAGCGTGCTCGACCGCACGGACATCCTCGACAAGGTGAAAGCCCTGTCGCTGCTGCCGGACGGGACGCATGTGACGACGGCGATGGTGGCGGTGTACTTCGAAGTAGCCGAGCGAGTGATCAATCGCTTGGCACAACGCCACCGGGCCGAGCTGACTGCGAACGGTCTGCGCGTCCTGCGTGGTGAGGAGCTGGCCCGCTATAAGGGAGACACCCTGTCTCTCTATCCCGAAAGTTATCCACAACCCCGCTCCAGCCTGGCCCTTTGGCCTCGCCGAGCCGTCCTCAACGTCGCCATGCTCCTGCGCGACAGCGACGTGGCCCGCCAAGTCCGCACGTACCTCCTCGACACGGAGTACCTGGCCCGGACTCAACCGGATCCGGTCAACGACCTGAACGCCCGCATCGACCAACGCATCGCCGCGACTCTCGGCAAGACCGTCGTTCCCATGTTCAACGCCCTGATCGAGACATCAAGCGAACATCACCGGGAACTGATCGCTCTACGCGCTGGGGTCCAGCACATCGAGCGGCGTCTCCGGCAGCACCATGCTCGGCTGCAGAGGCTGGAAGAGCCTCTGCAGGAGCTGCCGCTCACGAAGGCCATGACTGCGATGGACGCCATGAACAGCCGCGAGTTCGAACAGCACATCGCCTCGCTCCTGCTCCGCGACGGCTGCGCCGACGTCGTCGTACAAGGCGGCCGAGGAGACCGAGGCATCGATGTCACCGCACTCACCCCTGACGGGCGACGCGTGGCCGTCCAGTGCAAGAGGTTCGCTCCCTACCTCTCCATCACCAGCCCCGACGTCCAAAAGTTCATCGGGGCATCGAAGGTGCTGTATGCCTCGGAGGTAGCCCTCTTCGTGGCCACCTGCCCCTTCACACCAGACGCTCTGAACGTAGCTGCCGAGGGAGGCATCACGGCCGTGCACCGAGGGCTGCTGAACGAGTGGAGCACAGGTACTCCGCTGAAGGTCCTCGAATAAGCACCACAGAAGCGAGCAAGGGGCTCGAAGCCGCAAGGGAAAGTTGCGGCTTCGAGCCTCGCTCATGCTAGGCGCAACAGTGCCCCGCCCTACCGCAGTTCCTTCGGCGGCGTCCGGTCGCTGTCCACCTTGTCGACCCGCTCCAACTCGCCCCACACCACGTACCGGTAACGCGACGTGTAGACCGGCGTGCAGGTCGTCAGCGTGATGTAGTGCCCGGGCTTCTTCTTGCCCGACTCCTTGGGGACCCGGCCGAGGACGTCCACGTTGTACTTCGAGGTCTCCGGAAGGATGTCGTAGACCTTGTAGACGTACCACTTGTCCTTGGTCTCGTAGACGACCGCGTCGCCCTTCTTGATCTTGTCGATGTTGTGGAACTTGGCACCGTGCCCGTCCCGGTGCGCGGCCAGCGAGAAGTTCCCCTCCTTGCCGGTGTCCGGCAAGGTCGCCTTCACGGGGTCCGTGTAATAGCCGGCCACGCCGTCGTTGAGCACCTTCGACGAGGTGCCCTTCTCGACCAGCACCTCACCCTTGTTCATCGCCGGTACGTGCAGGAACCCGATGCCGTCCTTGGTGTCCAAGGCTCCGGGCCCGGTGCTCTGCTCCCAGTGGTCGCGGACCTTGTCACCCTGCTTGTGCGCGGCGCGGTCCGCGACGACGTTCGTCCACCACAGCGAGTAGACGACGAACAGGCCGAGCAACAGCCCCGCCGTGATGAGCAGTTCACCGAAGACACTGACGGCCAGCGCGATGCGGCCGCGCCGGGGCGAGGGGGCCTTCGGCTCGGCCTCTTGCGCATGTTCGGTCTTCGCTGCCACTGCCTCGTGCCCCGTCCCTGTGCCCGTCATGCCGCTGCCGCTGGTCGCCTACTCGACGAGGGCGTCCGGCTTCCCCTTGCTCCGCGGCCGCTCCTCGACCATCTTGCCCCAGACGATCATTCGATACGTACTGGTGAATTCCGGAGTGCACGTCGTCAGAGTGATGTAACGACCCGCCTTGGTGAATCCGGAGCCCGCGGGGATCGGATTGAGCACCGACGTGTTCGACGGCGACGTCTGCGGCAGCCTGCTCGCCATCTTGTACACGTAGTACGTGTCCTGCGTCTCGACCACGATCGGATCGCCCGGTGCGAGACGGTTGATGTAACGGAACGGCTCGCCGTGGGTGTTGCGGTGCCCGGCGATCGCGAAGTTCCCCGTCTTCGCGTCGGGCATCGGCGTCGGAACACTGTCCTTGTCGTAGTGCCCGACCATGCCCTTGTCGAGGACCTTCGGCTTGCTGATGCCCTCGGCGATCGGCACCACGACGTCCAGCTTCGGTATGTAGAGGATCGCGAAGCCCTGCCCCGGCTCGAACGAGTCCGGCTTGCCCTTGCCGCTCGCCCAGTCGTCCTCGAGGTGGTGGCGGGCGCTGCCCGCGAGGCTGTGGGCCCTTATGTTCGACCACCACAGCTGGTAAGTGACGAAGAGCAGCATCAACACCCCGAGAGTGATGAACACTTCGCCGATCGCACGGCTCGCCACGACCCCCGCCGTGGGCTTGGCCGCCCGCGCCGCCTGACGGGCCTCGACACGCGTCAGGGGCTTTCCGTCGTCCTCCGCGGAGGTTCCGGCGTCCTGGGACTCCAGAGCGCCCCCCGCACGCCTCCTGCCGCCTCCGCCCTTCTTGGCGGCCTTCCTGCGCGCCGCCCGGCCCCCGGTGACGACCGGCGCCTCGGACTCCTGCGAGGAATCCCGCTCGGGGGCGGCTATTCGCCGCGTGTCGGCGGTGCGCAGCGCGACCGTCTCGTCGTCCCGTACGGGCTCCCTCACGGCCTCCTGCGCTCCGGCCGCGGCGTCGCCGTACCAGTCCTGCGCATAGCCCTCGGGGTCGTACCACTCGGGCTCCGGCTCGACCCGTTGCGATTCGACCCGCTGCGGCTCCACCGGCTCGGGTTCCTGAGAACCCGCGGCCCGGAACCACGGCGACGGATGCTGCCCCGGCAACGGATCGTTCAGCGGATCGTCGAGGTGACGCACGGCCTCCTCGAACCCGCCGGCGCCGCCCTGCTCGGGGCGCAACGCGGTCACGCCGAGGCCCTGCCCACGACCGGGGCCAGCCCGGCCGACCGCGCGACCGCCTCCTTGTCCCCGCACTCGGCGAGCCAGTTCGCCAGCATCAGGTGCCCGTGCTCGGTGAGGACGGACTCCGGATGGAACTGGACGCCCTCGACCAAAAGTTCACGGTGCCGCAGCCCCATGACGATGCCGTCCTCGGTCCGCGCCGTGACCTCGAGCACGTCCGGTACGGTCCCCGGCTCGGCGGCCAGCGAGTGGTAGCGGGTCGCGGTGAACGGGTCGGGCAGACCGGCGAAGACGCCCCGACCCTCGTGCCGGACCAGCGAGGTCTTGCCGTGCAGCAGCTCCGGCGCCCGGTCCACCACACCGCCGTACGCGACCTGCATCGACTGCATCCCGAGACAGACACCGAAGACGGGCACACCCGTCGCCGCACAGTGGCGCACCATCTCGATGCACACACCGGCCTGCTCGGGAGCGCCGGGACCGGGCGACAGCAGCACCCCGTCGAAGCCGTCCTGCGCATGAGCGGTGGTCACCTCGTCATTGCGCAGCACCTCGCACTCGGCGCCCAACTGGTACAGGTACTGGACGAGGTTGAAGACGAAGCTGTCGTAGTTGTCGACGACGAGAATGCGCGTCTTCCGGGTCTCTCGCGTGCTCACTGGCCGTCCACCGTCACATCGTTGAAGGGCAGCAGCGGCTCGGCCCACGGGAAGACGTACTGGAACAGGACGTAGACGACAGCGAGGATCAGCACGATCGAAATCGCCGCCCTCAGCAATGCGTTCCCCGGCAGATGCCGCCAGATCCAGCCGTACATGCCGGTCGCTCCCCTTCGGTTCTCCTCAACACCCTCGCCGCACGGCATCAACCGTCGCCGTACTGCACCAGACTAACGGCGCAGCGCCTCCGGTTTCCCTGCCTCCACAGGCTGAGTGGAATCCAAGTGCGCCCAGACGATCAACCGGTGGCTGTGCCCCCACTCCGGCTCGCACGTGGTGAGGGTCAGATAGCGGCCCGGCTCCCTGTATCCGGACTTCTGCGGCACGGGATCGATGACGTCGATGTCGCTCGGCAGCGTCTTGTACGGCTTCGTGTCGATGCGGTACGTGAACCAGGTCGTCCCGTCGGTCAGCACGACCGCGTCCCCGGGCCGCAGCTTCGGGAAGTCCTTGAACGGATCGCCGTACGTGCGCCGGTGCCCGGCGACCGCGAAATTGCCCTTCTGCCCCAGCTGAGCGGTGCCGGAGTAGTGACCGAGCCCCTTCTTCAGGGTCCCGACCTTCGTGTCCTCAAGGACCGGCTTGTTCCACGTGAAACCAAGCCGTGGGACGTACATCACGGCGAACGGCTTGCCGTCCTTGTACGCGGCCGGCTTCGGCGGCGAGGAGTCCGCCGCGCCGGAAGAGGTCTTGCCAGGAGAGGGCGTACCAGGAGAGGGGGACGCGGTGGCGACGGGTCGCTTGGCCCACTGGTCCTGGAGGTCGTCGATCTGATGGTCCATCGCACTGTCGGCCTTCACGCCGGTCCAGAACAGCACATACACGACGAACAGCACGATCACGGCGCCGACGGTGATGCACAGCTCGCTGAACGTCCGGACGACGACTCGCACCGACACAGGCCCCCCAGGCGACTACTCCACGGGCTTCGCGTAGTGGAGATCCACTGTGCCCGAGTAACCGGGAAGAGTCACCGCCCCGTCATCGTCGACTTTCCACCCGAGCCCGTAGGCATTGACGTAGAGCATGTAGTTCTGGATCTCGGGCGAGGCCGCCACGGCCTGCTGGAGCTTCTCCGGGTCACCGACCGCGGTGATCTTGTACGGAGGCGAGTAGACACGGCCCTGGAGGATCAGGGTGTTACCCACGCAGCGCACCGCCGACGTCGAGATGAGGCGCTGGTCCATGACCTTGATGCCCTTGGCGCCGCCGTGCCACAGCGCGTTCACCACGGCCTGGAGGTCCTGCTGGTGGATGACCAGGTCATTGGGCTGGGGCTCCGGGTAACCGGGGAGCTTGGCGGTGGCGTTCGGCGGGGCGTCGTCGAGCGTGACGGAGACGCCCTGACCCTTGAGCTTCTTCGTCCCGGAGGCCTTCTCCAGGGCGTCGAGCTTCTCGTCCTCCGCCTTCGTGGACCCGTCGTCGCGCTCGGCCAGCGCCTCGACGTCCCCCCGCGCCCCACCGTTGGCGTCGTTCAGTTCCTTGTTCTTCCGGCTGCGCTCCTGAATGAGGTCGGAGAGCTTCAAGAGCGACGCATCCGTACGGATATTGGTGCCCTTGGCCGTATTGAAACTGGTGAAGAAGATGAGCCCGGCGAGGGCGAAAACGCCCACGGTGAGCACACGTACGGGCCGGAAATTACTCAACGTACCCTTATCTCCTTCAGCGCCTCGGAAGCACTACGCTAACGGACGCCCGGGGGAGCGCGAGGAGCCCTCAGAACTTCCCCTTGTACGCTGCTCCGGAGCCAGCCAGCCCATGTCCCCTGCGCGGCCACGCAGCGCATCGACAGGAGAGACCCTCGTGCCGAAGTCACGTATCCGCAAGAAGGCCGACTACACGCCCCCGCCGGCGTCGAAGCAGGCAGCCAACATCAAGCTGACCAATAGGGGCTGGGTGGCCCCGGTGATGCTGGCGATGTTCATCATCGGGCTCGCCTGGATCGTCGTCTTCTACGTGACGGACGGCTCCCTGCCGATCGACGCGCTCGGCAACTGGAACATCGTCGTCGGCTTCGGCTTCATCGCTGCCGGCTTCGGCGTCTCCACGCAGTGGAAGTAGCGCACGGCCACCCTGTTCCACCAGCTCTGCCCCGAGCTATCCACTGAGTTATCCACAGCACTGTCCACAGTGGGGAAAAGGTCAGACGATCTGTGGATAACCCACTGGGTGTTGACGCCGGTGTGACCGGCTCAGTGCCGCTCGACCACCTGTTCGCCCCTTGTCCTTCCTGGGAAAACCCAGGTCAGCGACAAGGGGCACAGTTGTTCCCCACGACATGCACAAGATCCGGCACGCGCTGTGGACAACTGGGCTCACCATCGGTGCCCAAGCGGGCTCAAGTGAGCTGCGCGGTCCGCACGACGACCGTCACGACCACGGCCACGAGGACCAGCGCACAGGTCCCGTACTGGACGAGGGCGCGGCGCTCACGGGGCGCGTGGATCATGGCGTACCCGACGACGAGCCCCCCGACGAGACCGCCGATGTGGGCCTGCCAGGCGATGTTGGACCAGCCGAACGTGATGACCAGGTTGATCACGAGCAGCGCGATGACCGGCCGCATGTCGTAGTTGAGGCGGCGCATCAGGAGGGCCGTCGCGCCGAAGAGCCCGAAGATCGCGCCCGAGGCGCCGAGGGAGGGCTGGTTGGCGGCGGCGAGGAGGTAGCTGAGGGCGCTGCCCGCGAGCCCGGAGACGAAGTAGAGGGCGAGGTAGCGGGCGCGGCCGAGCGCGGCTTCCAGCGGGCCGCCGACCCACCAGAGGCTGAGCATGTTGAAGGCGATGTGGATATAGCTGCCGTGCAGGAACATCGCGGTCAGCAGCCGGTACCACTGCCCTTCGGCGACGCCTTCGGGTCCGCCCAGCGACGGCACCCAGGCGAGACCGAGCATCTCGAAGCGGTCGGTGAACCTGTCTCCGGCCGCCCCGGCCATCTGCACCACGAACGCGGCCAGACAGAGGCCGATCAGGATCTTCGTGACCAGCCGCGGGTCCGCCGCGACGGTGCCACCGGCGACCGTGCGCGGCTGGTTGGCGCTCGGGGCGTGCCCGGTCCCCGATCCGCTGCGTACGCATTCCGGGCACTGGAAGCCGACTGATGCGCTGACCATGCAGTCCGGGCAGATGGGCCGCTCGCAGCGGGTGCAGCGGACCCCGGTCGGCCGGTCCGGGTGCCGGTAGCAGCCGGGCAGGCCCTGGGCGTCCTGCGGTTCCTGCGGGCTGCCGGGCGCCTGGTCCATGGCGGTCGTCCCCTTGCCTGAAGCGGTCTCGTAGCGGATGTCGGGGCCCCGCGAACGCGCGGCACCCCGCCCATCCTTACGGACGAGCGGGGCGGATTGGTTCCCTCAGGACCGACCGTTCACATCAGCGGCTTTCCACGACGACCGATTCGATGATCACGTCGTTGATGGGGCGATCGGTGCGGGGGTTCGTCTGCGCGGTCGCGATGGCGTCGACGACTTTCTGGCCGGCCTCGTCAACGATCTCGCCGAAGATGGTGTGCTTGCGGGTCAGCCAGGCGGTCGGCGAGACGGTGATGAAGAACTGCGAGCCGTTGGTCCCCGGTCCGGCGTTGGCCATGGCCAGCAGGTACGGCTTGGTGAAGGCCAGGTCGGGGTGGAACTCGTCCTCGAACTGGTAGCCGGGCCCGCCCGTGCCGTTGCCCAGCGGGTCGCCGCCCTGGATCATGAAGCCGCTGATCACCCGGTGGAAGATCGTGCCGTCGTAGAGCGGGGCCGTGGACTTCTCGCCGGTCTCCGGGTTGGTCCACTCCCGCTCGCCCTTGGCGAGCTCCACGAAGTTCTTGACCGTCTTCGGCGCGTGGTTCGGCAGGAGCCTGACCTCGATGTCGCCCTGGTTGGTCTTGAGGGTGGCGTACAGCTGCTCGGCCACGATCTGCCTTCCGTTGTCTCCTGTGCTCTCCCGATCCTCGCACGGCTCGTGGCCGCTCCGGGGTTTCAGCAACCCGAAAACGGTCTACTCGAAACCGGAGAGGCGCGCCCCGCCACGATCCGTGGCATTGTCGTCGCCAGGCCCCTTACCGATCCTTATAGATTCCTACTGAGCCTTACCACCACATTGATGCTTCTGGCAGGCATGATCTGGAAAAGGGTGGAAAGGTGAATTACCTGTACGCCACCGAGGAGGAGGATCCCGTGACCCGCATCGACAGCGTGCGCGCCGCGACCGGCTCGGCGAAGGACAGCGTGCTGCACGCCGCGGAAGTGGTGGCGCCCTACGCCGAGACGGCCAAGGACCGTGCGACGCAATATGCGCACGAGGCCCGCGTCGTGCTCGGCCCCAAGGTCTCGCAGGCCACGCAGCAGGCGCGCTCGCAGTACGGCGCTCACCTCGCTCCGCGCCTCGAGCAGGCACGCACCCATGTCCCGCCGAAGGTCGATCAAGCCGCGCACGAAGCGGCTGTCCGTACCCGCAAGGCCGCCCGGCAGGCCGCCGACTACTCAAAGCCGCGTATCGAGCAGGCCGTGGCCTCGGCCGGTCCGGTGCGCGAGGAGGCGGCTGCCCGTAGCACCGCCGCGCTTGCGGCACTGCGCGGTCAGGTCTCGCCGAAGGAAATCCAGAAGCTTGCCCGCAAGCACCAGCGCCGTGCCCGCGCGGGGCGCATCGCCAAGGGCCTTGCCGTGCTCGGCATCGTGGCCGGAGGCGCGGTCGCCGCGTGGAAGTGGTGGGACAAGCAGGCCAATCCGGACTGGCTGGTCGAACCGCCGGCCGCCACCGAGGTGCCCGACACCGGCACGCTGAGTTCGGTCGACGGCAGTGGCCAGACCGGTCTCGACCCTGAGGTGCAGGCCAAGCAGGCCGATGCGGACACCAGCCCGGAGGAGAAGCGCTGATCTCGGCGCGCCCCTCCGCACTGTCTGCACGACCCGCACGCCTTGAACGACGAAGCCCCTCCGACCGGGACAGAACCTGGTCGGAGGGGCTTCGGGCTGTGGAGCCTAGGAGATTCGAACTCCTGACATCTGCCTTGCAAAGGCAGCGCTCTACCAACTGAGCTAAGGCCCCGAAAACGGTGTACCCCACCCGAGGATTCACACCCCTGGTGAGCACCGGGGACCAGAGTACCGGGTCACCCCCCGGATCCCGCAAAAGGATTGGGGGTCCCGGCGGACGACCACTCTCCGTAAGATGCCCCACGTGCTTCGCGGCAGCGAAGCGCCGTACTTGGGGAAGCGATGGGGAGACGCAATGGACGCCGCACAACAGGAAGCTACCGCGAGAGCCAGGGAGCTCCAGCGGAGCTGGTACGGAGAGCCGCTGGGGGCGCTCTTCCGTCGGCTGATCGAGGATCTCGGCCTCAACCAGGCCCGCTTGGCGGGTGTCCTCGGGCTGTCCGCACCCATGCTGTCCCAGCTGATGAGCGGCCAGCGCGCCAAGATCGGCAATCCCGCGGTGGTGCAGCGTGTCCAGCTTCTCCAGGATCTCGCAGGTCAGGTGGCCGACGGTAGCGTCAGCGCCGCCGAGGCCACCGAGCGCATGGACGAGATCAAGAAGTCCCAGGGCGGCTCGGTGCTCACCAACACCGGCCAGACGGCGTCCGGTTCGGGTGCACCGACCGTGAAGCGTGTGGTGCGGGAGATCCAGTCGCTGCTGCGCTCGGTCTCGGCCGCGGGCGACATCATCGACGCCGCCGACTCCCTCGCCCCCACCCACCCGGAGCTGGCAGAGTTCCTCCGGGTGTACGGCGCGGGGCGCACCTCTGACGCGGTGGCCCACTACCAAGCGCACCAGAGCTGACCCCGGCCGGGCACAGCACTGGATCCCGCCCCGTGGCCGACGCAGTCGGCGGTGGTCGCGAGGCGGGCCGGGGGACCCTACGCGACGTCCGAGGGGGCTTTGCGCATCGCGGGCCCGGGAGGGGAGCGACGCACAACCATGGGTGAGGTCTTCGCCGGCCGATACGAACTGGCCGACCCGATCGGCCGCGGGGGAGTGGGCGCGGTCTGGCGGGCCTGGGATCATCGGCGCCGGCGCTACGTGGCGGCCAAGCTCCTGCAACAGAGCGACGCCCACACGCTGCTGCGCTTCGTGCGCGAACAGGCACTGCGCATCGACCATCCGCACGTCCTGGCCCCAGCGAGCTGGGCCGCGGACGACGACAAGGTCCTCTTCACCATGGACCTGGTCGCGGGTGGTTCGCTGGTCCACCTGATCGGTGACTACGGTCCCCTGCCTCCGCAGTTCGTCTGCGTACTGCTCGACCAACTGCTCTCCGGGCTCAGCGCCGTGCACGCCGAGGGGGTGGTGCACCGGGACATCAAGCCGGCCAACCTCCTCCTCGAAGCGACCGGTACTGGTGCGCCGCATCTGCGCGTCTCCGACTTCGGCATCGCGATGCGCAAGGGCGAGCCGCGCCTCACGGAGACCAACTACGTGGTGGGGACGCCGGGTTATTTCGCCCCCGAGCAGGCGATGGGCGCCGAGCCGGACTTCCCCGCGGATCTCTTCGCCGCGGGCCTCGTCGCGCTCTATCTCCTCGAAGGTGCCAAGCCCGACTCCCGGGCCCTGATCGAGCACTTCGTGGAGCACGGCACTCCCCGTGCGCCGACGGGTGTCCCCGGCCCCCTGTGGGGCGTCCTCGCCGGGCTGTTGCAGCCGGATCCCGAGGCACGCTTCCGCACCGCGACCGGGGCCCGCAAGGCCCTTCTCTCCGCCGCCGAACTGCTGCCGGAGCCGGGCCCCGACGACGAGCTGATCGAGGTCTTCGACCAACTCGGGCCGCTGCCAACGGGGTTCGGCCCGGGCGGCCCGGCTGTCCGGGGGCGCAGAGCCCGCCCCCTGCACAGCGACACGACGGCGCAGGGGATATCCGCGTCCCGGCCCGAGCCGGATCCCATAGGTCCCCCAGAACCCGAGCCCGAATCCGAACCTGAGTCGGCAAGTGTCCCGGACCCGGCTCCGGGCCCGGAGCCTGAAGCGTCCCTGCCCTTGATGTCGGAGACAGGCAGCTTCCATCTGCCCCCACCGGCACCGATGTCGACCGGCGCCCCGCTCCCACCACCACCGGTACCTCCGATGCCGTCGGCCCGCCCGTCCACTCCACTCCCCGAGCCGCCCCGGCACCAGCCGCCGACTCCGCAGCCACCCGCCCCTCCGGTGCCCGAACCGCGGCTGCTCCCCCCTGCGCCGGCCGCCGCATCCATCACGGCTACCGCCCCCGACAACCCTGCCGCCCGTACCACCCCGACCCCTCATGCCCCTTCTCCCTCCCCAGCGCCCGCACCGCACCCCGCTCACGCGGTGACCACCGTCGTCCCGCCCGAACAAGACCATCACTCTCTGTACACCGCTCGCGGCCGAGAGGTTCCACGGCGGCACCGGGAAATCTCCGGACGCCGACCGGGCCCGCCGCCCAAGGTCGTGGTCCCGGTCCTGTTTCTGGCCCTGCTCTGCTTCACCGTGGGCATCTGGGCCCTGACGCGGGCCTGACGTAGGGCTGCTGTGGGCCCGCTGCAGACGTGGCGCAGGTCTGATGCGGGCAACGGGGCGCAGGTCTGATGCGGGGTCTGATGCGGGCGGTTCTGGCGTAGGCCTGATGCGGGTCTGGCGTAGTTCTGACGCGGGGGGGCTGATCCAGAACTTGGCGCAGATCTGAGCAGATCCGACGCAGGTCCGACGCAGGTCCGACGCACGCCGATCCAGACCGGATCCAGCCCCTGATCCAGCCCCTGATCCAGACAGGAGCTCGGCTCGACCGGACTGAGCCGACCCCGACCGCCTGGGCCGGACTGCCTGATCCCGATCTCCGGACTGCCTGATCCCGACCCGACGACCGCAGCTCCCGCCAGGGCCCCGCACCTCCCGTCAGGGCCCCGCAAACTCCGCCCCGCCGATCCCCCCGCCGCCGCGCCCTCCCTCAGCCCCTAACCCGTCGCAGCGCCACCATCCGCCACACCCCGAGCCACAGCACCAACGCGGTCCCCGCCCCGACGCCGGCCACGCCCAACAGCATCATCCCGCCGCTCCCCGTCGACCTGGACGAGGCGGCGGGCAAGGACGTGGCTGAGGTCGAGGACGCTCCAGGCTCCGCCGTCCCCTCTTTCCCGGAGGAGGTCCCTGCGGATCCTCCGGACGCGGAGCCGCCCTCTCCGCCCGAGCCATCTCCGTCGCTCCCCGCCCCCTGGCTCCAGACGGCTCCGCCCTCACCTCGCTCGGCAGCCTCCCGGTCGGCGGCGGTCACCTGGAACTCCCCCGGATCCCGCACATAGTCGGGCGCCTGCCTCGCGGTGCCGTCGACGGTCACTCGGAGCGTCACCCCCGATGCCTTGTCCCCGAACTTCCCCGCCATCGCCGGATTCAGGGTGACCTTGAGGTAGTACCAGCCGGCCAGCCTCATCGCCGCCTGATCGTCACGCATCAGATAACGGTTCTCGTACGCCACAGGAGGCAGCGGATCGAAGGTGACGGACGTCGGGTCACCCGAGTAGGCCGCCTCTTTCGCCGCGACCGACGCCCGCGCCGGGTTGTACAGCGCCATGTCGAGCGCGCCCGTCACGAACCCCCTCCGCGACACGTCCGACGCCGAACTGCCCAGTTCGGCGTCGACGGAGAGCTGCTGCCCCCAGTCCACCGGGACCCGGTAGAAGCGGCTCTGCCCCGGTCGGATGCCGTCCTTCCACACCCCGGCCGGCACTGCCTCGGCGTCGTTGAAGCCAGTACCTCCGGTACGCAGCGCGGCCTTCCCCGACGGAGGCTGCACGGATTGCGACGGCCAGGCCTCCGGACCCTCGGTGGGCGCGGCGGCCACCAGCCCCGGCTCCGTGGCCACCTGCAGTTCGAGCCCCCACGTCTCCTGCGTGGACTCGTTATCCGCCTTCCGTTGCACCACTACGTAGTACGTCCCTGCCGCCTGGCACCGCAGGCCACCTGGTCGTACGAGACGCTGGGCGGCGGCTGCCACGGGCCGCGGGTAGGCACCGGACCGGAACGTGGCACTCGCGGAATCGCAGCTGTTGCCGTTGCGGTCCTGGAGCGACACCGTGATGCCGTCCGCGTACGTGACCTTCACGTCCGGCCCGAGGGGCGGCACGGCGACCGCCGAGACGTACGCGTTCGCGGCGCCGTCCAGCTCGACGCTGTAATAAGCGGCGCCGTCCGCTCCGGTCCCGAGCGAACTCCGATACGTCGCGCCCGTACTGAGCCGCGGCGCGTCCGTGCTGTTCTGCGCCCCTCGTACCTTCTGGGCTTGCTTCGCGTAGACGTACGGATCGGAGTCCCCCGACGCCGAGGCCGCCGCCGACGCCATCGCTGCCCCGGGCAACGCCAGTACGGCGCACAATCCCGCCCCGGCCACGATCGTCGACACCGCTCGGCCGCGCCACCCCTGCACCAGCCGCCTCATGAGCCTCCCCATGAGGACCCATCCTGCCGTTCCTGCCCGCGTACTGTCCGCCGTGCGCCTGAATCACGCCACTCAGGCCGCTCGTTCACTGCAGCAAGGCGCCGTCGCATCCGTACATACCGACGGTCCGCAGCCTCCGCAAACCGTGGCGTACGTCGCCGGGCAACACAGAGCCCCGGCCGCTGCTGCGACCGGGGCCTGCGAAGAGACTGTTGTCGATACTCACGAACCCGTGGGCACGGAGTCAGTCGCCTCCGTCCACAGATCCTGCTCGGCGCGATCCGCCTGGATCTGGCGGTACACGAGGAGCCCGCCGATGGCGGCCAGTGCGACCAGGAGAAGCTTCTTCACCGCGCGACCTCGTCTTTCCTTGACGTAGGGGACCTCTGGCGCCCGACTATACACACCGACCGATACCGATCGGTGACCTGGATCCACCCCAACTCCCGTCCGGAACAGAGCAATAGGACCGGAGGAGTCGGCTCCATAGATCACCCCCACCTCTCCTCAGACTGTGAAATTCCGCTCTTTCACTGCGATATCTGGCCTCTTGCGGCCATCCGAGTGGTGTTCATCTGAAGATCGACGCGCCACGAGCGTCGGTCCCCCACTCCCGGCGCCGCATACACATCATGAGGAAAGTACGCAAATCGCCCAACCTGAAAGTGAGGGGCCATGACCAAGAATCGGGTCATGACGCTGTGGACCGTCGTCATCTCTGCCTTCATCGCGCTCTTCTCGGCGCTCGGCCTCGTCTCCCCGGCCGCCGCGGCCGCTCCCGTCCAGCAGACGGAGGAAGCCCACTCCGCGGCGGTGAGCGCCCCGGCCGCCGACACATCGGCACAGCCCTTCTGGGTCTTCAAGAGGTCCCTGCCACCGACGATGAAGCAGCGCATCCGGGCCGAGGCCCACGGTTCCTCCCCCAGCTGCCGCCACCGCCCGCCGGCCGACACCGAGCAGTCGGAAAGCGACGCGGAACTGACGGCCGAGGCACTCACGGCCCAGCAGTAGCGGACCCCGCCGTCCCGCTCAACGAGCAGGACATCGCTCAAGAACATCAAGAACATCAAGAACATCAAGAACATCAGCACCACAGCACCACAGCACCACGGCACCACGGCATGAGAAGTCAGCACAGCAACAGCAGTAGGTACTAAGCGCCAGACCAGACAGGCAATGAGTAATGCGCTGAAGTGCGGCCCGCAGTAGGCAGTAGCCAGTAGGCACAAGCCATAGGGCGCACATGAAGGACGGGGTGTACGAGCCCCGGCGTGTCCCTTCCGGGACAAGCAGCGCTAGCAGAAGGCGGCATCCCACTACGCCGCCCATGAAGCGCGCGGCAAGTACGACGAGTTACGAGCACAGCACGAGTTCAAGTACGAGCACACGCACGAGCACGAGCACGCGCAACGTACGAGTACGGGTACGAGCACACGCACGTGGACGCGTACGGGTACGAGCACCACGAGGCCCCAGCCATCACCTCGGCTGAGAGGGCCCTTTCGGCATGCCCAGGGCCCGGGAGCGCGGCAATGGACGCGGACCCGATCGAGAGTCCCCACGAGCCCCTCACGCGCCTATCCCGCGACTGCGGGCGCCATCACAAGCCAGGCAGCCGTAGCCCTGCAGCCGTGATCTGGCCGTCCAGCAGACCGACCCGCTCGCGCCCCTCCGCCGGCAGTACCGTTCCCGATCCGAGGGGTCTCGGACTTGCCGAACCGGACAACGGACCAGTGCCTGCACGCGGCTACGAAAAGCAGAGAGGACGCCTCCCACTGGGGGAGACGCCCTCTCAACATGAACTGCTTCTGTGGGGCTAACAGGATTTGAACCTGTGGCCTCATCCTTATCAGGGATGCGCTCTAACCAACTGAGCTATAGCCCCGCCGCGCTTTGCGGTGTGTGTCCCGCGCGCTGACCTCTGAAGATTAGCGCACCAGGCGGCCAGTCCCAAAATCGATAGTCCTGGCCCGCCCAGCAACGGCTCCCGGGCACCCTGTAGGCGGCCCGTAGGCACCTCTCAGGCGCCCTGTAGGTGCCCGGAGAAGCCGGAGAAGCCGGAGAAGCGCGCTTACTCGTCCTCGGCGAGCGTGAGCTCGATGCCGCCGACGAAGCCCGCGGAGAGGTTGTAGATGAACGCGCCGAGCGTCGCGAGGGCCGTCGCCAGGACGACGTCGATGACCGCGATGACCGTCGTGAACATCAGGACGCGCGGCAGCGACAGGAAGGACTGGAGATCGAAGCCGTTGGACTCGTTCGAGCCCGTGGCCTCGGAGATCGTGCCGCCGACCGTGGAGAAGACGCCCATGGCGTCCATGACCATCCACAGCACGGCGGCCGCGATGATCGTGCAGATGCCCAGTGCGATGGACAGCAGGAAGCTGACCTTCATCACCGACCACGGGTCCGCCTTGGCCACGCGCAGGCGCGCCTTGCGGGTGCGCGGGGTGGTGCGCGCTCCGGTGCGCGGCCTGCGGACCGCTCCGGTCGACGCGTTCTGGTAGGCCTGCGGCGGGTGATACGGCTGGGCCGCTTGCTGCGGCTGCTGCCTCTCCCCGGGCAGGGCACCGCCGCCGCCGGCCGCGTACTGCTGGGTCTGCGGACCTCGGGTGTCCGTCACAGTTCCCCCCTGGGATCCATGAGACTCGTGCGAGTCCGTGGAGTCATGAGCGGGGCCACGGCCGCCCTCGGTTTCCGTACCGGGAGATGTCCCGGTAGAGCCTGCGCCCGTGGCTCCGCTCACGATGACTCACTCCTCGCGCTACTCGGCCGAGGACTGCTCGCCCTCGTCCGTTCCGACAGCCGTCTCGTTCTCGGCCGATTCGTCGGTCTCGGTGCCGTCCGCGTCTGCGGCGACTCCGTCGACTTCCTCGGCCTCGCGACCGGCCTCGGCATTACGAGCGATGCCCACGACGGCATCGCGCTTGCCCAGGTTGATCAGTTGGACGCCCATGGTGTCACGGCCTGTCTCCCTGACCTCGTTGACTCGCGTGCGAATCACACCGCCGGACAGCGTGATGGCGAGGATTTCATCGGTTTCCTCGACCACCAGAGCGCCGACGAGCGACCCACGGTCCTCCACGATCTTGGCGGCCTTGATACCGAGGCCACCGCGACCCTGGACGCGGTATTCGTCGACGTTGGTCCGCTTTGCGTACCCACCGTCGGTGGCGGTGAACACGAACGTACCGGGCCGGACGACATTCATCGAGAGCAGCTCGTCGCCTTCGCGGAAACTCATGCCCTTGACACCCGAAGTGGCGCGGCCCATCGGGCGCAGCGCATCGTCCGTCGCAGTGAATCGGATCGATTGCGCCTTCTTGCTGATGAGCAGCAGATCGTCGTCGGCCGAGACCAGTTCGGCGCCGATCAGCTCGTCGTCCGAACCGTCCGCCGCTTCGCGAAGGTTGATGGCGATGACGCCGCCGGAACGCGGGGAGTCGTAGTCCTTCAGGGACGTCTTCTTCACCAGGCCCGCCTTGGTGGCGAGGACCAGGTAAGGCGCCGCGTCGTAGTCGCGGATCGCGAGGATCTCGGCGATCGCCTCGTCCGGCTGGAAGGCGAGCAGGTTCGCCACGTGCTGTCCGCGTGCGTCGCGGCCGGCGTCCGGGAGCTCGTACGCCTTGGCGCGGTAGACGCGTCCCTTGTTGGTGAAGAAGAGCAGCCAGTGGTGGGTCGTCGAGACGAAGAAGTGGTCGACGATGTCGTCTTCCTTGAGCTTCGTGCCGCGTACGCCCTTGCCGCCGCGCTTCTGGGAGCGGTAGTCGACCGTCTTGGTGCGCTTGACGTAGCCGCCACGCGAGATGGTGACGACGATGTCTTCTTCGGCGATGAGGTCCTCGATGGACATGTCACCGTCGAAGGGCACCAGCTTGGAGCGGCGGTCGTCACCGAACTTGTCGACGATCGCGGCGAGTTCCTCGCTGATGATCTGGCGCTGCCGCTCGGGCGAGGCCAGGATCGCGTTGTACTCGTTGATCTTCTGCTGGAGTTCGTCGTGCTCGGCGACGATCTTCTGGCGTTCCAGGGCGGCGAGCCGGCGCAGCTGCATCTCGAGGATGGCGTTGGCCTGGATCTCGTCGATCTCGAGGAGGCCCATGAGGCCCTCCCGCGCGATCTCCACGGTCTGACTGCGCCGAATGAGGGCGATGACCTCGTCGATGGCGTCCAGGGCCTTCAGGAGGCCGCGCAGGATGTGTGCGCGCTCCTCGGCCTTGCGCAGCCGGAACTTGGTGCGGCGGACGATGACCTCGACCTGGTGGGCCACCCAGTGGCGGATGAACGCGTCCAGGGAGAGGGTGCGCGGCACGCCGTCGACGAGCGCCAGCATGTTGGCGCCGAAGTTCGTCTGCAGGTCGGTGTGCTTGTACAGGTTGTTCAGGACGACCTTGGCGACCGCGTCGCGCTTCAGGACGATGACCAGACGCTGGCCCGTACGGGAGGACGTCTCGTCGCGGACGTCCGCGATGCCGCCTACCTTGCCGTCCTTGACGAGGTCGGCGATCTTCTGGGCGAGGTTGTCCGGGTTGACCTGGTACGGGAGCTCGGTGACCACCAGGCACTGGCGGTTCTGGATCTCCTCGACCTCGACGACCGCGCGCATCGTGATGGAGCCACGGCCCGTGCGGTACGCCTCCTCGATGCCCTTACGGCCCACTACGAGGGCGCCGGTCGGGAAGTCGGGGCCCTTGATGCGCTCGATGAGCGCGTCGAGGAGTTCCTCGTGCGAGGCCTCGGGGTTCTCCAGGGCCCACTGGGCACCGGCCGCGACCTCGCGCAGGTTGTGCGGCGGGATGTTCGTGGCCATGCCGACCGCGATGCCGGCGGAGCCGTTGATCAGCAGGTTCGGGAAGCGGGCCGGCAGGACGGTCGGCTCCTGGGAGCGGCCGTCGTAGTTGTCCGTGAAGTCGACGGTCTCCTCGTCGATGTCACGGACCATCTCCATGGACAGCGGCGCCATCTTGCACTCGGTGTAGCGCATGGCGGCCGCGGGGTCGTTGCCCGGGGAGCCGAAGTTTCCGTTGGAGTCCACGAGCGGCATGCGCATCGACCACGGCTGGGCCAGGCGGACCAGGGCGTCGTAGATCGAGGAGTCGCCGTGCGGGTGGTAGTTGCCCATGACGTCGCCGACGACGCGGGCGCACTTGTAGAAGCCCTTCTCGGGCCGGTAGCCGCCGTCGTACATGGCGTACAGGACGCGGCGGTGCACGGGCTTGAGTCCGTCACGTACGTCGGGCAGCGCGCGGGACACGATGACGGACATCGCGTAGTCGAGGTACGAGCGCTGCATCTCCGTCTCGAGCCCGACGGGCTCGATCCGCATCGCGATGTCGGTGCCCTCTTCAGGGGTGCTCGGGATGTTCTCGTCGGCCATTGCTGGTGAAGATCCTTTCTGTGGCGGTCAGCTGAGACCGACTCAGATGTCGAGGAAGCGGACGTCCTTGGCGTTGCGCTGGATGAACGAGCGGCGTGCCTCGACGTCCTCACCCATGAGCACCGAGAACAGGTCGTCGGCCTGGGCCGCGTCGTCGAGGGTGACCTGGCCGAGCACGCGGTGCTCCTGGTCCATGGTCGTGATGCGCAGCTCCTCGGCGTTCATCTCACCGAGACCCTTGAATCGCTGGACCGAGTCGTCGCGGATGCGCTTGCCGTTCTGGCGGCCGAGCTCGATCAGGGCGTCGCGCTCGCGGTCCGAGTACGCGTACTCGAAGTCGTCACGACCCCACTTGATCTTGTAGAGCGGCGGGCGCGACAGGAACACGTGTCCGGCCTCGACCAGCGGCCGCATGAAGCGGAACAGGAAGGTCAGCAGCAGGGTGTTGATGTGCTGACCGTCGACGTCGGCGTCCGCCATCAAGATGATCTTGTGGTAGCGGAGCTTCTCGATGTCGAAGTCCTCGTGGACTCCGGTACCGAAGGCGGAGATCAGTGCCTGGATCTCCTGGTTCTGCAGGATCTTGTCGATCCGCGCCTTCTCGACGTTGAGGATCTTGCCTCGGATCGGGAGGATCGCCTGGTACTGCGGGTTCCGGCCGGACTTGGCCGAACCGCCGGCGGAGTCACCCTCGACGATGAAGATCTCGCACTTGGTGGGGTCGTTCGACTGGCAGTCGGAGAGCTTGCCCGGCAGGGACGCGGACTCCAGCAGGCCCTTGCGACGCGTCAGGTCGCGCGCCTTGCGGGCCGCCACGCGCGCGGTGGCCGCCTGGATGGCCTTGCGGATGATGTCCGTGGCCTCGTTCGGGTTCCGGTCGAGCCAGTCGTTGAGGTGCTCGTACACGACCTTCTGGACGAAGGTCTTCGCCTCCGTGTTGCCCAGCTTGGTCTTGGTCTGGCCCTCGAACTGCGGCTCGCCCAGCTTCACCGAGATGATCGCGGTCAGACCCTCGCGGATGTCGTCACCCGTGAGGTTGTCGTCCTTCTCCCGCAGCAGCTTCTTGTCGCGCGCGTACCGGTTGATGAGACCGGTCATCGCGGCGCGGAAGCCCTCCTCGTGGGTGCCGCCCTCGTGCGTGTGGATGGTGTTGGCGAAGGAGTAGACCCCCTCGCTGTAACTGGTGTTCCACTGCATCGCGACCTCGATGGACAGGAGCCTCTCCTTGTCCTCGGCCTCGATGTCGATCACGGTGGGGTGGACGACCTCGCCCTTACGGGAGTTGAGGTACTTCACGAAGTCGACGATGCCGCCTTCGTAGTGGTACGTCACCGTGCGCGGCTCGTTGTCGTCCGCGCTGTCGGCGGTGTCCGCACCGACGACGGCCTTCGCCGACTCGCGCTCGTCGGTGAGCTTGATCGTCAGGCCCTTGTTGAGGAAGGCCATCTCCTGGAAGCGCCGCGACAGCGTCTCGAAGGAGTACTCGGTGGTCTCGAAGATGTCGCCGTCGGCCCAGAAGGTGACCGAGGTGCCGGTCTCCTCGGTGGCTTCGTGCTGGGCGAGCGGCGCCGTGGGAACGCCCGCCTTGTAGTCCTGCGTCCAGCGGTGGCCCTCGGTCCTGATCTCGACGGAGACCTTCGTGGACAGCGCGTTCACCACAGAGACGCCCACGCCGTGCAGACCACCGGAGACGGCGTAGCCGCCGCCGCCGAACTTGCCGCCCGCGTGCAGCACGGTCAGTACGACCTCGACGGCCGGCTTGCCTTCGGACGGGATGATGCCGACCGGGATGCCTCGGCCGTTGTCGATGACGCGCACGCCGCCGTCGGGCAGGATCGTGACGTCGATCGTGTCCGCGTGGCCGGCCAGCGCCTCGTCGACGGAGTTGTCCACGACCTCCTGCACCATGTGGTGCAGGCCACGCTCACCGGTCGAGCCGATGTACATGCCAGGTCGCTTGCGGACCGCGTCCAGCCCTTCGAGGACGGTGATCGCGCTCGCGTCGTAGGAAGCTTCTGTCGCCCCTACGTGTGCGCGCGCGTCTGCGTCGGTGGACGGAATGTTCTCGTTGGGGTTGCCGGAATCGGCCACGAAGCGCCCTTTCTGGCACAGCACAAGCCAAGCTCCCGGTTGGTGTACCGGAGCGGCTGCGGCGTGTTGGTTCGGTAAGCCCTAGTCAGCGTTGCTCAGTGCGTCCCACAAGTGGGGCGGGATTAGCTTCCAGTGTACCGGTAGCGCTGACAGTGATGGGGGTTTGCCGGTACCTGAGTCCTCACGTGCCGCCCTGAACCGGTCTCGGCCGACTCCCCCTATTCGGAGCGGGGCTCCAAGAGGCTCACAGCGGCACTCAGCGCTTCGAGGTGTCAACCCCCAGCTACAGAGGGCCCGGACTCACCCGTACGTGTCGTTGTGACCAGTGCTTCCGGGGGCGCGCAAGGGGCCGTAGCGACGGGGGCCACCACCGGGATTCTTGATGTCGATACGCCGCACCGTGCCGTGCCCGAGGTCCTCGTTGAGGCGCCTGACCAGCTGCGGGGCCAGCATGCGCACCTGGGTCGCCCAGGCCGTGGAATCGCACTGCACCACGAGCACGCGCTCGTCCTCGTCGTACTTCTGCGGCACGCAGTGCTTGGCGAGGTCCTCGCCGACGATCTGCGGCCAGCGCCCCATGACGCCGCCGACGGCGGCCGGCGTCTCCCAGCCGCGCTCGGTGATCAGCCGGTTGATGGCGGAGCCGAGTCCCATCGGGTCCCGCCCGTCGGCCCGCGCTCCCGATCGCAGCCCACCACCGCGCCGCACCTGCTTCTTCTGCTGCGCCGCGGCACCACGCGCGCGTGCGGCTTCTTTCGCCGCCCGGAGGGCGACACGGGCGAGGTCGACACCAGAAGGCTCGGGATCGGCTTTTGGTTCCCGCGGGCCGCCGGTTTCTGCGGGCTCGCCGTTCCCTCCCGCGGAGGGGCCGCCGCTCACAGCCGCTCCACCTCCCCCTCGGAGACCGCATAGCGTGTACCGGCGAGCACGCCCGGTACGTCGTCGTCGACCGCGGCGGTCACCAGGACCTGCTCGCCCGGCGCGACAAGCTCCGCCAGACGCTCCCTGCGGCGCGCGTCCAGCTCGGCGAAGACATCGTCGAGGACGAGCACCGGCTCGTTCCCCTCGGCCCTCAGCAGGTCGTACGAAGCCAGCCGCAGCGCCAGCGCGTACGACCAGGACTCGCCGTGGCTCGCATAGCCCTTGGCAGGCAGCTGACCCAGCTTGAGGAGCAGCTCGTCGCGGTGCGGCCCCACGAGCGTGACTCCCCGCTCGATCTCCTGCTTCCGCGCGCTCTCCAGAGCGGCAAGAAGCTGCTCGTAGAGCTCCTCGCGCGCGTGCCCGACGATTTCCGGCGAGGACGGCTTGTACTCCAGTGCCACCGGCCCGCCGCCGGGCGCCAGTTGCTCGTACGCCTTGTCGGCCAGCGGCTGCAGCGCCGCGATCAGGTCGAGCCGCTGGGCGAGCAGCTCCGCGCCCACGCGCGCCAGGTGCTGGTCCCACACATCGAGTGTGGACAGGTCCATGGAACGGCCGCCGTGGCGCCGGGCCAGGGCCGCCGACTTCAGGAGCGTATTGCGCTGCCGCAGAACACGGTCGTAGTCGGACCGCACGCCGGCCATCCGCGGGGAGCGGGCGGTGATCAGCTCGTCCAGGAAGCGCCGGCGCTCGCCGGGATCGCCCTTGACGAGTGCGAGGTCCTCGGGGGCGAACAGCACGGTCCGGACGATGCCCAGCACGTCCCGCGGCCTGACCTGCGAAGACCTGTTGATCCGGGCCCGGTTGGCCTTGCCGGGGTTCAATTCGAGCTCGATGAGCTGCTGGCGGTCGCCCTGGCGCACCTGGGCCCGGATGACGGCGCGCTCGGCGCCCATGCGCACCAAGGGCGCGTCCGAGGAGACCCGGTGACTGCCCAGCGAGGCGAGATAGCCGACGGCCTCGACGAGGTTCGTCTTGCCCTGCCCGTTCGGGCCCACGAACGCGGTGACGCCCGGATCGAGAGGGACCTCGGCCCGGGCGTACGAGCGGAAGTCGGCCAGCGACAGATGCGTGACGTGCATGGTCGTGGGCCGACCCCCCAGAGTTCTCGCAGTCTGTGGACTGCTGTGGATTACTTCTTCTCTACGGCGTGGCCGCCGAACTGGTTGCGCAGCGCCGCGATCATCTTCATCTGCGGCGAGTCGTCCTGCCGCGAGGCGAAGCGCGCGAAGAGCGACGCGGTGATCGCCGGCAGCGGGACGGCGTTGTCGATGGCGGCTTCCACGGTCCAGCGGCCTTCACCGGAGTCCTGGGCGAAACCGCGCAGCTTGTCCAGGTGCTCGTCCTCGTCGAGGGCGTTGACCGCGAGGTCGAGCAGCCAGGAACGGATGACCGTGCCCTCCTGCCAGGAGCGGAAGACCTCACGGACGTCGGTCACCGAGTCCACGGCCTCCAGGAGCTCCCAGCCCTCGGCGTAGGCCTGCATCATGGCGTACTCGATGCCGTTGTGGACCATCTTCGCGAAGTGGCCGGCGCCGACCTTGCCCGCGTGCACGGAGCCGAAGTCGCCCTCCGGCTTCAAGGCGTCGAAGACCGGCTGGACCTTCGCCACGTCCTCGGCGGAGCCGCCGTACATGAGCGCGTAGCCGTTCTCCAGGCCCCAGACGCCGCCGGAGACGCCGCAGTCGACGAAGCCGATGCCCTTGGCCGCCAGCTCCTCGGCGTGCTTCTCGTCGTCCGTCCAGCGCGAATTGCCACCGTCGACGACGACGTCGCCGGGCTGCAGCAGTGCGCCCAGCTCGTCGACCGTGGACTGGGTCGCGGCACCGGCGGGCACCATCACCCACACCACGCGCGGACCCTTGAGCCTGCCCACGAGCTCTTCCAGGCTGTGGACATCCGCGAGGTCCGGATTGCGGTCGTAGCCGATGACGGTGTGGCCTGCGCGGCGGATGCGCTCGCGCATGTTGCCGCCCATCTTGCCGAGGCCGACGAGACCGAGCTCCATCAGTGGTTCCTTACGTTGCGACGGGGCGTGAGGGGGTGCGTGACGGCACGTACGAACACGTCCATACCCGTGTCCGAGCCTAAACCCGGACGGTCCCGCACACCTGTGGACATAGCCGCTCAAGCACACCCGAGCGGCCTGCCCTCAGCTGCCTCAGCCCGAAAGACGCACCGGCATGATCAGGTACTTGTACGCGTCGTCCGCCTCGGCATCCACAGCCGGCTTGCCGCTGAGCAGCGCAGGCTTGGTGGACGTCGTGAACGACAGCTGGGCGACCGGGGAGTCGATCGCGCTCAGGCCGTCCAGCAGGAACGTCGGGTTGAAGGCGATCGAGATGTCGTCGCCCTCCAGCTGGGCGTCGACCCTTTCCACAGCCTGTGCGTCGTCGCTGGAGCCGGCCTCCAGGATGAGCACGCCCTGCTCGAAGCTGAGCCGCACAGGAGTGTTGCGCTCGGCCACGAGGGCCACGCGCTTGACGGCCTCCACGAAGGGGGCGGTCTCGATGACGGCCACGGAGTTGAACTCCGTCGGGAACAGCGTGCGGTACTTCGGCAGGTCGCCCTCGAGAAGGCGGGTCGTGGTGCGGCGGCCCGCGCCCTCGAAACCGATGAGTCCCTCGCCCGCACCCGAGCTGGAGAGGGCCAGCGTGACCGTGTCGCCGCTCGTGAGCGCCTTGGCGGTGTCCAGGAGCGTCTTGGCGGGCACCAGGGCGACCGCGGACGCCTCGGGGTCCTCCGGCTTCCACAGGAACTCGCGCACGGCGAACCGGTAGCGGTCGGTGGACGCCAGGGTCACCGTGTCGCCCTCGATCTCGATACGCACACCCGTGAGCACGGGCAGCGTGTCGTCACGGCCGGCGGCGATGGCCACCTGCTGCGCGGCAGAGGCGAAGACCTCACCGGGGACGGTGCCCGTGGCGGTCGGCATCTGCGGCAGCGCCGGGTACTCCTCCACAGGGAGGGTGTGGAGTGTGAATCGCGAGGAGCCACAGACCACGGTCGCTCGTACACCGTCTGTGGAGATCTCCACCGGACGGTTGGGCAGGGCGCGGCAGATGTCCGCAAGAAGGCGGCCCGAGACGAGCACCGTGCCCTCTTCGTCGATCTCCGCGTCCACAGAGACGCGTGCCGAGACCTCGTAGTCGAAGCTCGACAGGCTGAGTGCGCCCTCCTCGGCCTTCAGCAAAAGGCCCGCGAGGACGGGCGCAGGCGGTCGTGCCGGGAGGCTGCGTGCCGCCCAGGCCACCGCCTCCGCGAGTACGTCGCGTTCCACCCGGATCTTCACCGTAAGCCGCCTCCTGCGTGTTGCTGGCTGCTCTCGCCCTGCGTTGGTCATCGGTCTCGTCGTCAGACGTGGTGTCGCTCAGCCCACCGATGGGGAGAACACCGGGGACCAGTCTGACGCACCGCACTGACAGTCGGTGCCTGTCGGGGTCAAGTCGTGCAGAGCGGCAGCCGAGCCGCCGAGAGCAAGTTGTGCACAGCCCCCACTTCGAAACGGATTCCCAGCTCTCTCTAGTTGGGAGTAGTAGTAGGGGCTGTGGAAACCGTGGATAACCGTTAGTTCGCAGGTCACAGGCGGTTTTTTGTCCACCGGGCCTGTGGGCCGAGACGGTGGACAACCGGCACATTCTGTGGACGGCGAAAAGTTCTGCACATTCGATGCACAGGCTCGGGCCACTTCTCCCCAGCGTCGTCCCCAGCTTTACCCGCGTTCCCCACAGCCCAACCGACCCCCTTGGTGTGACGCCTTTCACTCGTCACGGTGACGAGGCGCGTCGCGTTGCCGAACAGTGGACAGCCGTGTGGAGAAGCTCCGAATCGCTGTGCACAACAGCTGTCATCCTGTGGGTCGACGGTGGACAACGAAATGCACACCCTGTGGACGAAAAATCTGTCCACAGGGTGTGGAGATCTTCTGTCCACCAATCCACAGCCCTCTGACCTGGCCTGATGCCATGTCACCTGCCCTGGCTGTGGACGCAGTCTGGACAACTTTCCGGTCCCCAGGGTGTGGACCGCAGAAACCCGGCACATCTGTGGAGAACACCCGTAACGCGCGCGGAAATCGAACACCGGCTCAGCGCGAGGGCGTCCGCACCGGCAGGCGGGAGCGCGCTCGGACACGAAGAAGGGCGCCCCGGGAGTCGATTCCGGAGCGCCCTACAGGTGCGTAACGGGGCCGCTGTCAGCCGTTCTTGATGCGGTTGGTGAGCTCGGTGACCTGGTTGTAGATCGAGCGTCGCTCGGCCATCAGGGCGCGGATCTTGCGGTCCGCGTGCATCACGGTCGTGTGGTCGCGGCCGCCGAACTGGGCGCCGATCTTGGGCAGGGAGAGGTCGGTCAGCTCACGGCAGAGGTACATCGCGATCTGGCGGGCCGTCACCAGGACGCGGCTGCGCGAGGATCCGCAGAGGTCTTCCACCGTCAGGCCGAAGTAGTCCGCGGTCGCCGCCATGATGGCCGTCGCGGTGATCTCGGGCGCGGCGTCCTCACCGCCGGGGATCAGATCCTTGAGGACGATCTCGGTGAGTCCCAGGTCCACGGGCTGGCGATTGAGCGACGCGAACGCCGTGACCCGGATCAACGCCCCTTCCAACTCACGGATGTTGCGTGAGATGCGGGACGCGATGAACTCGAGCACCTCCGGCGGTGCGTTGAGCTGCTCCTGGACCGCCTTCTTACGAAGGATCGCGATGCGTGTCTCCAGCTCGGGTGGCTGGACGTCCGTGATCAGGCCCCACTCGAACCTGTTGCGCAGCCGGTCCTCCAGGGTCACCAGCTGCTTGGGCGGCCGGTCGCTGGACAGCACGATCTGCTTGTTCGCGTTGTGGAGCGTGTTGAAGGTGTGGAAGAACTCCTCCTGCGTCGACTCCTTGTCCGCGAGGAACTGGATGTCGTCGACAAGAAGGATGTCCATCTCGCGGTACCGCTTGCGGAAGCTGTCGCCCTTGCCGTCGCGGATCGAGTTGATGAACTCGTTGGTGAACTCCTCGGAGCTCACGTACCGCACGCGCGTACCCGGATAGAGACTACGGGCGTAGTGCCCGATGGCGTGCAATAGATGGGTCTTGCCGAGACCCGACTCCCCATAGATGAAGAGGGGGTTGTAGGCCTTGGCCGGCGCTTCGGCGACGGCGACCGCGGCCGCGTGCGCGAAACGGTTCGACGCACCGATGACGAACGTGTCGAAGAGGTACTTGGGATTCAGTCGGGCGGTGGGCTCACCAGGGCCCGTCGCCGGTGCGGGCTGCGCGGCCAGCGGACCGGGAGCGCCACTGGGCACACCGCGGCCGCCGGGACCGGGCCCTGTGGGACCACCGTCCTGACTGTGCCGGCCGCCTCTCTGCTCGCCCGGGTCACGCCGCTGCTGACGGTCGTGCGACGAGTCGTATGCACCGCGCTCTTCGTAAGAAGGCCGCTTGTCATAAGGAGATCGCTCTTCATAAGAAGGGCGCTCCCCCGACTTCTGCTCGTAAGAGGGGCGCTCCTGCGGCTGCTGGTCGTAGCGGCCGCGCTCGGGCTCGTACCCCTGCTGCTCGTAGGACGGCCGCTCCTGCTGCCGGTAGTCGTGCTGCGGGGGTGTCGCGTACGGGTCGCGCTCCGGGAAGCCGAGCCGGGGCTGCTGCCAGCTGTACTCGTCCTGGTGCGGCCGCGGCCAGGCACCCGGCTCGGGGCGCTGGTAGTCGGGGTAGGCGGGGCGGGCCGTCGGGAGCTGGTCGCCGCGGGGCCCCTGCGGTTTGTCGCCGCGCGGACCCTGTCCGTGTTCGTCCGGCCCGCGACGCTCATAGCTGTCGTAGCCGTCGTACGTGTCGCGAGTGTCGCGTGGCTCACGTGTGTCGCGGTTCTCGTACGTGTCGGCGGACGGGCCGGGGGCCGAGGTCTGGTTGTCCTCGTAGCGATGCTGTGGGGCCGGCGGCGCGGGAGGCATGGGGGCCTCGCCGACGGTGTCGTCGACCGTGATCGCGATCCGGATGGGGCGGCCCCACTCGCGGCTGAGCGTGTCGCTGACGACAGGGGCGAGCCGGCCTTCGAGTACGCCCTTCGCGAATTCGTTGGGCACCGCGAGCAATGCCGTGTCGGCGACGAGAGCCAGTGGCTGGCAGCGCCGGATCCAGTGTTCGTCCTTCGTCTCGACGCCCTGCCCGCGGCCTTCCCCGAGGAGTTTCTCCAGTACTCGTGGCCACACTGCGGCAAGATCGGCAGGTACGTCAGCCACAGGGCACGCTCTCTCGCTGGTCCCACGAACGTGTGGTTCTGGGACGTGTCGGGAAGAAAATCGGGTGGGGCGGTGGGAAGGGAACGAATCGGAGTTCAGCCACGGTAGTCAGCGCGACCGCTGCGGTTCAAGTTGTTGTCCCCAGCCTGTGGACAGTGTCTCCCGCGTGACGCTGGTTTGACCGGATGGCGTAGCCGCGCGTACCGTAACCAGGTCGAGTTGTCGATGGCTGCTGCCGCCTGCCTCCGATGGGCAAGGTCACGATCCCCCGGTTTGTGAGGGTCGTGTAGCGGTGCACTCGGGCGTATTGCGAGCTACTCGTGGGCGCACGGTGACAGCCAGGCGATGTCCCGCCACTACCCGATTTCTTCTGGAGCCCCCGAGTGAGCAAGCGCACCTTCCAGCCGAACAACCGTCGTCGCGCCAAGACCCACGGTTTCCGCCTTCGCATGCGGACCCGCGCCGGTCGTGCGATTCTCGCCAACCGTCGTGGCAAGGGTCGCGCCAGCCTGTCCGCCTGATCTCGTAATCAGGTCATGACGTGCTGCCTACCGAGCATCGGCTGAGGCGGCGCGAAGACTTCGCGACCGCGGTACGTCGAGGACGCCGGGCTGGACGCCCGCTCCTCGTCGTCCATCTACGCAGCGGTTCAACGGACCCGCACGCGCTTGGGGAGAGCGTTTCCCCATCGCGTGCGGGTTTCGTCGTGAGCAAGGCCGTGGGTGGAGCCGTCGTACGTAACGCGGTGAAGCGCAGACTTCGACACCTCATGCGCGACCGAGTGGCCTTGTTGCCCCCAGGTAGCCTGGTAGTCGTACGCGCGTTGCCCGGAGCGGGTGACGCCACCCACGCACAGCTGGCCCGAGACCTGGATGCCGCCCTGGAGCGGCTGCTGGGAGGGGGCGCGCGATGAAGTACCCACTGCTCGCTTTGATCAAGATCTATCAGTGGACCATCAGTCCATTGCTCGGTCCGGTGTGCAAGTACTACCCGTCGTGCTCCCACTACGGCTTCACGGCCATCGACCGGCACGGTGCGATCAAGGGAACAGCCCTCACCGCCTGGCGCATCCTCCGGTGCAACCCCTGGTCGCCCGGCGGTGTCGACCACGTTCCACCACGCAAGCGTCCACGTTGGCACGAGATGCTCCGTGACACCTTGCGCGGGGACAAGAAAGCGGCCCCCGTCGCCTCGGGCGACAGCCCCTCTGCCCAGGACAGCCCGTCCGCAGCGACTTCGCCCAATGCCCAAGGAGCCTGATCAGGGACATGATTTCCGATATCGTCAACGCGATTTCTGGCGTCTTCGCGTTTCTCACGACCCCGGTGTCCTGGGTCATCGTCCAGTTCCACAAGGTCTTCGGGGCCGTCTTCGGCCCTGACACCGGGTGGGCCTGGGGTCTGTCGATCGTGTCCCTGGTGGTGCTGATCCGCATCTGCCTGATCCCGCTCTTCGTGAAGCAGATCAAGGCGACCCGGAACATGCAGCTGCTCCAGCCTCAGATGAAGGCGATCCAGGAGCGCTACAAGAACGACAAGCAGCGCCAGTCCGAAGAGATGATGAAGCTGTACAAGGAGACGGGTACCAACCCGCTCTCCTCGTGCCTTCCCATCCTGGTGCAGTCGCCGTTCTTCTTCGCGCTGTACCACACGCTCGCGGGCATCGCCGACAACAAGAAGATCGGCGTCATCGACCAGTCGCTGCTGGACAGTGCCCAGAAGGCGCACATCTTCGGCGCTCCGCTGGCTGCCAAGTTCACGGACAGTGCCTCCGAGATCGCCAAGATGGGCGCCTCGCTGACCGACGTCCGTGTGGTCACCGCGATCATGATCATCCTGATGTCGGCGTCGCAGTTCTACACGCAGCGCCAGCTGATGACCAAGAACGTCGACCTGACGGTGAAGACGCCGTTCATGCAGCAGCAGAAGATGCTGATGTACGTCTTCCCCCTGATCTTCCTCTTCATGGGCATCAACTTCCCCGTCGGTGTCCTCGTCTACTGGCTGACCACCAACGTGTGGACCATGGGCCAGCAGATGACGGTGATCACGAGGAACCCCACGCCGGGCAGCCCCGCCCAGGCCAAGATGCTCGAGGGCATGACGAAGCACGTCATCACCCACAGCGCCACCCGCACCAAGCGCGAGCGCAACATCGTCAAGGCCATCGTCGCCAAGGGCCGCGACCGCAACGAGCACGAGCGCAAGTTCATCAACGGCCTGAGCAAGGCCGGTCTCGCAGCGCAGGCCGACGGCACCGTGGTGAAGAGTTCCGCTGCCACGGAGGTCCTGGACGAGGACGGCACGCCCGCGGGTACGCCGAAGCGCCAGCAGCCCAAGCGCCAGTCCAAGTCGCAGCGTCAGACGGGCTCCACCGCCGTGCCGGGCGGCAAGGCCGAGCCCTCCGCTCCCGCGAAGACCTCGCTGGAGAAGGCCGAGCCCGAGGACGCCGATCCGCAGGCCAAGCAGAGCGGATCCGGATCCAAGCCCGCCCCCGGGTCGAACGGCCGGAGCAAGGCCAAGTCCGGCCAGCGCAAGGGCCAGCAGCGTTCCAAGTCCTCGTCCAAGAAGTAAGAGCCTCTCGACGTAAGAAGGAGTCCATCCCGTGACGGAAGGCACCACCTCCGCTGCTCCTGAAGGTGGCGACACCCTGACCCGCCTCGAGCAGGAGGGTGAGATCGCTGCGGACTACCTCGAGGGGCTGCTGGACATCGCCGACCTCGACGGTGACATCGACATGGACGTCGAGGCCGACCGCGCCGCCGTGTCCATCGTCAGCGACTCGAGCAGCCGCGATCTGCAGAAGCTGGTCGGCCGCGACGGAGAGGTCCTCGAGGCCCTCCAGGAGCTGACCCGGCTCGCCGTGCACCGGGAGACGGGCGATCGCAGTCGTCTGATGCTGGACATCGCCGGGTACCGCGCCAAGAAGCGCGCCGAGCTCACCGAGCAGGGCGCCAAGGCCGCGGCCGAGGTGAAGAGCACGGGTGCGCCGGTCAAGATGGACCCGATGACGCCCTTCGAGCGCAAGGTCGTGCATGACGCGGTCAAGGCCGCCGGCCTGCGCAGCGAGTCCGAGGGCG
This sequence comes from Streptomyces sp. SID14478, assembly GCF_010548525.1. Lineage (GTDB taxonomy): Bacteria > Actinomycetota > Actinomycetes > Streptomycetales > Streptomycetaceae > Streptomyces. The sequence continues at coordinate 38,821 of NZ_JAAGMG010000986.1, forward strand.
AGGAGCCGCAGCGCTTCGTCGTCGTGCTTCCTGCCTGAGCGGCACGTCGCTTCCCGGCCCCGTCTGTTCGCAGGCGGGGCCGATCTTTGTCAGCCTGTAAGTCAGCCACCCAGTGCGGTAATGCGGTACGGAAGGACGGTCCCCGTGACGGAGGCAGCAGAACTCCCCCCGGCTCCGGAGCAGGCCCGGACGGTTTTCGGCGAGCAGTACCAGGCCGCGGTCCGGTATGCGGAGCTTCTCGCCGATGCGGGAGTGCAGCGTGGCCTCATCGGGCCTCGTGAGGTGCCCCGTCTGTGGGAGCGGCACATTCTCAATTGCGCCGTGCTTTCCGAAGTCGTCCCGGAGAACGTCACGGTGTGCGATGTCGGGTCGGGTGCCGGGCTGCCCGGTATCCCGCTGGCTCTGGTCCGTCCGGACCTCAAGATCACGCTGCTGGAGCCACTGCTGCGCCGTACGACGTTCCTGACCGAGGTCGTCGAGCTGCTCGGGCTGGACCACGTGACCGTGGTGCGGGGCCGCGCCGAGGAGGTCCTCGGCAAGCTGCCTCCCGTCCATGTCGTCACGGCGCGCGCCGTTGCTCCGCTGGACCGGCTCGCCGCGTGGGGCGTTCCGCTGCTGCGGCCGTACGGGGAGATGCTCGCCCTCAAGGGCGACACCGCCGAGGAAGAGGTCAAGAGCGCAGCCACCGCGCTGAGCAAGCTCGGCGCGGTGGCGACCTCGGTGCTCCACGTGGGCGAGGATGTGGTCGACCCGCTGTCCACCGTGGTGCGCGTGGAGGTGGGCGAGAGCCCGGGCGGCGTGCGCTTCGCTGCGAAGCGCGCCAAGGCCGCCCGCACGGGGCGTACGCGCCGCAGGCGTTGATCGGCGCGGAGCGCAGTTCGGGACGTAGTGATGACTACCGCTGATCCGCCCTGACGACCAGCGGTACTCCACACAAGCTGCCAAACGTACGCATCTCGGGGTGTCGCACGGAAGCGCACCGCACCGCGGTGCATCGTGTTTCACGTGAAACGTCGCTCACTGCTGCATGGAATCATCAGTCGCGGCCGCGCTGCGGCCGCTCCCCGCGACCGTAGACCCCTCGGATCCCTCGATTCGGGCACGGAGTTGTCCACAGAGGGGGATTCATCCACAGAAGACCGGGCCTCGCTGGTTCTCGACCCCGAAGGCATGGGAGGCTCTGTGCATTGCGAGCCTGAAGTCGAGGAGAGTGAATCCTTGCGGTCCGACGCCAACATCGCGGGACCGATGACCGATCCGGTCCCCGGTCCCCGTACCGAATCGGCGGGGGAGGATGTTTCACGTGAAACGCCGCCCCCGATGGACGACACACCCATCGGTCGTGCTGCCCAACTGGCAGTGGAAGCTCTGGGACGCGCAGGCGAAGGCCTGCCGCGTCCGGAGCAGACCCGCGTCATGGTGGTGGCCAACCAGAAGGGCGGGGTCGGTAAGACCACGACCACGGTCAATCTGGCTGCCTCACTCGCGCTGCATGGTGCGCGAGTGCTGGTGGTTGACCTGGATCCACAGGGCAACGCCTCCACTGCCCTGGGTATCGACCACCACGCAGAGGTGCCGTCCATCTATGACGTGTTGGTGGACAGCAGGCCGCTCTCGGAAGTGGTCCAGCCTGTCCCTGACGTCGAGGGCCTCTTCTGCGCGCCGGCCACCATCGACTTGGCCGGCGCGGAGATCGAGTTGGTCTCCCTGGTGGCCCGAGAGAGCCGGCTGCAGCGAGCGATCCAGGCCTACGAGCAGCCGCTGGACTACATCCTCATCGACTGCCCGCCGTCGCTCGGTCTCCTGACGGTCAACGCGCTTGTCGCTGGGGCGGAGGTGCTGATCCCGATCCAGTGCGAGTACTACGCCTTGGAAGGGCTCGGCCAGCTTCTGAGGAACGTGGATCTCGTGCGCGGGCACCTCAACCCCGATCTGCACGTCTCGACGATCCTTCTGACGATGTACGACGGACGCACGCGGCTGGCATCCCAGGTCGCCGACGAGGTGCGTAGCCACTTCGGTGGAGAGGTCTTGCGGACGAGCATTCCTCGCTCGGTTCGTATCTCGGAGGCGCCGAGTTACGGACAGACCGTACTGACCTACGATCCGGGGTCGAGTGGTGCACTCTCGTACTTCGAAGCGGCGCGTGAGATGGCGCTGCGCGGGGTCGGGATCCGCTACGACGCCCAGCATGCCCACGCGGGCACTCAACTTGACCAGCAGAGCACGCCGGAGGGTATTCAGTGAGCGAGCGACGGAGGGGGCTGGGTCGTGGGCTCGGCGCGCTGATCCCGGCCGCCCCCACGCCGGAGAAGTCGGCGTCGGCAGGTTCGGCGGGAGGAGTCTCGACTTCACCCACGGCCGTGCCGGTTCTGACGGCGGAGCGCGGGGTGGCGGCAGCCAAGGTGGCAGCGCTCTCGCAGCAGGGCAATGTTTCACGGGAAACCGAAGAGCCGGCGAGCCGTGCGGCGGAGGAGTTCGACGCTCCCGCAGGCGCGTACTTCGCGGAGCTTCCGCTCGATTCCATCACGCCCAACCCGCGGCAGCCGCGTGATGTGTTCGACGAGGACGCCCTTGCCGAACTCATCACGTCCATCAAGGAAGTCGGTCTGCTGCAGCCTGTCGTCGTACGACAGGTGGGCCCCGCGCGCTACGAGCTCATCATGGGCGAGCGGCGCTGGAGGGCGTGCCGCGAGGGAGGCCTTGAGCGCATCCCGGCCATCGTGCGGGCGACGGACGACGAGAAGCTGCTTCTCGACGCGCTCCTGGAGAACCTGCACCGTGCGCAGCTGAACCCGCTGGAAGAGGCGGCTGCCTACGATCAGTTGCTGAAGGACTTCAACTGCACGCACGACCAGTTGGCGGATCGTATCGGCCGGTCTCGTCCGCAGGTGTCCAACACCCTGCGTCTCCTGAAGCTCTCGCCGGCGGTGCAGCGGCGAGTCGCGGCGGGCGTCCTGTCTGCGGGCCACGCCCGTGCGCTTCTCTCCGTCGACGACTCGGAGGAGCAGGACCGACTGGCTCACCGCATTGTTGCCGAAGGGCTTTCGGTGCGGGCCGTCGAGGAGATCGTGACGCTCATGGGCTCGCGGCCCACGAGCACGGCGCGAGCGAAGGGCCCGAGGGCCGGCACGCGAGTCGCTCCGGCGCTCACGGATCTTGCCGGAAGGCTCTCGGACCGGTTCGAGACGCGGGTGAAGGTCGACCTGGGGCAGAAGAAGGGCAAGATCGTCGTCGAGTTCGCTTCGATGGATGATCTGGAGCGCATCCTCGGTACGTTGGCTCCTGGCGAGGGGCCGGTTCTGCAGAACGGTCTCTCCGAGGACGGCGAAGGCGACGCAGAGGGCTGAGGGTCCTCGCGACCGAAAAGCGGGCTGTGTCCGGTGTGTACCGGAACACGGCCCGCTCTTTGCTTTCTTACGGTATCGATGGAATCGCATCGTGGTTACGATGCGAGCGGGAAGAGCGCATCCACCCGGCAGCACCTCATCGGGGAGGCGGGGGTCATGCGATCGGTGAGTCGCACCGGACTGATGACCGCAGGTCTCGGACTGGGCGCGGTCGGCGGATTCGTCGGCAGTCTGCTCAGGGAACGGAGCGCTCTGACAGCAGCCCGCGTTGCTGCGGGTGAAGGAAGCGAGGATCTGCCTTCATGGGGCGTCGGCTCGTACCGCTCACGCTGGACAACCTTCCGGACCTCCCCAAGCGTTGCCGCTCGTGTGTTTTCTGGGAGCTGGACCCCGTCAGCGGCCAGGCCGCAGTAACAGCGGGCACGCCCGAACTGGAAAAAGAGGCGTGGATCTCCGCTGTCCTGTTGGAGTGGGGCTCCTGCGGCCGTGTCGTCTACGTCGATGATGTGCCGGTCGGGTTCGTGCTCTACGCACCCCCGGCGTATGTGCCCCGCTCCACCGCGTTCCCCACGAGCCCGGTGTCCCCTGATGCCGTTCAGCTGATGACGGCGTGGATCATGCCCGGCTATCAGAGCCAAGGGCTGGGCCGAGTCATTGTGCAGACTGTCGCCAAGGACTTGCTGCGCCGGGGATTCAAGGCGATCGAGGCCTTTGGCGACGCGCAGTGGAAAGAGCCGGCCTGTCTGCTGCCCGCCGACCATCTGTTGGCCGTCGGGTTCAAGACCGTGCGGACGCACCCTTCGTACCCGAGGCTGCGGCTGGAGCTCCGGACGACGCTCTCGTGGAAAGAGGATGTCGAGATGGCGCTGGACCGTCTTCTGGGCGCGGTGCAGAAGGAACCTGCCCTGCGGCCTCTCTGACAGGTCCCGTAAAACGCTGACGGGCCAACCCGGTGGGGTTGGCCCGTTCGTGTTTCACGTGAAACAGCGTCTGCAGTCCGTGAAACGGAGACGTCGAATCGTCGAATTACTCGGCGATGAAGTCTTCGAGGTCGCGCACGATCGCGGCCTTGGGCTTGGCGCCGACGATGGTCTTGGCGACCTCGCCACCCTGGTAGACGTTCAGGGTCGGGATCGACATGACACCGTACTTGGCGGCAATGCCCGGGTTCTCGTCGATGTTCAGCTTGACGACCTCGATCTTGTCGCCGTACTCGGCGGCAATGGCCTCGAGCGACGGGGCGATCTGGCGGCACGGACCGCACCAGGCCGCCCAGAAGTCGACCAGGACAGGCTTGTCGCTCTTCAGGACATCCTCGTCGAAGGAAGAGTCCGTCACGTTCTTCAGGTTGCCGGCCACAGCAGGCTCCTCATTTCTTGGGGGGTGTGGGAGGGAAAGTTCAGGGTCAGACGGTGGCGGTCGGCGTCTTCTCGGGCTCCGCCGCTTCACCGTCGGCGAGTGCCGCGAGGAACCGCTCGGCGTCGAGGGCGGCGGAGCAGCCGGTGCCGGCTGCCGTGATCGCCTGACGGTAGGTGTGGTCCACGACGTCGCCGGCACCGAAGACACCGGTCAGGTTCGTGTGCGTGGACGGGGCGGCGACCTTCAGGTAGCCCTCTCCATCCAGCTCCAGCTGGCCCTTGAAGAGCTCAGTCCGCGGGTCGTGGCCGATGGCGATGAACAGGCCGGTCACCGGCAGCTCGGACGTCTCGCCTGTCTTGAGGTTGCGCAGCGTCAGACCGGCGAGCTTCGGGTCGCCCTTGATCTCGGCGACTTCGCTGTCCCAGATGAACTTGATCTTCGGGTCGGCGTAAGCGCGCTCCTGCATCGCCTTCGAGGCACGCAGGGTGTCACGACGGTGCACGATCGTCACGGACTTGGCGAAGCGCGAGAGGAAGGTCGCCTCCTCCATCGCGGTGTCGCCACCACCGATCACGGCGATGTCCTGGTCCTTGAAGAAGAACCCGTCGCAGGTCGCGCACCAGGACACGCCACGGCCGGACAGGGCGTCCTCGTTCGGCAGGCCGAGCTTGCGGTGCTGCGAGCCGGTGGTGACGATGACGGCCTTCGCGCGGTGCACGGTGCCCGCAGTGTCCGTCACGGTCTTGATCTCACCGGTCAGGTCGACGGACACCACGTCGTCGGGGACGAGCTCGGCGCCGAAGCGCTCGGCCTGGCCCCGCATGTTGTCCATGAGCTCGGGGCCCATGATGCCGTCCTGGAAGCCCGGGAAGTTCTCCACCTCGGTCGTGTTCATCAGGGCGCCACCAGCGGTGACGGCACCTTCGAACACAAGCGGCTTCAGCGACGCGCGCGCGGTGTAGAGCGCCGCCGTGTAGCCGGCGGGCCCGGAGCCGATGATGATCACGTTACGGACGTCGCTCACGGCTTGATTCCTCGTCTCTGCGGGACTGCTGCGTACTGCCGGGGGAGCCTCTTCTCGTGACTCTCACCCCACCCAACGGATCCTACGGGGCATGCATTCCCGACGTGTCCGGGTGCAGGTCGGGAGTGCGTTCGGGTACCCCTCGGGGTACCTCTCAGCCGCGGTCGTAGTCGTGGGTGTACAGCAGCTTGCCCACAGGGGTGGCCTGTTTCACACAAGCGGCATCCACGACGAAGGCGGTGACCCGGTGAGCCGGATCGCTGCTGTGGGGCAGCACGACCAGGTAGGCGCCTTTGCCTTCGTACGTGCCCATCTCGGCCGCGAGGGGGTCCTCGTTGCGGTGGGTTCCGAGCTGGATGCACGCAGGGACCGAGACTGCCCGCTTCGGGAGCGCGTTGGGCGTCTTGGGGCCGCTCTCCTTGGTGCCGAACGACGGCTCTTCCGTAGAGGTGGGCGCAGGGCTGAGCCCGCCCGAGCCCAGAAGATCCGACACCTTCGCCTTCAGGGGACTCCCGGCGAAGGTGTCCGCGGTGTCGGTTGACGGCGTATGACCGGCTACGGGAGAACCGCCGCCGTTCTGCAGCAGTAGTGCCCCGACGCCGAGCGCGGCCGCTGTCAGGACGGCACCCAGGGCGGCGCCTGTGCGGCGACGCTTCGTGGTTCGCGGTTTGCGTCCCGGCCCAGCGGCGGCGCGGGAGTGGCCCGCAGGCCGGTCGGCGGGACGCGGAGCCGGATCAGGAACGTCAGCTCGCGATGTTTCACGTGAAACGGGGTCAGCTGCTTCGCTCGCCGTGTGCGCCTGCGCTGCGGGAGGGAGGTTGTCCAGGAATGCCTCTGCGGCCAGCGCCGCGTCGATCCGACTGGCGACGTCCTCGGGCATGCGGGGCGTCCCCGGCAGGCTGCCGAGCACGCCGCGGATCTCTTCCAGTGAGGCGTACACGTCGGCGCACAGGGCGCAGTTGTCGAGGTGGCGTCGGACGTCGGACGTACGGGACGTCGGCAGCAGGCCTTCGGCGAGGTCGGAGATCTCGGTGACCTCCGGGTGCTCCGCCGTGTCGGTCGTGGATGTCACGCTCGCCCACCTCCGCCCTTCACCGCAGCCGAATCACTAGGTCCTGCCTCGTCTCGAGGCCCCGCTGCGGGTGGGACGGATGTCCCCTGCGTCCGGTTCCTTCCGGGGGGCGGGTTCTCGCCACCTTCCTGACCACCGCTCTCTGTGCGCAGGTGTGTCAGGAGGGGAAGGAGTTTGGCTCTGCCTCGGGCGCAGCGGCTTTTCACGGTCCCGATGGGGGCATCCAGGATCCGGGCAGCCTCCGCCACTGGATATCCCTGCATGTCGACCAGGACGAGAGCCGCCCGCTGATCGGTCGGCAGCGAGCGCAGGGCTTCCAGGAGTTCCCGGTGGAGGTCGTTGCGTTCCGCGGGAGCGGCGGCCGACTCGTGCGGCTCGAGAAGCTGCTCCAGGCGCTCGGTGTCGTCCACCGGTGCGGTCTTCCTGGAGGCTGTCTTGCGGGCGCGGTCCAGGCAGGCGTTCACCGTGATGCGGTGCAGCCAGGTGGTCACGGCGGACTGCCCGCGGAAGGTGTGCGCGGCGCGGTAGGCCGAGACCAGCGCGTCCTGCACCGCGTCGGCGGCCTCCTCCCGGTCTCCCAGAGTCCGCAGGGCCACGGCCCAGAGCCGGTCCCGGTGCCGCCGCACGATCTCACCGAAGGCGTCCTTGTCCCCCGCGACATGACGGGCCAGGAGGTCCTGGTCGCTCGCTTCGCCAGAGGCGTCGTCCACTGCCGAACATCTCCCCCTGCGAGTTCCGATGCGTCAGCCGGTGAACTTCACGTCCGTGATGCCCTGCTTGTAGCCGGCGTCGCTGTACCCATCCTTGCCTGCGTGGGGCAGTGCAGTCAGCCAGACGAGTACATAGCGCGTCTTGACCGGTTCGTCGGCCTTGATGTCCGCGGAGGCGCTCGTGGTCTGGGTCTTGGCCCCGATTCGCTTCAGACCGTCCACCGAGGACGGTGTGAGGGAGTCCGCCGCGTACAGGGAGACCGTGGTGTGGTCACCACCGTAGTGAAGCTTTATTGACGCGGACGACACGTCCCGGGCGGAGCCGAGGTCGTAGACGATGCCGACACCGGGCTTTATGACGATCTCCGGGCCGTCGTAGAACGAGTTGGTCCGCCAGTACGAGGAACTGTCGTCGTCATACGTCTTCGCGACGTCCTGGGGCGCTTGCGCGTTCCCCTCGGCGACGAACTCCTTGGCGTCCTGGATACTGATCGGCTTGGCGGGCTTCTGGTCGTTCTTGCCGCCGCCGTCGGTGGTGTGCGTGGTCTCGTCGGAGCCGCCGGACTTTCCCTGTTCCATGAGGGCGTCCGCGAGCTGCCAGCTGCCGAGACCCAGAGCGGCGATGAGCAGCGCCGACACGGCCCACTTGAGGACCTTTCCGGTGCGGCTCTGCAGCGGGGGCGGCGGTGTCGGCAGGGGCTGGGTGGCGCCGGGCGCGGCTGTGCGGCCGTAGGAGCCCTGCTGGTACGTGGTGCGCTGGTACTCCGCGGGCGCGGTGAACGCCGGCTCCGGCGGGCGGATCTTGGGCATCTCGCCGATGGCCTTCACCAGGTCCTCGGGCGTGGTGCACGGCGGTTCCTGGCGGGACGCCGTCGCTCCGTCGTTGGCGAGCGCGCGCATGGCGAGCTCCGCGAGGCCGCGGTGGACGCCGGCCCGCACCTGGTCGGGGGCGATGAGACCGACGCCCTTGGGCAGCCCCGAAAGGCCGTACGCGTCGTCCTCGTACGGCCAGCGCTGCGTCAGAGCTGCGTAGAGGAGGGCGCCGATCGCTTCGGCGTCGGTGCGCTGCGGGGTGTCGGACGTGATGCCGCGCAGCGCCGCGTTCACGGCGAGGCCGCGGATGCGCCACTGCCCGGTGGAGGTGCGCAGCACGGCGCTGGGCGTGAGCCGCAGATGGGCGAGGCCTTCGCGGTGTGCGGCAGCCATGGCGTGTGCGACCTGGTTGACCATCTGGTAGGCGTCGTGCGCGTCGAGCGAGCTCGCCGCGAGCAGCGCCGTCATCTCGGTGGCGTCGGGAAGCCACTCGTGCACGACGTAGACGAGATCGTTCTCCTCGACCGCGTCGAGGACCTGCACGAAGCGCGGGTCGCCGAGCAGCGCCGACGAGCGGGCGGCGGCCAGTACCGAACGAGCGCGTGGATGGTCGGCGGGCAGCAGATGCACGCCGACGGCACGGCGGAGCTTCTCGTCCACTGCACGCCAGCTGCTGAAACCGTCCAGACGGGTGACGCACTCTTCGAGTCGATAGCGTCTGGCGAGCTTGTGACCGCTGTGCAGCTCGGGCGGTGAGGACGTGCCGGGGCGCATGTGTGTGCCCGTCTCCGCGGTGTCCGCGGTCTCCTCGCGCACCGTGGTGTCCCGCTCCCCGGTATCGACTGCCCCGTCGGCCGTGGCCTGCTCCGCCTTGCCCACCTTGGCGGTCAGCGGCTCATCACCGCCGTTGTCGGCCACGTCGACGGCAGCCGTGCTCCGTTCCGCCACCGTCGTTCCTGCCTCCCCATCCGTTGCAATCACTCCGACGCCAAAGCCAATTGTGCCCACAGTCCAGCGCTATGCACGACACGCGGTGGTCGCCGATGGTTGTGCGCGAATCCGGTCGTGTCAGCGACCGAGACGACCGCGGACCATTCCGACCATCGAATTCAGCTCTTCGATCCGCATCTTGCGGGCGGCCACGTAGAAGATTCCCAGCAGCACCGCACCGCCGACGACCAGGGCTGCGATCGATCCGGCAGCTCCGTGGCCGAGGCTCTTGGTCAGCGCGTACCCGATTCCGCCGCCGATGATCGTCGCAGGTACGGCAGCGAGGCAGAGCCGGGCGTACGTACGCACGACGTTCGCGCCGTCCAGGTCGCCGCCGAGCCGCTTGCGCAGCCGCTGCCACGCGACACCGACACCGATCGCGTACGCGAGACCGTACGAGAAGGCCATGCCGACGACCGCCCATCGTGCGGGCAGGATCACGTAGCACAGGGCCGAGGCGGCCGCGTTGACCGCGGCGACGATGACCGTGTTGTAGAAGGGCGTCCGGGTGTCCTCGTACGCGTAGAAGCCGCGTAGCACCACGTACTGCACGGAGAACGGGATGAGGCCGAGGCCGAACGCCATGAGGATGTAGCCCATGGACTGGGCGGCCTCGGTGCCGCTGGAGCCGAACAGCAGGGTGCACATCGGCACGCCGAGCGCCACGAACATGAAGGCGACGGGGACGATCGCGACGGCCGAGGTGCGCAGGCCCGAGGAGATGTCGTCGCGGACGGCACCCGAGTCGCCGTCGTGGGCTGCGCGCGAGATGCGCGGCAGCATCGCGGCCATGACGGAGACGGTGATGATGGCCTGCGGCATGCCCCAGATGAGCTGGGCGTTGGAGTAGCCCATGATGCCGGTGCCGTTGACCGGGGACGCCTCACCGGCCGCGGTGGCGAGCTGGGTGACGACGATGACGCCGGCCTGGTTGGCGAGCACGAACAGTACGGTCCACTTGGCCAGCTTCACGGCCTTGCCGAGGCCGTGGCCCTTCCAGTCGAAGCGGAGGCGGAAGCGGAAGCCGGTCTCGCGCAGATACGGGATCATCGCCAGCGCCTGCACGGTCAGGCCGAGCAGGGTGCCGATCCCCAGGAGGCGGATGCCGTCGGCCGGGATGGTCGTCACGCCCATGTGGGACTCGGCCGCGGTGCCGTAGACCCAGATGAACATGCCGAACGTGAAGATCATGACGATGTTGTTGAGGACCGGGGTCCACATCATCGCGCCGAACTTCCCGCGGGCGTTCAGGATCTGGCCCATGACGACGTGCACGCCCATGAAGAAGATGGTGGGCAGGCAGTAGCGGGCGAAGGTGACGCCGACGCTGTCGGCGGCGGCATTGCTGGAGACCGTGTCCGACATCAGGTTGATCAGCACCGGTGCCGCGACCACGACGATCGTGACGATCACGGCCAGCGCGACCATCACGAGGGTGAGGAGGCGGTTGGCGTAGGCCTCCCCGCCGTCGTCGTCCTCCTTCATGGCGCGGACCAGCTGCGGCACGAACACCGAGTTCAGACCGCCGCCGACGGTCAGGATGTAGATCATCGTCGGCAGCGTGTAGGCGACGGTCCAGGTGTCGCCGAGGAGTCCGGCGCCCAGCGCCGCGGTGATCACCATCGTCCGGACGAATCCGGTGAGGCGGGAGACGAGCGTGCCCGCCGCCATCACCGCGCTCGACTTCATGAGGCTGGAGGCGCGGCCGCCCTTCTTGGAAGCGGGCGCCGGGGCGGGGGCAGCCGGAGGCGGCGGTACCGGGACCTGACCGAGGACCTGGGTCGCGTCGTCGAGGGGCGGCCCGGCTACCGGAGCGCGGCCTCCGGTGTACCCGGGCTGCTGGTCGCGGAAGAGGTGGGCGAAGGCGTCCGGCTCCTGGCGCTCGTCGGCTGCCTGCGTCACCAGGTCGTCGACGCCCACGAACTGGGTGGTGCGGGCGTCGTCGCCGTACGGCAGGTACTGGGTGGGGCCCTCCGGCTCCGGTGCGGGCGTCTGCGCCCACACCCGGGGGTCGGGCTGGTACTGGTTCGTGGGGGGCGGCGCGTACAAGGGCTGCGCCTGGTACGTCCCCGGGGGCGGCGGCGGGTGTGCGGCGCGGTCGTACAGCGCCTCCGTCACCGGGTCCTGGGCCGCGAGGTCCTGCGCGCGGTAGGGGTCCTGGCTGTAGGCGTCCTGGAGGTACGCGTCCTGCGGATACGCATCGGGTGCGGGCTGAGGCGGCGGAACCTGCCCGCCGGACCCGTGAGGACCGGCGTACGGGTGGCCATCACCCGAGGCAGAGCCGCCCGAGCCCTGGCCACGGTCACCGTCGTACGGCGCGTTCATGGATACCCCACCTCATCGTCCCCGGCCCACCGGCCACGACATCGCTCAACGGTCCACTCTCTCACCCGTGCCCGACGGGGCCGCGCTTTCCGAAGTGGTGTCAGCCGTCGGGTCACTCGGCTGCTGCGGAACGTCTGCCCGCGCGGTGGGCGCCTGCGACTCCTCCGGCTCGCTCTGCGCGGCCTCGGCGGAGTCGTCCTGCGGCCCGTCGTTCACCTGCTGGGCGGCGACGGCGCGCTTGCGCTGGGTGTACATCCGGAACCCGGCCAGGACCAGCAGCAGGACACCGCCGGCGATGACGAGCATCACGGTCGGCGTGATCTCGGTGGCATCCACCGTGAAGGCGATCCGCTTGCTGTAGGGCTGGTTGTCCTCGGTGAACAGCTGGGCGTAGACGGTGACCGGTCCGGTGGCCTTGGCGGTGGTGGTGAACTTCACGGACTGGCTGTGCCCGCTGGCGATCTTCACCGTCTTGTCCTCGAAGGCGCCGTCACCGATCTTGAGGCGCGTCCCGTTCTTCGACGTGAGGCGCAGGACCAGATGGTCGACGTCCTGCCACAGGTTGTTCTGCACGGACACCGGGATGGTGGCGCTGCGCCCCGAGAGCCGGACGTCGGACTTCTTGATCAGCTGGACCTGTCCGGTGAGGCCGGAGAGGTACTTTCCGACGCTGTCACGGAAGGTGTGGGAGGGGTCGCTCTTGCTCCGCCACGACGTGGACATCTCCCGGTCCATCGCGCGACCGAACGGGGTCACCACCCGGGACCGGTCGGTGAGGACGACCTTGAAGTTCTCCAGCGCGTTCTGGGTGTTCTGGATCTGCTGGAATGCCGACTGCGACAGTTCCTGCTTGCGCAGCGATGCCGGGTAGGACCGGGAGGACGGGACGTGCGTCGTCGCGCCCGGGTCGGGCTTCGCCGTGGCGGCCGCGGGCAGGGTCTGGGACTGCGACCAGGTGCTTCCCTGCAGGGCGCGCACGGCCTGGGCCAGGGAATGGGCCTGGCCGGTGGTGGGCATCCGCTGCGGGGCCACGACGACGCTGCGCTGCTTGTCCGTCTGCAGGTTGAGCATCAGGCTCTGGGCGAGGAACTTCTGGACGGCGAGGGTGGAGTTCTCGGCGCGCGCCATGTCGCCCTGGAACGCGGTAGACAGGCGGGCGTCGGCGACCACGGCGGTGGCGCCGCCACCGATGGGGCGCGCGGCGGAGGGCGTGTACGCGAGGGCGCTGGACTCCCCGAAGCTGTCACTGCGCGCGATGATCTTGTCCGCGCCCGCGGACGTCGCGACCTTGACGATGTCCGGGTCCACCGCGCCCTCGGCGGGCCACGCGTAGGACGTGTCCGGCCTCACGTGCAGGATGGTGTCCACGGTCGTCACAGCGGCATCCGTGGCGTCCTTGAGGTGGCCCAGCGACCCGGTGACCTTCGTGCCCGAGTGCGCGAGCGACGCCAGGTCCGGGTCGGCGAAGGGCAGCGTGACGACCTTCTGGCTCTGTACGGCGTTCTGCAGGTTGCTCAGCCACTCCTTGGCGAGCGCCTGGTCCCTGCCGGACGTGAACTTTCCGTCCGCGCCCTTGATCTTGTACGTCCCCGTCATCGCGTCGACCGAGGCCAGCAGGTCGGGATCGATCACCCACGTGACGTCGAGGTCGCTGCCGAGCTCCAGCATCTGCTGCAGACGGCCCCCCGGGCCGATCTGCTTGGCCAGGCTGTCGTCGCCGAACACGGGGGTCTGCTGTTCGTCCGCGCCCGTCTCGGCGGTGAGGTGGGTGTCGGAGATCAGCGGCCACAGCACTGTGGTCCTGGTCCTGGTGTCGGCCCCGTCGGGCTGCCAGGGAAGGAAGGTCCGCTGGATGCCGAGCGTCTGCTGGTACGGAAGCGCGGCGGTCTGGCCCTTGAGAGCCACGCTGATCTGGTAGACGCCGTCCGCACCGAGGTGCAGTTCCTTGGCCGGAACCGACAGGCTGAAGTCCTGGGTCGCGCCGGGCGCCAGCCTCGCGAACTTCTTGGCGTACTTGCCGGCGACCTCGGTGCCGTCCTGGACGCCGCCCGAGGAGTTCTTCGCGGCGTTGTCGATGGCCGAGCGCCCGCTGTAGGGAACGCCGACCCGCAGGCCCACGTGGGCGTCGGTGACGGTCTGCTTGCCCCTGTTGGTGATCTTCCCGCGGACCGTGACCGTGTCCTGCTCCGACGGAACCTGGGGCGTGAGGCCGTTCACGGCAATGTCGACGGTGCTCGTCCCGGTCGCGTCCGCGGCGGCCGACGACGGAGCGGAAGCCGCGGCGGGAGCGGCAGCGGGCAGCAAGGGCAGCGCAGCGAGGAGCGGCGCTGCGGCGAGCAGTGCTCCGGTGCGCCGCAGCAGACGGCGGGCAGGTGAGGGAGTCATCCCTGGGAAGTCTGCCGCCTCGGCCACGCGCTCGTCCGTCCCTCGTCGTCGTCAGTGGTCGCAGATGTGTCCACGCATGGTAACGAGGAGCACTGTGGCTGAGTGCCACGGTCTGCCCCACAAGATCGTGGAGCCAGGGTAGGGGGCCGCTCGTACGGTCTTGCCGCAGGCCCCGGGAAACGGTTCGGTCCGGGTGCTCCGGGCCACGTACCCTGTCCTGTTGTGCCGAACGCCAATGAAGACAACCCCAGTGCCCTGAGCCAGGTGCAGCGCCGCGCGGTCAGTGAACTGCTGCGGGTCTCGCCTGTCGCAGACGACCTCGCCCGGAGATTCCAGGAGGCTGGTTTCTCGCTTGCCCTGGTCGGCGGTTCGGTCCGGGACGCACTGCTCGGCCGGCTCGGCAATGACCTGGACTTCACCACGGACGCCCGTCCCGAGGACGTACTGAAGATCGTCCGACCCTGGGCCGACTCCGTGTGGGAGGTCGGGATCGCGTTCGGCACCGTCGGCTGCCAGAAGAACGCCCGCGTCGGTGACGTCGAGCAGACTTTCCAGGTCGAGGTCACCACGTACCGCTCCGAGGCGTACGACCGCACCTCGCGCAAGCCCGAGGTGTCGTACGGCAATTCCATCGAGGAAGACCTCGTCCGGCGCGACTTCACGGTGAACGCGATGGCCGTCGCTCTCCCAGAGAAGGACTTCATCGATCCGCACGGCGGTCTGGAGGACCTGGCGACGCACCTCCTGCGCACGCCGGGCACCCCCGAGGACTCCTTCTCCGACGACCCCCTGCGGATGATGCGGGCGGCCCGCTTCGCCGCACAGCTCGACTTCGAGGTCGCCCCCGAGGTCGTCTCCGCGATGAAGGCCATGGCCGGCCGTATCGAGATCGTCTCCGCCGAGCGTGTCCGGGACGAGCTGAACAAGCTGATCCTCTCCGCGCACCCGCGCAAGGGCCTCACGCTGCTCGTCGACACCGGCCTGGCCGACTACGTCCTGCCCGAGCTGCCGGCCCTGCGTCTGGAGCGCGACGAGCACCACCGGCACAAGGACGTCTACGACCACACGCTGATCGTGCTCGAGCAGGCGATGGCGCTGGAGACCGACGGCCCCGACCTCACGCTGCGCCTCGCGGCCCTGCTGCACGACATCGGCAAGCCGCGCACGCGACGCTTCGAGCAGGACGGTCGTGTCTCCTTCCACCACCACGAGGTGGTCGGCGCCAAGATGACGAAGAAGCGCATGACCGCGCTCAAGTACTCCAATGAGCTCGTGAAGGACATCTCGCGGCTCGTCGAATTGCACCTGCGCTTCCACGGGTATGGCACCGGCGAATGGACGGACTCCGCCGTACGCCGTTATGTGCGGGACGCGGGGCCGCTGCTCGAGCGCTTGCACAAGCTGACCCGCTCCGACTGCACGACGCGCAACAAGCGCAAGGCCAGCGCGTTGTCCCGTGCCTACGACGGCCTGGAGGAGCGCATCGCGCGGCTTCAGGAACAGGAAGAGCTGGACTCGATCCGCCCGGACCTCGACGGCAACCAGATCATGGAGGTCCTGGACGTGGGCCCCGGCCCGGCGATCGGGCAGGCGTACAAGTTCCTGCTGGAGCTGCGCCTGGAGAACGGCCCGATGGAGCATGACGCGGCGGTGGCAGCCCTCAAGGAGTGGTGGGCCGGCCGCTCTCAGGACTGAGGTGACCCGTCAGCAATGTCTTGGGGCGCTGTTTCACGTGAAACAGCGCCCCAAGACATTGCTGACGGGAGACAGGGTCGGCGGGTGTTTCACGTGAAACACCCGCCGCGGGGTCAGGCCGTGCCGTTCACTTTCACGCGAGGCCGGAGCCGGGCCATGACGAGCGCCACCGCCCCATAGAGGGCCGCTACGAGGACCACGAGCGGGACCGAGCGGCCGTCCGGCGGCAGCATCAGCGCGGCCACTCCTGCCGCCCCGACGAACGAGACGTTGAACAGCACGTCGTAGACCGAGAAGACGCGGCCGCGAAAGCCGTCGTCCACCGAGGACTGGACGACCGTGTCGGTGGCGATCTTCGCCCCTTGTGTGGCCAGCCCGAGGACGAAGGCGGCCACGAGCGTGGGGGCGGGTGCGAAGGGCAACCCCAGGGCGAGTTCCAGGACGGCGGCGGCAGCCGCGCAGACGACGATCCAGCCGCTCGCCCCGAAGTGTCCCGCGGCGGTCGGTGTCACCACGGCCGCCACGAAGAAGCCTGCTCCCGAGATCCCCAGGGCGAGCCCCAGCAGGGCCAGCCCTTCGGACTCCGTGGACGACCACGCGTAGCGGCACAGCATGAGCACCATGACGAGCAGTGCGCCGTAGCAGAACCGCAGCACCGTCATCGCGGCGAGGGCCTGGGCGGCGGGCCGTCGGGACGCCAGGTGGCGCATGCCGGACAGGAGGTCCCGCGCGGTGCCTGTCAGCGCGGCTCCCAGACGCGGCTGCACCAATTCACGGTCCGGCCCCAGAAGGTGTGGATCCATGCGGAGAGAGGCGAGCGCGGCGCAGAGATAGAGGGCCGCACCGAGCAGGACGACGGCTGCGTCCGAATCCGAGGCGACCAGTCGCACGGCGAAGGCGAGACCGCCGCCGACGGTCGCGGCGAGCGTCCCTGCCGTCGGGGAGAGCGAGTTGGCCATCATCAGGCGATCGGCATCGACCACGCGCGGCAGTGCTGCCGAGAGTCCGGACAGCACGAAGCGGTTGACCGCGGTGACGCAGAGCGCGGAGGCGTAGAAGAGCCAGTCCGGCGCGTGACTCAGCATCAGGACGGCTGTGGCGGAGGCCAGCAGCACGCGGAGGAGGTTGCCGTACAGGAAGACCTGGCGGCGCCGCCAGCGGTCGAGCAGAACGCCCGCGAAGGGGCCCACGAGGGAGTACGGCAGGAGCAGGACGGCCATCGCCGAGGCGATCGCGGCCGGTGACGTCTGCTTCTCCGGGGAGAAGACGACGTAGGTGGCGAGCGCGATCTGGTACACACCGTCCGCGCCCTGGGAGAGCAGCCGCAGCGTGAGCAGGCGCCGGAAGTCGCGCAGGCGCAGCAGGACGCGCAGGTCACGGACGACAGCCATGGGGCACAGCCTCACATACGGGAGAGGCCCCCGGACGCACCGAGGGTGCGTTCCAGGGGCCTCAACAGCCTTCAGGCGGACGGTGTTTCACGTGAAACACCGTCCCGGAGGGAAGGTCAGCGCTCGACCTCGCCCTTGATGAACTTCTCGACGTTCTCGTAGGCCTCGTCGTCGAAGTACTGCACCGGCGGGGACTTCATGAAGTACGAGGAAGCGGAGAGGATCGGGCCGCCGATGCCGCGGTCCTTGGCGATCTTCGCGGCGCGCACGGCGTCGATGATGACACCCGCGGAGTTCGGGGAGTCCCAGACCTCGAGCTTGTACTCGAGGTTCAGCGGGACCTCACCGAAGGCGCGACCCTCGAGGCGGACGTACGCCCACTTGCGGTCGTCGAGCCATGCGACGTAGTCGGACGGGCCGATGTGGACGTTCTTGTCGCCCAGCTCACGGTCGCG
The DNA here is from genome assembly GCF_010548525.1 of Streptomyces sp. SID14478. Taxonomy (GTDB): domain Bacteria; phylum Actinomycetota; class Actinomycetes; order Streptomycetales; family Streptomycetaceae; genus Streptomyces. Next base: position 56,390 of record NZ_JAAGMG010000986.1, read on the forward strand.
GATCTGCGAGGTGACGGCCTGCGTCTTCGAGATCTTCTTCGACTCGAGGCGGTCGCGCTCGAGCATGTTCTTGAAGTCCATGTTGCCGCCGACGTTGAGCTGCATGGTGCGCTCAAGACGGACACCGCGGTCCTCGAACAGCTTCGCCATCACGCGGTGCGTGATGGTCGCGCCGACCTGCGACTTGATGTCGTCGCCGACGATCGGGACGCCCGCCTCGGTGAACTTGTCCGCCCACTCCTTGGTGCCGGCGATGAAGACCGGGAGGGCGTTGACGAACGCGACCTTGGCGTCGATGGCGCACTGGGCGTAGAACTTCGCCGCGTCCTCGGAGCCGACGGGCAGGTAGCAGACGAGAACGTCGACCTGCTTGTCCTTGAGGATCTGGACGACGTCGACGGGGGTCTCGGAGGACTCCTCGATCGTCTCGCGGTAGTACTTGCCCAGGCCGTCGAGCGTGGTGCCGCGCTGGACCTGGACACCCGTGTTCGGGACGTCGCAGATCTTGATGGTGTTGTTCTCGGAGGCGCCGATGGCGTCCGCGAGGTCGAGGCCGACCTTCTTCGCGTCGACGTCGAACGCGGCGACGAACTCGACGTCGCCGACGTGGTAGTCGCCGAACTGGACGTGCATGAGGCCGGGGACCTTGGTCTCCGAGTCAGCGTCCTTGTAGAACTCGACGCCCTGCACCAGCGAGGCGGCGCAGTTGCCCACGCCGACGATGGCTACGCGAACCGAACCCATTCCGGTTGCTCCCTGTGTGTACTGGTGAAGCCCTGAGCGGACTTCACGTGGCGGTGTCATCGGACGGATCCGGCCGGGTGCTGTCCCGGTGCCGGGGCAGGCCGCCCGTCTCTCCAGATGTGTCCTGCTGAGCTGCGTCCCCCGGGCCCGGCCGTCGCTGGTCGCGGCCCGCGCGCTCGCTCTCGATGAGCTCGTTCAGCCAGCGCACTTCGCGCTCCACGGACTCCATGCCGTGTCGCTGCAGCTCGAGCGTGTAGTCGTCCAGGCGCTCCCGGGTGCGGGCGAAGGAGAGGCGCATCTTTTCGAGGCGCTCTTCCAGCCGGCTGCGACGTCCTTCGAGGACGCGCATCCGTACGTCGCGCGACGTCTGCCCGAAGAAGGCGAATCGCGCGGCGAAGGTCTCGTCCTCGTACGCGTCGGGGCCGGTCTGTGCGAGCAGCTCCTCGAAGTGCTCCTTACCTTCCGCCGTCAACCGATAGACGATCTTGGCGCGACGCCCTGCGAGTGGAACTGCAGGGGCGTCGGCGGGACCGGCAGCCGACTCCTCGATCAACCAGCCGCTCGCGACCAGCGTCTTGAGGCACGGGTACAGCGTCCCGTAGCTGAAGGCGCGGAAGACCCCCAGCGACGTATTGAGTCGTTTGCGCAGCTCATAGCCGTGCATCGGGGACTCGCGGAGCAGTCCGAGTACGGCGAACTCAAGGATGCCGGAGCGCCGGCTCATCGTCGCCTCCTCGCTGTCGCGGGCCCATGTATCGACTCTTTATGTCGTGCTGATGTATCGACTCGATACATCAGCACGATAGAACGCCCCTACGGATGCGGCAAGAGGGATCACGGTGAACGGCGTCACATCACCGATTCGTAGGAAGCAACTTGCCTGATTTGGGGTGAACTTCGCCCCTCGGAGGGTTTTGACGGTGCGTAGTCTGTCCGCCATGCAGACCACCGGGAACCAAGTGACGCCTGGGGGCGTCGTCGTCCCGGATGTAGTGCGGATGAATGCCGGAACAGGCGCGTCCGTACTTCGGGGGGACCGGAAACCAGCCGCCGTTTCCAGGCGCGCGAGGCCGCGCCTGCCCGAGGAGTAGTCGTTCGATGAGCGAGCACCGTCGCAAACCGCCGCAGCCGCAGGGCGGCGGACGCGCCGCGGCCCGTCGCGGAGCGTCCGGAGGACCTTCAGGGCGCCGCGCGGCATCCCGTGATGCCACCGGGACGCCGTCCGCTTCCTACGGCGCCCCGAGCCCATCGGGTTCGCACGGCAACGAGGCCGAGGACCGTCCCTGGGGCGGCCGCGCCGAAGCGCGTCGCGCCCAACGTAGTGGTGGAGGCAGGCGAAGGGCCTCTGACGGCGCCGGAGCCGGTGGCGGC
>NZ_JAAGMG010000026.1 GCF_010548525.1 Streptomyces sp. SID14478
GGCGTGGCGGCGGGCGCGGGGTCCGTCGCGGCCCGCACGAGGACGGACGGCGGCTGGGGCTGGGGCTGTGCCATGGGTGGGGCCCATCCAGTCTCGGGTCACTTAGGTTCAGTGAATGAACTTACCGGGTCCCATTGAACGTAGCACGGTAGGTTCGGTCATTGAACCTTGAGCGGGAAAAGTGGCTACAGTGGGGACATGGCTCTCGGCAAGGACTACGCGGCGCAGGAGTGCTCGGTCGCCCGCGCACTGGAGATCGTCGGCGAACGCTGGACGCTCCTCGTGGTGCGCGACGCCCTCTACGGCGTGCGGCGCTACAACGACTTCCTCGTCCACCTCGGCATCCCGCGCGCCGTCCTCGCCACCCGGCTCCAGGCGCTCACCGCCGCCGGAGTCCTCGAAAAGCGCCGCTACCAGGAGTCGCCGCCGCGCGACGAGTACGTCGTGACCGAGCTCGGGCGCGGGCTGTGGCCGGTGCTGCGCTCGCTCGGCGCGTGGGGGCGGGCCCTGCCCGGCGGCCTGCCGATGCGGGAGTTCCGGCACGCCGCGTGCGGCACCGAGCTCGGCGTCGTGGGGGAGTGCGGCACGTGCGGGGGCCTCGTGCCGCCGCAGGACGTCGAGATGCGACCGGGCGCCGGACTCGACCGGGACCCCGCCGATCCGGTCAGCCGGGCACTGCTCGCACCCCGGCGGCTGCTCCAGCCGGTCGTGACCGATGCGACCCCGGCGCTGTATAACTGGCAG
>NZ_JAAGMG010000058.1 GCF_010548525.1 Streptomyces sp. SID14478
GTAGCGGCCGGTGCGGGGGAGGGCGGCGTCGAGGCCCGCGGGCGGGGTGAGCACCAGCCAGTCCGGCGCCGGGTCCGCGGCGCGCAACCGGTCCAGGCCCGCCGCGTGACCGCAACGGTACCGGTGCCCCTCGGACAGGCCCTAGCCTCGGGGCATGGCCACGCCCCGCGACCCGGTGACGTTCGACCCGGCCTGCCCGTCGTCCGCGATGCCGATCCGGATCGGCGACAAGTGGACCGGCATGGTCGTGCGCTGTCTGGACGGCGGACCGCGCCGGTTCGGCGAGCTGAGGCAGACCCTGCACGCCGTCACGCCGAAGGTGCTGGCCGAGACGCTGCGGGCCATGGAGCGCGACGGGCTCGTCACCAGGACCGCGTACGACGAGAACCCGCCCCGCGTCGAGTACGAGCTGACCCCGCTGGGCCGCAGCCTGATCGGACTCATCGACACCGCCCGCGCCTGGGCCGAGGACCACCTGCCGCACCTGCTCGCGGCCCGACAGGCAGCCCTCGCGCGCCCCTGCGAGGACTGACCCCGAATACCCCAGACCGCGCTGGTCACCTGACGGCCGGGCCCCGACCAGCCCGTCGACCGCGAGCCTCCGCGGCCGGCCGCGGAGTCGGCGCGCGCCGTCCTCGTCCATGACGCGGACGGCCGCCCGTGCGTATGGGAACTGGAACTGGTCGAGCCGCACCTGTAGCCGAGCGCCGCGACTTCGGGAACGGCGGGCAGGTGTCGCGCGAAGCCCTGGAAGGACTCGTCGCCGCCGCTCTGCGCTGAGTGCGGGTCAGACCTCCGTCCACCGTTGCAGCAGCCCCCACGTGAACTCCGCCCGCACCTGCCGCGGCCTGCCCGCCTCGTCCGGGGCCGTGAACGACAGCCCCCAGCGCGTCGGCGCCGAGCCCTCCAGGGGGCGGGCCGGGGCGAAGGCGCGGGCCGCCTCGTCGACCGTGCAGGACCAGGGGGTGAGGTCGTGGAGGGTGTCCAGCGCGGGGGCGGGGGCGCCGGGGGTGCGGATCAGCCATTCGTTCCAGACCGCGCCCGTGGGGGAGAGGAGGACCTCGAAGCGCAGGTCGGGCCAGAGCGGGACCGGCCAGAGCAGCGCCTCGCACTTCAGGTCGCCGATCGTGCGCAGCAGCGTCTGCTCCGGCGCGCCCAGGATCGAGCGGTAGCGGGAGACGGGCGAGCGCGAGCCCCGCGCGTGGAGCATCGCCTGCCAGCGGCGGTTGGCCTCCCGCATGTCGGCCACCGAGACGCCCAGGTCGGCGCGGGCGCTCTCCACCCGCTCCGGGTTGTGATCGGCCATGCGGCGCAGCAGCACCAGCTGGAACATCAACGGCGTGAAGGGGTCAGTGGGGCGTGGCATGTCTTCCATGGTCGCGCACCGGAGCGGGTGTCCTCCCGTCCGGCAGGAACAGGACCGAGTTCACGTACCGCGGGCGCCGGGCGCTCGGCGTGAGCGCGCGGCGCAGCAGGCCCTGCGAGGCGATGTGGGCGGTGCCGCGCTGGTGCGCCGCCAGGTCGAAGTCGGGCAGCGGCACCCAGGTGTCGGACGGCAGGACCCAGCCCTCGTAGTCCTGCGCGCGCAGGTGGGCGACGACCGGGGCGATCGGCTGGATGCGCGTCTCCAGCTCGATGAACAGGGCCGGGCGGTCGCGGCCGAGCAGTTCCCGGGCGCCGCGCAGTACCGCCAGCTCCGCCCCGTCCACGTCGATCTTGATGAAGTCGACGTCGTGCAGGGCGAGTTCGTCGAGGGTGACACAGGGCACCTCGTGCGGGGTCGGCGCGTGCAGGCCGTCGCGGCGGACCAGGGAGGACACCCCGCGCTCGCCGCGCTCGTCGTGCGGGGGCTGCCACAGCGGCGCCGCCCCGGGCCGGTC
>NZ_JAAGMG010000092.1 GCF_010548525.1 Streptomyces sp. SID14478
CGCAGCGCCCCCGCCAGCAGGCCCAGCGGCGCGGCGGCCCCGAACCAGACGCTGTCGCACCGGAACCGCCGGGCCAGCTGGACGGCGCGCTCGGCCGTGCCCCGGGTGGGCAGCAGGGTGCGGGCGGCGTCCCGTACCACCGGGTGCGGCAGGCTCCGGTCGTACGCCGCGGCGCCCGCTTCGGCGGAGGTGTAGACGACGGCGCCGTCCGCGGGGAAGCGGCGCAGCAGTTGGTCGACGAAGACCTCGATGCCGCCCTGTCGGGGCGGCAGATCATTGGTGACGACGAGCGTGCGGCCATGCATCACGGGTGTTCCTGTTCTTCTCGGTGCACCGGGGCACGGCCCACAGCACGAGCGGACAGAGGAGATACCCGAACCGGGACGCGGGCATCAGGAGCATCGCGGCCCCCAGCCCCAGGGCCAGCCGGTCGGCAGCGGCCCGCACGGTGGCCGGCGGCCGCCGGATGAGCGAGGCGGCCACGGCGAGGGCGGCCACCGCGAGCAGCCCGACGGCGAT
>NZ_JAAGMG010000126.1 GCF_010548525.1 Streptomyces sp. SID14478
AGCGCGTCGCCTCGTCGCCCGCCTCCGCGCCCGGACCGGCCCGTGACCGTGCGCCGGTACGCGAACCGGCGGGCCCGTGAAGCGCGGACCCGCCGGTCTTCTCGTACGTCGCCGCTGTCGCGCCGTGCCGCGTGGCGTCAGGCGCTGCTGACCACGACCGTCTTCGCCGCCTTGTCGTGCAGGCCCTGCTTGTAGGGCTTGTCGAAGAAGCTCCAGCCACCGCAGATCGCCGTCCAGATGCAGGCGCAGCAGAACACGGCGGGGATCCACAGGACGACCGCGCGGATCAGGTTGGTCTGGACGCTGGGCGTCGCCCCGTTGTCGAGGTTGGCCAGGCGCAGCTTCATCAGCTTCTTGCCGAACGTCTGGCCGGTCTTGGCCATCATGATCGTGTCGTAGCCGATGTAGAGGACGGCGGCGAGCAGCGACTGTCCGAACTGCTTGCCGTACTCGATCTTGTCGGGGTCGGTCTCGTACTCGGAGATCCCGAACGCCCACGTCAGCAGGCCCGCGACGATGCCGACCAGGATGAGGTCGATGATGCGCGCCAGGACGCGCTTGCCGCTGTCGGCCAGCGGCGGCATCCCGGCCAGCGGGTCGCCGGCGCCGAAGCCGCCGCCGTACGGGTCACCGCCGTACGGAGGGGGCGTGCCGCCGCCGTACGGAGGCGGGGTGCCACCGCCGGGTGGGGGCGGAGTGCCACCGTCGTACGGGGGCGGGGTGCCACCGTCGTACGGGGGCGGGGTGCCGCCGCCGGGCGGCGGGGTCCCGCCGTAGGGGTTCTGCGGGGCGTCGTACGGGCTCTGGCCGCCGGCCCCCTGCGGGTCCTGCGGGGAGTCGTACGGGGAGCCGCCGCCCGGCGTGGCCGGGGGCGGCTTACGGAACGGGTCGTCGTCCGGCGGCTGGCCGGATCCGTTGGGCGGCGGTTCGGTACTCATGGCCCGAGTGGACCGCGATCCCCGGGGACCCGCACCCGGCGGGCCGCCGTCCGGATGACCCGGTCGCGCTACCCGGCGACGAACGTACGGGCCGCCTTGTCGTGCAGGCACTGGCGCCACGGCCGGTCGACGGCACCCCACAGGACGCCGAGGATCCCGATGCCGAGCACGCCCGGCACGCTGTAGACGAGCCAGCGGCGCAGGGCCGCGCCGAACGACGGGGACGCGCTCCCCTCGATCTCCCGCACGCTCAGGCCCATCAGCTTCTTGCCCAGCGTGCGGCCCCACTTGGCGGTCGGGAGTGCTTCGTAGAGGACGCCGAAGACGAGCAGCACGGCGAGCACGATGCCGAGGTACGTCGCGGTCGTGCCATCGAGCAGCCAGACCGTGACCTGCCGGCCGGACGCCTTCGCCTCGTCGATCTTGCCGTCGACGTGGTCGATCGCCTTGGTGCCGAGGGGCACGGCGGCGGCCGCGGTGACGGCGCCCAGGACGACCGAGTCGATGAGCCGCGCCACGAGCCGCTTGCCGAGCCCGGCCGGGCGCGCGGAGGCCTGGGCCTGCGCGGCCGCGAGGAACGGGTCGTTGGCCACCGGCTTGAACGGGGTGACCGGGCCCTCCGGCTCGGCGGCGGCCTGCTGCGGGGCCGCGAGTCGGTGC
>NZ_JAAGMG010000167.1 GCF_010548525.1 Streptomyces sp. SID14478
CCCGCAGACGACGGAAGGTGAGTCATGCGCGAGTGCCCTGCCTGCGGGGCGTCCAACGGGGACACGGACGACTTCTGCGGCAACTGCGGCAGCTACTTGGGCTGGTCGGACGAGGCGGCGGGCCGCTCGGCCCGGGGAACCGCGGACCCCGGCCCGGACGCGGCCCCACTGCCGACGGCCGCACCGGAAACGGAACCGGCCGCGCAC
>NZ_JAAGMG010000195.1 GCF_010548525.1 Streptomyces sp. SID14478
CCGCGGGCGCCCGATTTCGTCCGCCACGCGGGCGGCACGCGGCCTCGCACCCGCACGCGTTCACGCCAGCGGCAGCGCCCCCGGCGACGGCTTCTCCCCCGGCGGCCGGGGGCCCAGGATGCGCCGCTCCCGCGCACGGATCGGCACGTCGTTGATGCTCGCCTCGCGCCGCCGCATCAGGCCGTGGACGTCGAACTCCCACAGCTCGTTGCCGTAGGACCGCCAGTGCCCACCGTCCGCGTCCCGCCATTCGTACTGGAAACGGACGGCGATCCGGTCGTCGCCGAAGGACCACAGTTCCTTGCGCAGCGCGTAGTCGAGCTCCTTGCGCCACTTCGCCGCGAGGAACGCCCGGATCTCCTCGCGCCCCCTGACGAAGGCGTCGCGGTTGCGCCACACCGAGTCCTCCGTGTACGCGAGCGCGACGCGATCGGGGTCACGGGTGTTCCACGCGTCCTCCGCGGCCTGCACCTTGGCGAGCGCGTCCGCCTCGGTGAACGGCGGTACGGGTGGCCGGACATGGGCTGCCGGCCCGTCGTACGCCTCACCCCGAGAGACACTCACTCCGACCACGCCGAGTTCTCGATGACGCTCACGAAGTCGGTGCGGACGAAGCCCGGCGAGAAGTGGGCGAGCACATCGGACTTGACGTTGCCGAACGCACTGTCGGGGCGGTGCGCGATGCCCTCGGTGAACGCCCGGAGGATCCGGCGCTTGAAGTCGGGGCGGGGATGCGCGGCCACGACCGCGTCCCGCTGCGCGTCGCCCACCTCGTCGAACCCGAACCCCAGGACGTCGACCTCGACGCCCGCGGTGACCAGGGCCACCTCCGGCTCCATCCGGTAGGGGATCTCGGGCGTCGTGTGCAGGGCGATCGCGGTCCAGGCGATCCTGGCGCGTTCGGCGGTCAGGCCGTGCCGCAGCAGGAAGTCGCGGGCCGCGTCCGCACCGTCGATCTCGAACCGCTGCTGGGACGTGGCGTACTCCTGCGTGAGCCCGAGGTCATGGAACAGGGCTGCCACGTAGAGGAGTTCGGGGTCGAAGGCCAGCTCGCGGTGGCGGCCGCGCAGCGCCCCGAAGAGGAAGACGCGGCGCGAGTGGTCGTACAGGAGGGGGCCCGCGGTGTCGCGGACGAGTTCGGTCGCCTCCTTGGCGAGTGCGCTGTCGGGGATCTCGACATCGGCGATGCGTGGGGTCACGGTCGGCTCCTCAAGGGTTCTGCGATGCCCTCAGCCTGCCGCCCGCACGCCTCTTCACTCCATGTCTATCCGGACAGGAATCCCACACATCCGGACATGCCGCACCGCTAACCTGGAGACATGAGCGCCCGCGACCGCCCCCTCCCCCGCACCGTCGCCGTCCTCGCCTACGACGGCGTCCGTCTGCTCGACGTCACGGCCCCGCTGGAGGTGTTCAGCACGGCGGCCGGCCTCGGCGCCCGGTACGCCCCGACGGTGCTCTCCCCACACGGCGGGCCCGTCACCACCTCGGCGGGGACCCGGCTGCTCACGGACCCGGTCGACGGCCTGGCCGGGCGCGTCCACACCCTGCTCGTGCCGGGCTCCCCCGCCCTCCCGCAGCAGATGCCGCCCGGCCTCGTCGACGCCGTCCGGACGCTGCACGCGGCGTCCTGGCGCACCGCGTCGGTGTGCACCGGCGCCTTCGCCCTCGCCGAGGCGGGGCTGCTGCGCGGCCGGCGCGCCACCACGCACTGGCGGCACACGGCGACACTGGCCCGGCGCCACCCCGACGTCGACGTGCACCACGACGCGATCTTCGTGCAGGACGGCCGGATCCACTCCTCGGCGGGAGTGAGCGCCGGACTCGACCTCTCCCTCGCCCTCGTCGAGGCCGACGAAGGGCCCGACCTGGCCCGCGAGGTCGCCCGCGACCTGGTCGTCTTCCTCCAACGCCCGGGCGGGCAGTCGCAGTTCTCGGTCGCGGCCCGCACGCCGGCGCCGCACAACGGCGCCCTCGGCGCGCTCCTGAGGTCGATCGCGGCGGACCCCGCGGCGGACCATTCCCTGGCAGAACTCGCCGACCGGGCCGGCCTCAGCGCCCGCCATCTCACCCGGCTCTTCCACCAGGAGGTCCGCCAGACGCCCGGCGGCTACGTCGAGTCGGTCCGCCTCGAAGCCGCCCGCTCCCTGCTCGACTCGGGTGAGTCCGTCACCTCCGCGGCCCGCCGCAGCGGCCTCGGCAGCGACGAGACCCTGCGCCGGGTGTTCCTGCGCCACCTCGGCGTCACCCCGTCCGCCTACCGGGCCCGCTTCCGGACCACGGCGCCCTGATCCTTCGGCGCCGCGCACCGCTGGAACAATGGGCCCGTGCACACCGGGGGCGGGGACGGACGGGGGACGGTGCTGTGAGCACTCCACGGGAGAAGGCGGACGCGCTGCTCGCCGCGACCGGTCTGACGGACGCGGGCGGCTGGGGCGCCTGCGGCAACGCGCTGCCCACCCGTGCGGCGCTGCGGCCGATCGCGGCG
>NZ_JAAGMG010000234.1 GCF_010548525.1 Streptomyces sp. SID14478
CTGGTGGCGGCGGGCGGCCGCTCGGCGCAGGCCGTGCGCGGCGTGGCCACGGGCCCGGCGGGCCCGGTCGTCTTCGTGTTCCCGGGACAGGGATCGCAGTGGCTGGGCATGGGCAAGCAGCTGTACGCCCAATCGCCGGTCTTCGCGCAGGCGATCGACGCGTGCGCACGCGCCCTGGAGCCGTGGCTCGACTGGTCACTGGTGGACCTGGTGACCGGCGCCGAGTCGGCGCCGTCGCTGGAGCGCGGGGACGCCGTCGTGCAGCCCGCGCTGTTCGCGATGATGGTGTCCCTCGCGCAGGTGTGGCGCTCGCTCGGCGTGGTCCCCGACGCGGTCATCGGACACTCGCAGGGCGAGATCGCCGCGGCGTGCGCGTCGGGGGCGCTCTCCCTCGACGACGCGGCGCGGATCGTCGCCCTGCGCAGCCGGGCCCTGACCGCCCTGGCCGGCCTCGGCGGCCTGAACGCGGTGGCCGCGCCCCTGAGCTGGGTCGAGGAACGCCTGCCCCGCTGGTCCGGGAGGCTGTCCGTGGGCGCGGTCAACGGGCCCGCGTCCGTGGTGATCTCCGGGGACCTCGACGCCCTGGAGGAGTTCGCCGCGCTGGCCGCCGGTGAGGGGATCCGGGTGCGCCGCGTCAGGATCGAGTACGCCTCCCACTCCCACCAGGTCGAGCGCATCCGCGACCAGGTGCTGGAGGCCGCCGCGGGGGTCACGCCCCGGCAGACGGCGGTGGAGTTCCACTCCACGGTCACCGCGGCGCCGCTCGACACCCGCGTGCTCGACGCCTCGTACTGGTACCGGAACCTGCGCTCGACGGTGCGGTTCGGTGAGGTCGTCGAGAACCTGATGCGGGCACGTGGCGGCGTGTTCGTGGAGGTCAGCCCGCACCCCGTGCTCCAGGTGGCGATGGAGGAGGCCGCCGACGCGCTGGCGGCTCCGCCCCTGGTGGTGCCGACCCTGAGCAGGCACGACGGGAGCGCGGGCAAGCTCCTCGCGTCGCTCGCCGAACTCCACGTGCGGGGCGTGCCGGTGACGTGGGAGGCGGCGTTCCGCGCGGACCGGCCGCGCCGGATCGGCCTGCCGACCTACCCGTTCCAGCGGCAGCGGTACTGGCTGACGGCGCCCGACGGCTCCGGCCCCGCCGGCGGACCGGCGTTGCACGCCAGGGCCGCGGACCTGGACTCGCAGGCGACCGTCCTCGACCTCGTGTGCGCCGAAGCGGCAGCGCTGCTGAGCGCGAAGCACGCCGATCTGACGGGCGCCGTCCTCCTGGCGAGGTCGGCCGAGACCTTCAAGGACCTGGGCTTCGACTCCTCGATGGCGGTGGGGCTGCGCAACCGGCTCACCGCGACGGCCGGAGTACGGCTGCCGGCCACCGTCGCGTTCACGTACCCCACCCCCTACGAGCTCGCCCGCCACCTCTTCACCCTCCTCGAACCGCAGGTGCCCGAGGCCCCGGAACCGGTCGAGGAGGAAGGTCCGGACAGCGGCAGTGACGACGATCTGTACGCGCTGATCGAGCGCGGATACGTGTAATAACGCCCTTCTTTTAAGCAACCGTTGGGGGAGGCCCTGGTGGAGGATGTCGACAAGCTCCGGTCCTACTTGCGACGTGCCGTCGGCGACGCGCAGCAGCTGCGCGAGCGGGTGCGAGAGCTGGAGGAGTCCGCGCGCGAGCCCATCGCGGTCGTGGGCGTGGGCTGTCGCTTCCCGGGCGGGGTGACGTCCCCCGAAGGGCTGTGGGACCTCGTCCGCGACGGCGTGGACGCGATGAGCGACTTCCCGGCCGACCGCGGCTGGGACAGGGAGGCGCTGTACTCCCCGGACCCCGAGGCGCACGGGACGACGTACACGCGCTCGGGCGGATTCCTGTCCGGACTCGCGGACTTCGACGCACCGTTCTTCGGCATCAGCCCGCGCGAGGCGCTGGCGATGGACCCGCAGCAGCGGCTGATGCTGGAGACGTCGTGGGAGGCGCTGGAGCGGGCGGGCATCGACCCGGCCGGACTGAAGGGTTCGGCGACCGGGGTCTTCACCGGCCTCTACGCCGTCGACTACGGCCCGCGCACGGGCGGCGGCGCGGCCGGTGAGATCGAGGGGTACGCGGCCACGGGGACGTACACCAGCGTGGCCGCGGGCCGGGTCTCGTACGTGCTGGGTCTGCAGGGCCCTGCCGTGGCGACGGACACCGCGTGCTCGTCGGCGCTGGTCGCCGTCCACCAGGCCGTGCGGTCCCTGCGGTCCGGGGAGTCCACGCTGGCGCTGGCCGGCGGCGTGTCGACGCTGGCGACTCCGGGGCTGTTGGTGGAGCTCGCCCGGCAGCGGGGCCTGTCGGCGGACGGGCGGTGCAAGGCGTTCGCGGACGCGGCCGACGGCACCGGCTTCTCCGAGGGCGCGGGCGTCCTGGTGCTGGAGCGGCTGTCGGACGCGCGGCGCAACGGGC
>NZ_JAAGMG010000277.1 GCF_010548525.1 Streptomyces sp. SID14478
GCCGTGACCTCGGCCGAGGACCTGTCGGCCGGCGCCGGCGGGCTGCCGCCGACCGACGGCCTGCGCTACACGCTGGACGGCGCGCGGGTCGTCGTCCGCCCGTCCGGCACGGAGCCCAAGCTGAAGTGCTACCTGGAGGTCGTGGTGCCGGTGGCGGACCGGGGCGCCCTGGACGCGGCGCGGGAGCGGGCCGCGGAGCTGCTCGCGGCGATCAAGCGGGACCTCTCGGCGGCCGCGGGAATCTAAAGCCCGTCCGGCCCGGCGCCGGGGAGGCTCGACGCACCACCGGTTAGCTCGACCGGGTGATTTCCGCAGGTCAGTTGACGGAATGACCGGCGACAGGGGCCGGGGGCAACGGGAAGGTTGCCCCCGCACACTGTCCCCGTCCCGCCAGGAGCCGCCGACGTGCCCCCGACCGCCGCAACCGAGGCCCCCGTCCTCCCCCAGGCACGCCGTACCGGTCCGGCCCCGGGCGCGACGTTCACCGGACTGCGCGCCCGCGCCGCCCGTTCCCTGCGGCGCGCGGCACCGGCCCTGTTCGCGTACACGGCCGTGCGGCTGTTCGTGCTCCTCGTCTTCGGGGTCTGGTCGCACAAGGAGGGCCACGGCATCTGGCCCGCGCTCGCCGCGGACTGGGACTCCAAGTGGTACCTGGGCATCGCCGACCACGGCTACGAGCGCACCCTCGGCACCAAGTACGACGCCAACAACCTAGCCTTCTTCCCGCTCTACCCGGTCCTCGTGAAGGCGCTGGCCGCCGTGACGCCGGGCTCACGGGCGAGCGTCGGACTGATCCTGGCGGTCATCGGCTCGTTCCCGGCGGCGTGGGGCGTCTTCGCCGTCGGCGACCGGCTGCACGGCCGCCGCGTCGGCGTGCTGCTCACGTTCCTGTGGGCGTGCTTCCCCGTCGGCATCGTCCAGTGGATGGGGTACACCGAGTCCCTGTTCACCGCGTTCGTGGCGTGGTCCCTGTACGCCGTGCTGACCGGCCGGTGGGTGTGGGCGGGCGCCCTCGCCGCGCTGTCCGGCCTCACCCGGCCGACCGGCATCGCGCTGGTCGCCGCGGTCGGCGTCTGCGGACTCCTCGCGCTGCGCCGCCGCTTCTCCTGGCGGGTCCTGACGGGCGTGCTGCTCGCCCCGCTGGGCTGGCTCGCGTACGTGGGCTGGGTCGGTCTGCGCCTGGGCCGCTGGGACGGCTACTTCGCCGTGCAGCGGCTGTGGCACAACGAGCTGGACGGCGGCATCGAGACGCTGCGCCGGATGCGGGAGCTCCTCGCGTACGACTCGACGCCCGAGCTCTTCCTGATCATGGTGACGGTGACGCTGCTCGCGTCGGCCCTGCTGTACGTGTTCTCGCTCCGGGACGGCCAGCCGCTGCCGCTGCTCGTGTTCACCGGGGTGCTGCTGGTGATCGTCCTCGGCAGCGGCGGGGTGTACTTCTCCCGGGCCCGCTTCCTCGTACCCGGGTTCCCGCTGCTGCTGCCGGTGGCGCTGCTGATGGCACGGGCGTCGCGGCGCTTCCTCGTGCTCGCGGTGACGGGGGCGGTGCTCGGGGCGGCGTACTGCGGCGGTTACATGATCCTGGTGTGGCCGAGCGCCCCATAACTCCGGGAAAGTCCCGCTGATTCACCCGAAGTTGGGGCGACACACGCGCTCCGGTCTTCTCTCCCGCCGCCCGACACTCCACTATGGAACAGGTGTCCGACCCCCGCTGCCCCCCAGCGGGAGACCACCGGATCACCTCGCGTTCCGCCGACCCCCCTCGCGCGGACGCACTTCGGCCGGCGGCGGCCCACCCGACGGGGTGCGGCCGCGCCGGCCGCTTCGTGTTCGCCTCAGCCGACGGCGATGAGGACGATCAGCAGCAGGGCGCCCACGACGGCCGGCGCGATGATCTCGTACGCCCAGCGGACGCTCGGCTCGCCCTGCGAGGTGTTCGCCCGGGCGCGCGCCTCGCGCAGCTCGCGCAGTTCCTGCATGGACTGGTCGGCGGTGGGAGCGGCCGGGGGCGCCG
>NZ_JAAGMG010000324.1 GCF_010548525.1 Streptomyces sp. SID14478
CCGCCTCGCCCGGCCCGCGCACCCGGTCCGCCCTGCCACCCCTGGCAGCAGCCCGCCCAGGACCCCGACCCTCACCGCCACTCACCTCACCGTCGCCTTCGGCGGTCACCCCGTGCTCCGCCACGTCGACATCGCGGTGCCTGCCGGGCGGATCACCGCCGTCGTGGGGCCCAACGGGGCGGGCAAGAGCACCCTGTTCCACTGCCTCGCCGGGACGGTGCGCCCGGACGCGGGGCGGGTGCGGCTCGGTGAGCGGGACATCACGGCGCTGCCCGCCCACGCGCGCACCCGGCTCGGCGTGGCCCGCACCTTCCAACAGCTGGCCGTCTTCCCGTCGTTGACCGTCTCCGAGAACGTCCGGATCGGGGCCGAGCAGGGCCTCGTCCGCGATCCGGACGCCACCGGCCGTCTGCTCGCCCTGTTCCGGCTGCCGGGCGGGCGGCCCACCTCCGACCTGTCCACCGGGGCACTGCGCCGGGTCGAGTTGGCCCGTGCTCTCGCGGGCCGCCCCCACACCCTGCTGCTCGATGAGCCGACCGCGGGCCTCGACTCCGCCGAAGTCGCGGAACTGGCACGGCTGTTGCGGGCGCTGGCCGCCGACGGCACGGCCCTGCTCGTCGTCGAGCACGACCTGGACCTGGTGGCGGACCTCGCGGACACGGTGCACGTGATGGCGGCGGGCACCGTCGTGGCGTCCGGCCCACCGGCCGCCGTGCTCGACCGTATGACGGGGCCGACCGCATGAGGCGCGGCATCGCCCTGCGCGCCGCCCACGTCCATCACGGCCCCCTCGAAGCCCTGCACGGCGTCACCCTCGCCGCGCCCGACGCGACGGTCACCGTGCTGCTGGGCCGCAACGGATCCGGCCGCACCACCGCCCTGGGCGCCCTCGCGGGCACCGCGCCGCTCACCTCCGGAGCCGTGCTGTGGGACGGCGCCGACGTCACCCGGCACACCGCGCGGGCACGCGCCGCCGGGGGCCTGTGCCTCGTCCCCGACCGGCAGGCCGTCTTCGCCGGGCTCGGTGTCGCCGACAACCTCGAACTCGCCTCGCCCGACGGCGATTTCACCCC
>NZ_JAAGMG010000365.1 GCF_010548525.1 Streptomyces sp. SID14478
CGTCCACGGCCGTGCCGCAGCGACCGCGCGGCGCGGGCAACATGTCCGCGAGCCGGGCCAGTTCGGGCTCGAAGCGGGGGTACAGGGCCCGGGCCGTCGCGGCGGTCACCCGGGCCGGCAGGTACGGGGCGAGGCGGGCGGCGAGGGTCGTCACGGCGTCGTCCGCCCCGCCTGCTCCACCTGGCTGAGGAGCCGCTCGTGCGTGTCCTCGGGGAGCTGTTCGCCGGAGGACGGCAGCAGTTGCGGAATGCCGTCGACGATCGGGTAGCGGCGCCGCAGCCGCGGGTTGTAGAGCGCGTCGCCGTCGGGGAGGAGCAGCAGCGGGCCCTTGTCGAGGGGACAGGCGAGAATGCGCAGCAGCGGGTCGTCAGGACTCATGGGGGATCAACTCTCTTGGGGGCTCGGTGGGTTGTGGGGGAGGCGGCTGCGCGTCGTGCTTCGGCATCAGGAGCAGGACGGCCACCGCCAGTGCCGTGCCCGTCACGCGCAGGGCGAGCCGCAGCGGCTCCGAGGGCAGGGACTCGCCGAACGCCGCCGTGCCGAGGACCGCCGTGAACAGGGCGGTCACCGTGGTGCACACCGGCACGATCAGCGAGGCGCGGCAGCGCTGCAGCGCCGCCTGCGACATGACCAGGCCGCACGCGCCCGTGCACAGCAGCAGGTACGGATACGGGGAGCGGAACAGGGCCCAGACGTCCGGCAGGACCCCGGACACCCCCTTGATCGCCAGGGAGCTGACCCCGTACAGCAGGCCGACCGCGACGCCGTACTCGACGCCGGTGGTCGGCATCCGGTGCCGGTGCCTGGCCCGGCGTTCCGCCGCCGCGTACAGCCACAGGCCCGCGGCGAGCGAGGGGACGCAGACCGCGAGGATGAGCGGGGCCGGGGCGCCGCCGCCGACCGTGTCCGGGTCCTGCCCGGTGTCGCGCAGCGACAGCACGACCATGAGCAGCGCGAGCAGGATCGCGGCGATCGCGTACCGCTCGCGGCCCGAGGTCCGCTCGCCCAGCAGCCGGGAGGACAGCAGCAGCAGCAGGACCAGGCCCGAGATGAAGATGCCCTGCGCGGCCGCGATCGGCAGTGTGCGGTAGACGGCGAGCTGGGCGCCGAAGCCCGAGGCCAGCGCGAGCGATCCGACGAGCCACAGCGGGCTCGTCACGACCTGGCGCAGCAGGTGCGCCGGCCGGCCCACGCTGACCTCGGGCAGCCGGGTCAGGGCCCTCTTCTCCAGGACGAAGCCGACGCTGTAGAGCGTGTTCGCGAGCAGCGCCGCGCCGACTCCCCATGCCACGGCGGGCATCGCGCGTCACGTCCTTCGGGCGTGCAGGAGGAGGATCGAGGAGAGCGAGGGCGCCGCGCAGGCGACGCGGTCCAGGGGGCGCAGCGGGCGCGGCACCCCGTGGAACGGCGCCCCGGTCAGGCCCACGACCTCGAAACCGGCGGCCGCGACGAACTGGCGCAGGGCGCGCGGCGTGTAGAGCCGCAGGTGGCCCACGACCTCGCTGCCGGGGCGGCCGTGGATCGCGCGCAGGCTCACCTCGGAGAAGACGGGCTGGACGCCGGCCAGGAGCAGGGCCCGGTTGTACCAGGCGGCCAGGTTCGGGGTGGAGAGCATGAGGTGGCCGCCGGGGCGCAGGACCCGGCGGATCTCGTCGAGGGCGGCGTCGGGGTCCACGAGGTGCTCGATGACCTCGGAGAGCAGTACCGCGTCGGCGGCCCCGTCCCTGAACGGCAGTCCGTGGTCGGTGAGTTCGCCCCGTACGACATGAGGGACGCGGGTCGCCGCGCGGCGCAGGGCGTCCTGGGACCAGTCGACGCCGATGAGGCGGTGGCCGCTCAGCAGCCGCGCGGCGGTGCGGGCGGCCGTGCCGTCGCCGCAGCCCACGTCGAGGACGGTGG
>NZ_JAAGMG010000409.1 GCF_010548525.1 Streptomyces sp. SID14478
GGCGGCGGTGTCCCGCAGGCGTTCCAGCAGCAGCCGCCGGCCCCGCCGCAGCACCAGCAGCAGCCCCCGGCTCCGACGCACCCGGGTCCGCCCGCGCCGCCGCCGTTCCCGGACTACCCGCAGTCGCAGGACCCGCAGGGTCCGCCGCCTCCGCCCGGCCCGTCGAACCCGTCGTTCGGTGGCGGCGGTGCTCCCGGCGGGACGAACGGCGACGACTGGGTGCTCTCCCCGCCGTCGGCGCAGTCGACGACCGCGCCGCCGTTCCAGCAGCAGCCGCCGCAGCACCAGCAGTACCCGCCGCAGCAGCCGCAAGGACCGGTGAGCTGGTCGGCGACGATCGGCCCGGACCGCGAGTACTTCATGGCGATGATGCACCGCAGCGGCCCCGAGGCGTCGGGCCTGAACCTGCCCGCGTACTCGCCCGAGCAGCAGCGTCAGCTCGTCGGCAACCAGCTGACGATCGGCCGCCGCCGCCACTCGACCGGTGACACCCCCGACATCGACCTGTCGGTGCCGCCGGAGGACCCGGGCGTCTCGCACTCGCACGCGGTGCTCGTGCAGCAGCCGGACGGCACGTGGGCGGTCGTCGACCAGAACTCGACGAACGGCACGACGGTCAACGGCGGCGAGGAACCCATCCAGCCGTTCGTCCCGGTGCCGCTCCAGGACGGCGACAGGGTGCACGTCGGCGCCTGGACGACGATCACGATCCACCGCGGCTGACCGGGCCGCCGCCGGAGGGGCCCGGACCGGCCCTCAGTCGAGGGCCCACACGTAAGGCCCCTCCGGATCGTCCAGCCAGGCCCACTCCCGGCCCCCGCTCACCGTCACCCCGAACCGGTCCCGCTCCGGCCGGCCCTCGCGCTCCCACAGCGCCAGCGCCTCCTGCGGGTCCAGGGCCCCGGCGGTGAGCGTCAGCAGGAACCGGAACAGCTCGTCGCCCAGCGCCCGCCGCGGCAGCCCTCCGACGTGCTGCCGGGGCACCGCGCCCGCCCCGTCGCCGCGCAGCGCGACGAAGTACGCCGGGGTGTGCAGGAACCGCCCCTCCGCGTGCCCGGCGTCCCGCACCGCCAGCATCAGCAGCCCGGTCGACAGCGGGGTCAGCACCCGCGCCCCCGGCCGGCACTGCCCGAGCCACTCCTTCGGCACCGAGCGCAGCGCGCACGTCGCCATGATCCGGTCGTACGGGGCCCGCTCGGGGCA
>NZ_JAAGMG010000452.1 GCF_010548525.1 Streptomyces sp. SID14478
GTGGCCGATCTCGCCCGCCGAGCCGTGCGCGCCGGGCTCGATCCGGCCCTCGATGCCGATGGCGCCCGCGATGCCGGTGCCCAGCGGCAGGAACAGGAAGCGGTCGGCCTCCTTGCCCGCGCCGAGCCGGCCCTCGCCGAGCCCGCCGGTGCGCACGTCGTGGCCGAGCGCCACGGGAATCGAGCCGAGCCGCTCGCTGAGCAGGGCCCGCATCGGCACGTCCCGCCAGCCGAGGTTGGCGGCGAACAGCGCGATGCCGCCCGCTTCATCGACGACGCCGGGCACGGCGACGCCGGCGGCCACCGCCGCCTCGCCGAGGTGCTCCTCGCCGTACGCGCGCAGCTCGGCGGCGAAGCCGAGTATCGTCTCGACGACCGCCTCGGGGCCGCGCTCGCGTTCCGTCGCCCGGCGCGCCTGATGCAGCAGCGTGCCGTCCGCCCCGACCAGGGCGGCCTTCATCCCGGTGCCGCCCACGTCGAGGGCGATGACATGTTCCACGGGGCACAGTGTCGCGCGTACAGCATAAAAAGGTCTAGTCCACTTGCAGGGATCTTGCGCAGATACCGCCCTGTTGCCGGAGTGAGATCTGTGTGGTGTAGACCTTAGGGTTCCTTTACGCGTGACACGGATTCGAGGGTGGGAACAGCGGTGCAGCGGCGGCACATAACCGGTCTGACGGCGGCGGCGGTCGCCCTGGGCATGGCGGGCACCCTCACCGCCTGCGGCGGCACGGGCTCCGGCGGCGTGACGCTGAAGCTGGTCGCCGCCGACTACGGCGACTCCGCGGACAACAGTTCCCAGAAGTACTGGGACAAGCTGGCCGCCCGGTACGAGAAGGACCACCCGGACACCAAGGTCGACGTCGAGGTCTACTCCTGGAACGACGTCGACGCCAAGGTCAAGAAGATGGTCGACGCCGGGCAGGCCCCCGACATGGCGCAGATCGGCGCCTACGCGGACTACGCGGCCGACGGCGATCTCTACCCGGCCGGCGACCTGCTCAACGTCCCCACGCAGGCCGACTTCCTGTCCCAGCTCGCCGACGCGGGCAAGGTCGCCAGCACCCAGTACGGGATGCCGTTCGCCTCCTCCACGCGGCTGCTGTTCTACAACAAGAAGCTGTTCAAGGACGCCGGCATCACGCCGCCCACGACCTGGGCCGAGCTCGCGGCCGACGCCAAGGCGCTCAAGGCCGACGGGGTGAAGATCCCCTACGCGCTGCCGCTGGGCTCGGAGGAGGCCCAGGCCGAGACCATGATCTGGATGCTGAGCGGCGGCGACGGCTACACCGACGACGTCGGCTCGTACACGATCGACTCCAAGCAGAACGTCGCGACGTTCGACTTCCTCAAGAACGATCTCGTCGGCAAGGGCCTGACCGGGCCCACCGCGCCCGCCAAGCTCAACCGGGCCGACGCCTTCGCCGCGTTCGCCAAGGGCGAGGTCGGCATGCTCAACGGGCACCCCACGCTGATGCAGATGGCCGCGAAGAAGGGCATCGACTACGGCACCGTGCCGCTGCCCGGACCGTCCGGCCGGGCCAAGTCCACGATGGGCGTGGCCGACTGGATGATGGCGTTCAAGCAGAACGGCCACCGCAAGGAGGTCGGCGACTTCCTCAACTTCGTCTACAGCGAGAAGAACGTCCTGGAGTTCTCCCGCGAGTACGACCTGCTGCCGGTCACCAACAGCGCCTCCGAGGCCATGTCCGAGGCGGGCGAGGACAAGAAGCTCTGGCCGTTCCTGCGGAGCCTCACCAACTCCGAGATCTACCCCGTCGGCAAGACGTCCTGGGCGTCGGTCAGCGCCGACATCAAGGACCAGATCGGCACCGCCGTCGCCCCGAACAACAGCCCGGGCGCCGTCCTCGGCCGGATCCAGAACCAGGCGGCGGCCGCGGAAGCCGCCGAGTAGCGTGGCCGGCATGGAGTCTCTGGGCGAACGCGAGCGCGCACTGCTCGCGTTCGAGGGGCGCGGCTGGCCGTCGCCGGGCGCGAAGGAACGGGCCATCCGCGAGGAGCTCGACCTGGCACCCGTGCGCTACTACCAGCTGCTCAATGCCCTGCTCGACGACCCGCGGGCACTGGCGCACGCGCCGGTGACCGTGAACCGGCTGCGTCGGGTTCGTGACCGGCAGCGCTCCGAGCGGTGACAGGCTCTAGGGTCGTGCGTATGGACGCTCTCCGGACCGCCGCGGGCCGTGACGGCCTGGCCGCGATCGTCGCCCGGCCCGCCCGGGCGGTCATCGCCCTCGACTTCGACGGGACCCTCGCCCCGATCGTCGCCGACCCCGAACAGGCCCGCGCCCACCCCGACGCGGTGCCCGCACTCGCCGCCCTCGCACCCCGCGTCGCCTCCGTCGCCGTCATCACTG
>NZ_JAAGMG010000498.1 GCF_010548525.1 Streptomyces sp. SID14478
CGGCACCGTCTCCGTCGAGCGCACCCGCACCCCGGGCGTCGCCCTGGTCGGCGGCGGGCCCGGCGACCCGGACCTGATCACGGTGCGCGGCCGCCGCCTCCTCGCCGAGGCCGACGTCGTCATCGCCGACCGGCTCGGCCCGCGCGACCTGCTCGACGAACTCCCTCCGCACGTCGAGGTGATCGACGCCGCGAAGATCCCGTACGGCCGGCAGATGGTCCAGGAGGCCATCAACGAGGCCCTGATCGACCACGCCAAGCAGGGCAAGGCCGTCGTCCGGCTCAAGGGCGGCGACCCGTACGTCTTCGGCCGCGGCATGGAAGAGGCGCAGGCGCTGGCCGCCGAGGGCATCCCGGTCACGGTCGTCCCCGGCATCTCCAGCTCCATCTCGGTGCCCGGCGCGGCCGGCATCCCGGTCACGCACCGCGGCGTCGCCCACGAGTTCACGGTGGTCAGCGGCCACGTCGCGCCGGACGACGCGCGCTCCCTGGTCGACTGGGCCGCTCTCGCCCAGCTCACCGGCACCCTCGTGATCCTCATG
This sequence comes from Streptomyces sp. SID14478, assembly GCF_010548525.1. Classification (GTDB taxonomy): domain Bacteria; phylum Actinomycetota; class Actinomycetes; order Streptomycetales; family Streptomycetaceae; genus Streptomyces. The sequence goes on from NZ_JAAGMG010000498.1 coordinate 542, forward strand.
GGCGTGGACAAGATCGGGAAGATCGCCGAGGCCCTGATCTCGTACGGAAAGCCGGGCAGCACCCCCGTCGCGCTCGTGCAGGAGGGCACGACGGCCACTCAGCGCCGCGTCGACGCGACCCTCGCCACGGTCGGCGAGAGGGCGGTCGCCGAAGGCGTGAGGCCCCCGGCCGTCATCGTCATCGGCGACGTGGTGCACGAGAGCCCCGAACGTACCCAGCGGTAACGCAACTCGCTCCGATCCGTTGGCACCACACCCAGGACAAGGCAGTATCGACCCGTGGCTGAACCCCAAGGTCTCATCACCATCGAGGATCCCGAGGACCCGCGCCTGCGCGACTACACGGGCCTGACCGACGTCGAGCTGCGCCGCAAGCGAGAACCGGCCGAGGGCCTGTTCATCGCCGAGGGCGAGAAGGTGATCCGCCGCGCCAAGCAGGCGGGCTACGAGATGCGCTCCATGCTGCTGTCCGCGAAGTGGGTCGACGTCATGCGCGACGTCATCGACGAGGTCCCGGCCCCGGTCTACGCGGTCGCCCCCGACCTCGCCGAACAGGTCACGGGCTACCACGTGCACCGCGGCGCCCTGGCGTCCATGCAGCGCAAGCCCCTGCCGACGGCCGACGGCCTCCTCGCGACGGCCCGCCGCCTGGTGATCATGGAGTCGGTCAACGACCACACCAACATCGGCGCGATCTTCCGCTCCGCGGCGGCCCTCGGCATGGACGCCGTCCTGCTCTCGCCGGACTGCGCGGACCCCCTCTACCGCCGCTCGGTCAAGGTCTCCATGGGCGCGGTCTTCTCGGTGCCCTACGCCCGCCTCGAAGCCTGGCCGAAATCCCTGGAGTCGGTCCGCGCGGCGGGCTTCGACCTGCTCGCCCTCACCCCGGCCGAGAAGGCCAAGTCCCTGGACGAGGTGGCCCCGCACCGCATGGACCGGGTCGCGCTCCTGCTCGGCGCGGAGGGCGAGGGCCTGTCGACCAAGGCCTTGATGGCAGCGGACGAATGGGTGCGCATCCCGATGGCCCACGGCGTCGACTCCCTCAACGTGGGCGCGGCGGCCGCGGTCGCGTTCTACGCGCTGGCCACGGGCCGCCCCGAACTCTGAGGCGCCCTGGGCGTTCGGTCCGGACGCGGGGTCCAGCGCACCGACCTGCGGTCCGGCGCCGTCGTCGCACGCCCACGCTCCGCCGTGCCTCGCGACGCACCCACCGGCATGAAGCGGCGGGCCGCGCCGCTCTGCCGGACAGGCGCTAGCTGGGTCCCTGGCAGCCCTGCGCCGCCGCGATGGCCAGCGCCACCAGCAGCGTGACCACCACGAACACGAACAACCGCTGCCGCAGCAGCCGAGGATTGGCCGGCCGCAGCTTCTTGCCCGCACCCGTGCCGTTCGTACGAGGCGCCGGACGACCGGCACCACTGCGCGGAGCGGGCCTGTTCCCGGAGCGGGACGTCGTGGAGCGCGGGCCGGAGGCCGAGCCCGTCCTGCCGTTGCTCGGGCGCGACGCGGGCGTGCCCGGCTGGGTACGCCGCTGGGTGCGCTCCTCCACGTAGCTCTCG
>NZ_JAAGMG010000540.1 GCF_010548525.1 Streptomyces sp. SID14478
AGCCGCTCCGCGCGTCACCCCTCGCAGACCGAGGGCAGGGCCCGGGCCAGCGCCCTGAGGTGCAGCGCGTCGAAGTGGTGGGTGCGGGCGTCGTGCAGCGCCGCGACGGTCAGCAGCGGGCCGCACGCGGGCGAGGTGTGGGCCGGGGGCAACTGCCGCAGCGCGTCGAGCAGTTCGGTGGTGATCCGGTCGAGCGCGGGCCGCACCTCCTTCGCCAGGTCGGGGCGCTCGGTCGGGCGCTGCTCGGGATGGGCGTCCCAGCGGGCGTACAGGCCGCGCTGCACCACCTTGTTGGCCTCGATCTGGTCGCGGAACACGGCCTGCGCGAGAGCGGGGTCGATGCCGAGCGCCGCCGAGCGCGCCGCCACGTCGTCCAGGATCTGCCGCTCGCGCACCGGGTCGTCGATCGGGGCCGGGGTGCCGTACTTCGCGGCGGCGACCTTGTCCGCGAGGGCGAGGCGGTCCGCCGCGAGGGAGGTCACGGCGGCGAGGTCGCCCGGGTGCGCGCGGG
>NZ_JAAGMG010000571.1 GCF_010548525.1 Streptomyces sp. SID14478
CGTGGAGCGCTACGGGGAACTGCTGGCCGCCACCGCGGACGCGCCCCGCGTCTTCCCGGTCGCCGTCGGCCGCGTCCTCGACGTCCTCGACGACCCCTCGCGCACCGGCCCCGCCGACCGCCCCGGACTGTTCCGCCTCGCCGTCGAACTGCACCGCGCCCACCGCCCGGCCGGCCACATGCCGAAGGACGCGCGCGAGCAGGCCGTCGCCGCCGGGTCCTGGTCCGCGTACCAGAAGCAGGAGAAGGCCAAGGGCCTGAAGAAGACGGTGAGTTCGGCCCTCGCACGGCACAAGCGGACACTGCGCACCCGCGTCATGAAGGCCGCCTACCGCGCCGACCTGCGCACCACGCGCCTCGACCCGGACCTCGCGGTGTACGGCGCGTACTGGAACCGCGGCGTCAGCTGCAACCCGGCCGCGATCCACGCCCAGGCCCGCCGGACCGCCCCGCACATCAAGGGCGTCTTCGTCGTCTCCTCGCGGCACAAGGACCGCGTGCCGGACGGCGTCCCGTACGTCATCGAGGGCTCGCGCCGCTACTGGCAGACCATGGCCACCGCGACGTACCTGATCAACAACTCGTCCTTCCCCGGCGGCTTCACCAAGCGCCCCGGCCAGGTCTACCTCCAGACCCACCACGGCACCCCGCTGAAGAAGATGGGCCTCGACCAGCGCCGCTACCCGGCCGGCACGCACGGCATCAGCTTCGCCAAGGTCCTCGCCCACACCGACCAGTGGGACTACAGCCTCTCCGCCAACCCGCACTCCACGCAGGTCTGGGAGCGCGTGTACCCGTCGGCGGCGTACGCCCCGCTGGAGCTCGGCTACCCGAGGAACGACGTCTACTTCACCACCGAACAGGACCGGATCAGCAAGATCCGCGCGGAGCTGGGCATCGCCGACGGGCAGCGGGCGATCCTCTACGCCCCCACCCACCGCGACTACCAGAAGGGCTTCCTGCCCCGCCTCGACCTCGCCCGGTTCGCCGACGCCCTCGGCGACGACCACGTCGTCCTGGTCCGCGCCCACTACTTCTACGGCGACCGGGCCGGGCTCGCCGACGCCCACCCCCGTCTGCGCGACGTCACCGGCCACCACCGCGTCGAGGACCTGTGCCTGGCCGCCGACGCGCTGGTCACCGACTACTCGTCGCTGATGTTCGACTACGCCTGCCTGGACCGCCCGATCGTCACCTACGCCCCCGACTGGCAGGCGTACCGGCTGGCCCGCGGCACCTACTTCGACCTGCTGTCCGGCCTGCCGGGCGACACCCCCGGCGCGGTCGCCACGACCGAGGAGGAGCTCGTCGCCCTCTTCCGCGACGGCGGCGCGGACACCGCCGCGACGACCCGGCTGCGCGCCGCGTTCCGGGACCGGTTCTGCGCGTACGACGACGGGGGCGCGGCCGAGCGGGTCGTACGGAAGCTGTTTCTGAACGGGTGACGTTTGCGCGGCACGGGCCGCTGGAGCGCGGGCATTCGTCAGTCTGTCGTACAAGCTCGGCCCATGCCGTTGATCACGCAGGTCACAGCCGGGCGCGCCCGCACCCTGGCCGTCGGCGTCCCCGGCGCCACCGCGCTGCTGCTGGCGCTGTGGCACGTGGACCGGGGGACGATGTGGCGCGACGAGGCCGCCACCGTCATGGTCGCCTCGCGCAGCCTGTCCCAGCTGTGGCACGTGCTCGGCACGATCGACGCCGTCCACGGCCTCTACTACCTGCTCATGCACTTCCTGCTGCCGCTGCACCCGGGCGAGGTCATGCTCCGGCTGCCCTCCGTGCTCGGCGCGGCCGCGACGGCCTGCCTGGTCGCCGCGCTCGGGACGCGCCTGGTGCGGCCGCGCGTCGGCCTGTGGGCGGGGCTGCTCTACGCGATCGCCCCGTTCGCCCAGTACTACGCCCAGGAGGGCCGCTCCTACGCGCTCGTCGCGGCCGGCGCCGCGGGGGCCACGCTG
>NZ_JAAGMG010000619.1 GCF_010548525.1 Streptomyces sp. SID14478
CGGCGCGGGCGGTCCTGGAGGTCGCCGACGCCGTGAAGGAGACCAGCGCCGACGCCGTGCGCCGGCTGCGCGCGCTCGGGCTGCGGCCGGTGCTGCTGACCGGGGACAACGAGGCGGTGGCCCGTTCGGTGGCCGCGGAGGTCGGCATCGACGGGGCCGACGTCTTCGCCGAGGTGCTGCCCGAGGACAAGGTCGACGTCGTCAAGCGCCTCCAGGGGGAGGGGCGTTCGGTCGCCATGGTCGGCGACGGCGTCAACGACGCGGCGGCGCTCGCCCAGGCGGACCTCGGCCTCGCGATGGGCACGGGCACGGACGCGGCGATCGAGGCGGGCGACCTGACGCTCGTACGGGGTGACCTGCGGGCGGCGGCCGACGCGATCCGCCTGTCGCGCAGGACGCTGGGCACGATCCGGTCGAACCTGTTCTGGGCGTTCGCCTACAACGTGGCGGCGCTGCCGCTCGCCGCGGCGGGTCTTCTGAATCCCATGATCGCGGGCGCGGCCATGGCCTTCTCCTCGGTCTTCGTCGTCGCCAACAGCCTCAGGCTCCGCCGGTTCCGGGCCGGGTTCTGAACCCGGGTCGGGGGAGACGCCGGTTCGTCTGCCGAGGTGCCGGTTTCGTCGGCGGCCGCGGCCCGGTGGGGCTTCTCGCGCAGTTCCCCGCGCCCCTGAGATGCGCACCTTCGGTGCGCCATCTCAGGGGCGCGTCTTGGCCGGGCGGCATCTCGTCGGGGAAATGCGGCGCGAAGCGCCTGCATTTCAGGGGCGCGGGGAAC
>NZ_JAAGMG010000651.1 GCF_010548525.1 Streptomyces sp. SID14478
CGGTCCCCCGGCCCGACCCGCACGACGCCCACCACGCCGAACTGAGCCGCCTCGCCGACGCCGATCCGGCCGCGCTGCTGCAGAACACCGCCGACTGGCGCGCCTCCCCCGAAGTGCACCTGCTGCGCTGCCGGCTGCGGCTGCGGGTCGCGCTGCGCACCGACCTGGACGACGCGGGCCTGAAGCTCGCCGAGCAGGAGCTGGGCGCCGCCGCCGACGCGATCGGCCGCGACCGGGCCCGCTACGACTGGCGCATCGACTGGCACCAGGGCCTCGTCTCGCTCGCCCGCGACGACGTCGGCTCCGCCCGCGACCACTTCGACCAGGTCTACGGCGCCATCCCCGGCGAGTACGCGCCCAAGCTCGCCCTCGGCCATTGCGCCGAGCGGCTCGGCCGCCACCATGAGGCGCTCACCCTCTACGAGGCCGTTCGGCTGCGCAATCCCTCGCTCGGCAGCGCCGCGTTCGGCGCCGCACGGACCCTGCTCGCGCTCGGCGGCCCGCGGGCGTGCAGCGCCGCCATCGAGGCCCTCGACGCGGTGCCGCAGCACTCCCGGCACCGCACGGCGGCCCGCACCGCGACGGTCCGGATCGCCGTCGAGTACGCCGCCTGCACCGACACCCTGGGCACCGCCCTGGTCCGCCTCGCCCGCCTCTTCAACGAGCACGGCCTCACCGACGAACAGGCCCGCGTCCGCATGAAGGCCGAGGTGTGGGAGGCGGCCCAGCGGCTCATGGCGGGCGGCATCCTCGGCCCGGCCGACCTCCAGCACCTGGCCCGGGACGCCGCAGCCCGCGACGACGAGGCCCGCGACGCTGCCGCCCGCCTCGCCTTCCCTTTCCAGGAACGGGAGTTGGGCAAGGACCTGTCCGGCTTCTACCTCCTCCTCGCCCGCCAGGCAGCCCGCTCGGCCGACCTCCCGCACGCCGACGAGATCGCCGAACGACTCCTGGACCGCGCCTACTTGGTACGCCCCCTGGCCCTGCGCCACCTGCGGGAGCGGCGCCCGCTGTCCGCCCTGTTCCGGCCGCTGCTGCGGCGGTACGGATGAGGCGGCCGCCCGCACCCCCCTGGGTGCCCGCCCTGCGCCGCCTGCTGTGGCCGCCGACCGGACGCACCCGCAACCGCACCTACCTGCGCGACCGGCTGATCGCCCTCCCGCTGCTCGCGGTCATCGGCTTCGCCACGCTCGGCTGGGCCTACGCCGACGTACGCGACGACTCCGCCTACGTCCGCACCCAACTCGCTCCGGCCCTCGGCGACTTGGCGGACGCGCGCATCTCCCTGCGGATCGCCCAGCGGGAGGCCGAGGTCAGTCTCGACGCGGGCACCGCCGTGGAACTCTCCGGCCTCGGCCCGCGCTACGCCGCCCGCACCGGCGCCGCCGCCCAGGACCTCGCCCGCCTCTCCCGCGGCGGCGCCTTCGGCGAGGCCCAGCGCCAGGAGCTCGACGTCGTCTCGGGCCTCATCGACGGCTACGAGGAGTGGATCACCTGGGCGCGGACCAACGTCGGCGACCCGGCGCTGCGCAAGGCCGGACTGTCGTACGCGCAGGGCATGCTGTGCGCGCAGACCACCGCCGAGCCGGCCGGCCACCGGGCCGACCCCTACCCGCCGTGCGG
>NZ_JAAGMG010000691.1 GCF_010548525.1 Streptomyces sp. SID14478
CGGGCGGCACGAGCAGCCCGGTCCTGCCGTGGTCCACGAGGTCGAGGGGCCCGCCCACGGCCGGGGCGATCACCGGCACCCCGCTCGCCATGGCCTCCTGCACGGTCTGGCAGAACGTCTCGAAGGGGCCGGTGTGCACGAACACGTCCAACGAGGCGAAGATCCGGGCGAGTTCGTCACCGGTGCGCCGCCCGAGGAAGACGGCGCCGGGCAGCGCGCCGCGCAGGGAGGTCTCGC
>NZ_JAAGMG010000720.1 GCF_010548525.1 Streptomyces sp. SID14478
CAGGGGGTGTCCGCCTCCGCGTTGTAGGCGTGGCCGGTGTCGTGCAGCGCGGTGACCGCCTCGGTGAGCCGGGCCTCGGCGTCCGCGGCGAGCCGCTTCAGCTCCGTGTCCGCGCCGGACAGCGGCACCTCGCTGGCCAGCACCGCGACGCTGTCCGCCACCGCGTGGAACCGGGACGAGCCGAGCGTCTGCAGCGCCGTGCTGTGCGCCCGCGTCTTGGCGAGGGTCAGCTGGCGCTCCAGCAGCGCCGCCGCCTTGGCCGCGCCGAGCGTCAACGTCGAGGCGCTGGGCGCCTGTTGGG
>NZ_JAAGMG010000755.1 GCF_010548525.1 Streptomyces sp. SID14478
CCCGCCCCGCCCGCGGCACCGGCCGCGCCGCCGGGGAAGTCCGGCGGCCCGGGCAAGCGACGGCTGACCATGTTCCTCGCGGGAGTCCTGGGCGCGGCGGTCGTCGTGCTCATCGCCTACGTCCTGACCAGCGGCGGCGACGACAAGGACAACAAGGCCGAGCCGTCCTCCTCGCCGACCACCAGCGCACCCCAACTGCCCGCGGGCGTCCAGTGCGTGGGCGCCGGCTGCACCGGCAAGGACCCGGAGGCCATGGGCTGCGGCGGCGACTTCGCCGACAGCCCCTCCCGGGCCGTGGTCGGCGCGGTCACCGTGGAGGTCCGCTACAGCAAGACGTGCAAGGCGGCCTGGGCGCGCGTCACGGGCGCGGCGCCCGGCGACAGCGTCCAGCTCGACGCCGGGGCCAAGAAGTCGAAGAAGGGCCTGGTCGGCGACGCGGACACCGACGCGTACACCCCGATGGTGGCCGTCGCCTCGGCCGCCGAGGCCAAGGCCTGCGCGACGCTCTCGTCCGGGGAGAAGGGCTGCACCGAGTAGCACCCGACGGCACCCGCGACGGCCCCGCGGAATTGACCATGCATGAGCGCGGTTCTTCGGGGCAGGCGCAGCATTACCCCCACGGGACGGTCACGAACAAGTGGCACCCCCGGCGGCCGCCGATCCCTCTCTCCCGAGGTCGGCGGCCGCCCCACGTTCGGGCGGGCTCCCTCTGTGGGGTGAGCCACACGAACCGGTAGGTCCGGTACGGGCGGGGCGCGATAGCCTGACGAGCGGATCTCTTGATGTAGAGAGATCGATCAAAAGACCTGCTGTCATACGGAGAACGCCATGACCCGCACTCCCGTGAACGTCACCGTCACCGGCGCCGCCGGCCAGATCGGCTACGCACTGCTCTTCCGCATCGCCTCCGGCCAGCTGCTCGGCGCGGACGTGCCGGTCAAGCTGCGCCTCCTGGAGATCACCCCCGCGCTCAAGGCCGCCGAAGGCACCGCCATGGAGCTCGACGACTGCGCCTTCCCGCTGCTCCAGGGCATCGACATCACCGACGACCCGAACGTGGCCTTCTCCGGCACGAACGTCGGTCTCCTCGTCGGCGCCCGCCCGCGCACCAAGGGCATGGAGCGCGGTGACCTCCTGGAGGCCAACGGCGGCATCTTCAAGCCCCAGGGCAAGGCCATCAACGACAACGCCGCGGACGACATCAAGGTCCTGGTCGTCGGCAACCCGGCCAACACCAACGCCCTCATCGCCCAGGCCGCCGCGCCGGACGTACCGGCCGAGCGCTTCACCGCCATGACGCGCCTCGACCACAACCGCGCGCTGACCCAGCTCGCGAAGAAGACCGGCACGACGGTCGCCGACATCAAGCGCCTGACGATCTGGGGCAACCACTCGGCCACCCAGTACCCGGACATCTTCCAGGCGTCCGTCGCGGGCAAGCCGGCCATCGAGGCCATCGGCGGCGACGAGGCGTGGCTGGCCGACGAGTTCATCCCGACCGTCGCCAAGCGCGGCGCCGCGATCATCGAGGCCCGGGGCGCGTCCTCGGCCGCCTCCGCCGCCAACGCCGCCATCGACCACGTCCACACCTGGGTCAACGGCACGGCCGAGGGCGACTGGACCTCCATGGGCATCCCGTCGGACGGCTCGTACGGCGTGCCCGAGGGCATCATCTCGTCCTTCCCCGTCACCACCAAGGACGGCAAGTACGAGATCGTCCAGGGCCTGGACATCAACGAGTTCTCGCGTGCGCGCATCGACGCGTCCGTCGCGGAGCTGACGGAGGAGCGCGAAGCGGTCCGTGGTCTCGGGCTGATCTAGCCTTCGCCCCGTATTGCACGCGGCCGCCCACGGCGGGTCCTTTCGGACCGCCGTGGGCGGCTTGCGTTGGTGGGGGAGTGCGGGCCCGGTGGGGCTTCTCGCGCAGTTCCCCGCGCCCCTG
>NZ_JAAGMG010000801.1 GCF_010548525.1 Streptomyces sp. SID14478
GGCCGAGGCGATGGCGCAGTGGCGGCGCTGGACCACCGGCCCCTTCGCCCTGCGCACCGTGCCGGGCGATCACTTCTTCGTACGCGGCCACGAACTGCCGCGCCTGATCGGGCGCGCCGGCCGGGCCGTGCGGCGCCTGTCGCCCGTCGCGGCCGACCGGTGAGCGCCCGGCAGGGCCCGACACCGCACCAGCACTGGAGCCGACTGACATGAGGGGGCAACCGATGAGACGAGTCGTCATCACCGGAATCGGGGTGGTCGCGCCCGGTGGCGTGGGCACCGGGAAGTTCTGGTCACTGCTGTCCGAGGGGCGTACCGCGACCCGTCGCATCACGCTGTTCGACGCGGCCACGTTCCGCTCGCAGATCGCCGCGGAGGCGGACTTCGACCCGGCGGACCACGGCTTCGCCCCCGCCGAGGCCCACCGCCTCGACCGCGTGGCGCAGTTCGCCCTGGTCGCGGCCCGCGAGGCCGTCGCCGACAGCGGACTCGCCCTCGCCGCCGACGGCGAGCGCACCGGGGTCACCCTCGGTACGGCCGTCGGCTGCAGCAGCGGACTCGACGAGGTGTACGCACACGTCAGCGAGTCGGGCAGCCGGTGGCTCCTCGACCACACCCGGGCCGAGGCACGGCTCGGCGACTACCTCGCACCCAGCTCGGTCGCGGCCGAAGTGGCGCGCGACAGCGGCGCGTTGGGGCCGGTCGCCGTCGTCTCCACCGGCTGCACCTCCGGACTCGACGCGCTCGGCCACGCCGTCGAGCTGATCCGCGAAGGCAGCGCCGACGTCATGGTGGCGGGTGCCGCGGAGGCCCCCATCACCCCCATCACCCTGGCCTCGTTCGACGCGATCCGTGCCACCTCGGTGCACAACGACGAGCCCGCGACCGCTTCCCGGCCCTTCGACCGGACCCGCAACGGGTTCGTGCTCGGCGAGGGCAGCGCGATGCTCGTCCTGGAGGAGCACGACCGCGCGGTCCGGCGCGGTGCCCGCATCTACGCGGAGATCGCCGGATTCGCCACCCGCTCCAACGCGTACCACATGACCGGACTGCGCCTGGACGGCGGCGAGATGGCCGAGGCCATCCGGCTCGCCCTCGACGAGGCCCGCCTGGACGCCACCGCCGTCGACTACGTCAACGCCCACGGCTCGGGCACCAAGCAGAACGACATGCACGAGACGGCCGCGTTCAAGAGGAGCCTCGGACAGCACGCGCACCGGGTGCCGGTCAGCTCCATCAAGTCGATGATCGGGCACTCGCTCGGTGCGATCGGCGCCCTGGAGATCGCCGCCAGCGCACTGGCCATCGCCCACGACACGGTGCCGCCCACCGCCAACCTGCACGAACCCGACCCGGCCTGCGACCTCGACTACACCCCGCTGACCGCACGCGAACAGCGCACCGACACCGTGCTCAGCGTCGGCAGCGGATTCGGCGGGTTCCAGAGCGCGATGGTGCTGACCACCCGGCACCTGGGGGTGGCCGCATGACCGCCGTGGCCCCCGAGCACGCCGGCCTGATGGAGTGGCACGGCGTGAGCGCCGCCGTCACCGGACTCGGCGTCGTAGCCCCCGGCGGCATCGGCGCCCGCGCCTGGTGGGACGCGACGCTGCGCGGCGAACTCGCCATCGCGCCCGTCACCCGGTTCGACGCCTCCGGATACCCGGCGACGCTCGCCGGAGAGGTGGCGGACTTCGTCGACGAGGACCACGTACCGGCGAAACTGCTGCCGCAGACGGACCGTGTGACGCGGCTGTCCTTCGCCGCCGCCGCCGAGGCGCTGGGCGACGCGGCCCTGGACCCGCGGACGCTGCCCGACTACGCCATGGGCGTCGTCACCGCCAACGCCCTGGGCGGCTTCGAGTTCGGCCAGCACGAACTGCAGGCACTGTGGAGCAAGGGGCGCCGGCACGTCGGCGCCTACCAGTCCTTCGCCTGGTTCTACGCCGCCAACTCCGGCCAGCTGTCGATCCAGCACGGCCTGCGCGGGCCGAGCGGTGTCGTCGTCAGCGAGCAGGCGGGCGGCCTGGACGCCGTGGCCCAGGCCCGCCGCCGGCTCCGTACGGGCGTGCGTGCCGTGCTCACCGGCGGCTTCGACGCGGCCCTGTGCCCGTGGGG
>NZ_JAAGMG010000857.1 GCF_010548525.1 Streptomyces sp. SID14478
CGCGCCGCGGCTTCGTCCTGGTCACCGAGCCGCTGCCGCGCGGCACCGTGCGCCGCAAGGTGTACGCCGCCGACTACGTGGCCGACGTCGCGAGCGACTCCGCCGCGCTGCAGACCTCGGCCGTCGTGGAGGGTACCGCGGCGGGGCCGGTGCTGATCGGCGCGAGCCGCGAACGCGTCGGCTTCGACCGGACCTTCTCCCTGCCGGCGGTGCGGCGACTGGCCGCTCGGGCCACCGCACTGTTCCCGGTGCTGGGCGAGGTCTCGGCGCTGCGCTCCTACCTGGGGTTCCGCCCCTACATGCCCGATCATCTGCCCGCGATCGGCCCCGATCCCCGGGTGCCGGGACTGTTCCACGCCTGCGGGCACGAAGGCGCGGGGATTGGACTCGCCCCGGCGACCGGCCACTTGATCGCGCAGCGGCTCACGGGCAAGGAGACGGACCTGGACCTGACCCCGTTCCGCCCCGACCGCTTCACCGGGTCCCGCCACCCGTCCGACGAGGAGGCCTCGTGAGCCGTGCCCGCACCCCCTTGCGCCTGGCGGCCGCCGCACCGGGGCCCGCCTTCACCGTCACCTTCGACGGCCGGGCGATCCCGGCGCTGCCCGGACAGACCGTCGCCGCAGCTCTCTGGTCGGCGGGCGTCCTGTCCTGGCGCACGACACGGGTCGGCGGCGAGCCGCGCGGCGTGTTCTGTGGGATCGGCGTCTGCTTCGACTGCCTCGTGTCGGTCAACGGCCGCCCCAATCAACGCGCTTGCCTGCTCCCGGTGGAGCCGGGCGACGCCATCCGCACGCAGGAGGGGACCGGTCATGGCGATCTCGCGCACTGACCCCAGGAGCGTCGCCGTCATCGGCGCCGGCCCCGCGGGGCTCGCGGCCGCCGTCGCCGCCGCCGGCCGGGGCGT
>NZ_JAAGMG010000896.1 GCF_010548525.1 Streptomyces sp. SID14478
ACGGGTCCGTCGGCCGCGGCGGCGCGCAGGGCCCGCACGTCGAACTTCGCGGCCACCAGCGTGCCGTCCGTGCCCTCCGGCGTCCTGAGGGCGGCGTCCAGGAGGGCCATTCCCTCGGCGGCGCCCAGGCCGGTCATGCCGATGCGTGCGTTGCGCCGCAGGTCCGCGGCGCCCAGGTGCCCGGTCATGGCGCTGACCGTCGACCAGTAGCCCCAGGCGACGGAGACGGCGGGCAGGCCGTCCCGGTGCCGCCGGCGGGCCAGCGCGTCCAGGAAGGCGTTCGCCGCCGCGTAGTTGGCCTGCCCGGGGTTGCCGAGGACACCCGCGGCGGAGGAGAACAGCACGAACGCGGCGAGGTCCAGGTCCCGGGTGAGTTCGTGCAGGTGCAGCGCCGCGTCCGCCTTGGGCCGCAGCACGGTGTCGACGCGTTCCGGAGTCAGCTCGGTCAGCACCCCGTCGTCCAGGACGCCCGCGGAGTGCACGACGGCGGTCAGCGGATGCGCGGCCGGTATCTCCCCCAGCAGGGCGGCCAGTTGGGCCCGGTCCGACGTGTCGCAGGCGGCGACGGTGACGGTCGCGCCCAGCTCGGTCAGCTCGTCGCGCAGCTGCGGGGCCTCGCCCCGCCGGCCGGCCAGGACGAGGTGGCGGATGCCGTGCGCGGTGACCAGGTGCCGTGCCGTGAGCGCACCCAGTGTTCCGGTGCCGCCGGTGATCAGCACGGTGCCTTCGGTGTCGAGCGGGCGCGCGTGCGCCCCGGCGCCGGGCAGCGCCCGGTCCGACGCTGCGGGCACCCG
>NZ_JAAGMG010000932.1 GCF_010548525.1 Streptomyces sp. SID14478
GGCCACGGCGGCGTAGTACGCGGGGTAGTCGCCCGGCACCGTCTCGGCCGGCCGGCCGCCGCCGGTGAGCGGGGACTCGCCGGAGCCGACGCGGCCCCACAGCGACTCGGACTCCACGCCCCACGGCTCGCCGGCCACGGGACGCTTCCCGTCGCGCAGCGCCGCCTCCTGCGGGTCCAGGCCGTACTTCACGTAGCCGGCCTGGGAGCCCAGCACGCGGAAGCGCGGGCCGAGCTGGGCCGTCGTCGCGGAGACGTAGAGGTGCGAGCGGACGCCGTTCGCGTGGGTGATCGCGAGGAACGTGTCGTCGTCGGCCTCGGCGCCCGCGCGGCGCACGTCCGACTCCGCGTACACGGAGACGGCCGGGCCGAACAGGACGAGCGCCTGGTCGACGACGTGGCTGCCGAGGTCGTAGAGCAGACCGCCGATCTCCTCCGGGTTCCCGGACTCGCGCCAGCCGCCCTTGGGCTGCGGACGCCAGCGCTCGAAGCGCGACTCGAAGCGCCAGATGTCACCCAGCTCGCCGTCGTCCAGAAGGGACCTGAGAGTCAGGAAGTCGTTGTCCCAGCGGCGGTTCTGGAAGACGGACAGCAGCAGGCCGCGCTCGTCGGCGAGCGCGGCCAGCTCGCGCGCCTGTGCCGCCGTGCCGGCCACCGGCTTGTCGACGACGACCGGCAGGCCCGCCTTGAGGGCGGCCGTCGCGAGCGGTACGTGCGTCTTGTTCGGCGAGGCGATGACGATCAGGTCGAGCGGGGCCTCGGTGGAGGACGCCCGCTCCCACAGCTCGTCGGGGTCGGCCGCGAAGCGCAGCCCCTCGCCGTGCTCGGCGCGGGCCTGGGCCTGCCGCTCCGGGTTCGAGGTGACGACCGTGTCGAGGACGAGGCCCTCGGTCGCGGCGATCAGCGGGGCGTGAAAGACCGAGCCCGCGAGGCCGTAGCCGATCAGGCCGACCTTGCGGGCGCCGGTACCGGTGTCAGTCATACGTTCCATGCCCTCCACTTAAGCAACGGTGTTGCCAAAGTGCAAGCGCAGGAGACAATGGGGCCGTGAACACGCATGTCTCCCACGTCAGGTCCACCGCCGGCGTGAACCTGACCGCCCTGCGCGGGCACAACGCGGCACTCGTGCTCGACCTGCTGCGCACGGCGGGCGAGGCGGGGATCAGCCGCCTCGAACTCGCCGAGCGCACGGGCCTGACCCCGCAGGCCGTCAGCAAGATCACGGCCCGGCTGCGCGGCGACGGGCTCGCCGTGGAGGCGGGCCGGCGCGCCTCCACCGGC
>NZ_JAAGMG010000972.1 GCF_010548525.1 Streptomyces sp. SID14478
GTTCCTGCGCAGCCGCCGCGAGCGCATCACCCCGGAACAGGCCGGAGTGCCGCGCACCCCGCGCCGCCGCACCCCGGGCCTGCGCCGCGAGGAGGTCGCGCACCTCGCCGCGGTCGGCGTCACCTGGTACACGTGGCTGGAACAGGGCCGCGCCATCAACGTCTCGCCCGGCGTCCTCGACGCCATCGCCCGCGCCCTGCGGATGGACCCCACCGAGCGGGCGCACGCCTTCGCGCTCGCCGGGACCACCGACCCGCGCGCCGTCACCGAGTGCCCGGCGCTGACGCCCACGATGCTGCGCGTCCTGGAGCGCCTCGTGCCCTACCCGGCCGCCCTGCAGAACGCCCGCTACGACATCCTCGCCTCGAACCAGCCCTTCGCCGAGGTCTTCGGCGACCCGGCCGAACTCGCCCCCGAGGACCGCAACTGCCTGTGGCTGCTCGCCATGAGCCCGCGCTGGCGCGAGCAGTTCCTGGAGCGCGAGGAGATGCTGCGCGACCTCGCCGCCAAGTACCGCCAGTCGATGGCCGAGCACGTCGGCGAGCCCGCCTGGAAGGCGCGCCTGTCCCGGCTCCTGGAGGCCTCCGGGGAGTTCCGGGAGCTGTGGGAGCGGCACGAGGTCGCGCCCATGGCCCCGCACGTCAAGCGGTACGCCCACCCCGGCGTGGGTCTGCTGCGCCTGGAGCACCGGAACATGTGGCTCTCCCCGGAGACCAGTGCGTACCGCCTGGTCACGTACGTCCCCGCGGACGAGGAGACCGAGCGGCGGCTGGAGGACCTGGCGGCCACGGCGCGCTGACCCCGGCCGACCGCCTCAGAGCGCGGCCGGGGCCGGGGCCCCGCGCTCGCCGGGCGTG
>NZ_JAAGMG010001011.1 GCF_010548525.1 Streptomyces sp. SID14478
GAGCAGCAGCGTCCCGTCGACCAACACGGCCGTCGCGGCGCGGGAGCGCGGGCCGAGCGCGAGCGCGCAGGCCGCACAGGGGCAGTCGGGGCGGGGCAGCCCTTCGGGGGCGCCGGTGCCGAGCAGAGTCAGTTCCACGGGAAGATCCTCCCGCGCCGCCGCGAGGCCCGCGCGCCCGGCTAGGCTTCCAGGGACATCGGACATCCGGTACCGGGAGGCTGACATGGCGGTATGGACGTGGCGGTTCGAGAAGTCCGACGGGACGGAGGTGGCCCCCGCGGTCGAGCCCGAGGAGTTCACGACGCAGGGCGACGCCGAGTCCTGGCTCGGTGAGTACTGGAAGGGGCTGGTCGAGGGCGGCGCGGACCAGGTCACGCTCTCCGAGGACAGCACGGTGATCTACGGCCCGATGAGCCTGCACGCGGAGGACGCGGCCCCGCAGACCTGACCCCCGGGCCTCTGCCGCCCTGGAAGCCCGGGGCGGCAGGGTGAGGGCGCGGGCGAGGGACCGCCGACGCTGCCGACCACCGAGGTGCTCCTGACGGACCGGCACGGCGTCGCGACGCCCGCCACGCGCTGCTCACCGCGCCCGGCGAAAGCCCCGGC
>NZ_JAAGMG010001051.1 GCF_010548525.1 Streptomyces sp. SID14478
GGCGCTCGGCCAGGTCCTGGACGACGCCCGCGTCCCGCCGCAGGCCCTGGCCTGGGACACCGGCGGCGGCATAAGGGCGCTGCTGCACCACACCGCGGCCAGCGGCCCGCGGCACTGGCTGACGGCGTGGTCCGCCATAGAGCCCTACCTGCGCGACGCGGCGCTGCCCTCCCGGATGGCGAGCCTGCACTTCGCGCACACCGCGCTCACCCACCCCGGCACGCCGCGCGCACGGATGCCGGCCGAGGCCGCGCCGCCCGCCGACAGCCCGCTCACCGTCCACTACACCGACTGGCGGCTGTCCGCGAACATCTGGGCGACGCTGTCCGCCACGCCGACCCGGCTGCTCACGCTCGACCGCCCGGGCCACGGCCTCCAGGTCGTCGTCGCCACCACGCACGGCACCCTGGAGTTCCTCGACGCCGCCACCGCACGCCCCGTCGGCGCCTCGCTCGTCGCGCACACCGGCGAGGTCCGCGCCCTGGACGCCAGCGCGCCCGGGCCCGGCGGCCGCCAGTACCTGGTCACCGCCTCCACCGACGCCACGGTGCGGCTGTGGGACGCGCACCGGCACTCCGCGCTCGGCACCCACCACGACTCCACCTGGTTCGACGACGCGCTGTGCTGCTTCGACGACCGGGGCGAGATCACCGTATGGGCCGTCAACGGGCGCAGCGAACTGGCCGGTTGGCACCCGCCGGCGCAGGCGCGCACCGTCGCCGCCGCGCCGCCCGTGCTGCGCGGCGCCCTGACCAGCCTCGTCGACACCGACGGGGAGCGCGTCCTCGTGCACGCCGCCCACGAGCTGACCGTGCTGCGCCCGGACGGCACGGTGCGCGCCGTGCACCCCCTGCCGACGCCCGTGCGCACCCTCGCCGCGGGAGCCGGTCCCGGCCTCTTCTACTGCGGGCACGCCGAC
>NZ_JAAGMG010001090.1 GCF_010548525.1 Streptomyces sp. SID14478
GGCCGCGGCCAGCGCCGGGCGGGTGCCGACGAGCGCCGCGAGCCCGCCCCACGCCAGGGTCAGCGCCGCCGTCACCGCGCCGTTCGTGACCGACCAGGCGCCGAGCACCCGGGCCACCTTGTCCGGGTCCGTCTGCTCCAGGCGGTACGTGGCGTACACCGGGCCGAAGACGCCGCAGCAGGTGATCAGGCCCAGCTCGACGACCATGACGAGGGCCAGGCCGGCCGCGCCGGGGCCGATGAACGCGAGCCCCACCGGCCACAGTGCCCGTGCCACCCCGCTCGCCCACAGCACCCGGCGCTGTCCGAACCGGGCCGACAGCGGGCGGGCGAGCCGGGAGCCGAGGAGCCCGCCGAGGCACGGCACGCCGAAGGCGAGCCCGTACTGCCAGGGCGAGAAGCCGAGGTCGCCGAGCATCAGCACCGCGACGAGCGGGGAGCCGACCATGATCAGGGCGTTGACCAGGACCGTGTTGAGGAACAGCAGGCGCAGCGTGGGGTGGGCGAGGATGTGGCGCCAGCCCTGGGTGAGGGCGGGGACGAGCGCTTCGCGTCCGGCGGGCCGCACGGGCGGCCGCTCGGGGGCGCGGATGGCGCGGATGCCGAGCGCGGACAGGACGTAGCTGACCGCGTCCAGGACGACCGTGGTCAGCGGCCCGAACGCCCCGATCAGCACCCCGCCGAGCGGGGGTCCCACGGCGGTCGCCGTCCACTGCGTCGACTCGAACCGGCCGTTGGCAACGAGGAGTTGGTCGCCGGGGACCAGGTCCTTCAGGTGGGCGCCGCTCGCCGTCTTGAACGCGATGTCCGACGCCGCGACGAGCACCGACACCACCACCAGCTGCCCGAACGACAGCACGTCGAGGGCGAACGCGGCGGGCAGCGAGAGCAGCGCCGCGCAGCGGACGAGGTCGGTGGCGATCATCACCGGACGCTTGTGCCGGAACTCCACCCACGGCCCGAGCGGCACCGCCACCAGCGCGCCCATCGCGAGCCCGGCCGCCGCCAGGAACGACACCTGCGCGGCCCCGCTGTGCAGGACGAGCACCGCGATCAGCTGGAACGCGTCGAGGGCCAGCCACGTCCCGGCCGTGCTGGCCGCGAACGCGGCCCACAGCCAGCCGAAGTCCCGCCCGAGTTTCATGAAAGACCCCTCATTCGCCTCATGACCTGCGATCCAAGCGGTGCGGGCGGGCCCGATCAAACAACCGGAAGCCGCATTCCGTACAACCCGTGGTTGTATGGCGAGGTGGATATCGAAGCCCTGCGCACCTTCGTCGCCGTCGCCGACGAGGGGCAGTTCCAGGTGGCCGCGGCCGAGCTGGACGTCAGCCAGCAGGCCGTCTCCAAGCGGGTCGCCGCGCTGGAGCGCGAGCTGGGCGTGCGGCTCTTCACGCGCGTCCCGCGCGGCGCCCGGCTCACCCTCGACGGGCAGGCGTTCCTGCCGCACGCCAGGTCCGTGCTGCGCGCCGCCGAGCGGGCCGCCGCGTCCGTGCGTCCCGGGAAGCGGCCGCTGCGGATCGACGTGC
>NZ_JAAGMG010001128.1 GCF_010548525.1 Streptomyces sp. SID14478
GACGAGGGCGTCCGCGGCGTCGACGACGACCACGTCGCCGTCCCGCACCGCCCGCAACTCGTCGGGCAGCGTGACCTGTTCGGGGTCGAGGTCGGCCACCTTGCCGTAGACGGCGTGCAGTTGGGGGGCGCTCACCGGGCGCGCCGGGTCGGCGAGGCGGTCGAGGAGTTCGGCGGCGCCGCCGGGCTCGTCGAGCAGCGCGGCCACCGACGTGCGCACCCCGAGGGCGCGCAGCACCTGCTCGTCGTCGAATCCGGCGGCGTCCACGGCCTCGTACAGGCCGGCGAGCAGCGGGTCCGTGCCCGCGGCGCGCAGTCCGGCGGGGCGGCGGCCGTCGAGGACCGGGTTCCCGCGCAGCCACCACGCCGTGTACGGGCGGACGAGTTCGTGGGTGCCGTCGGGCAGCAGCACCCGGACGGGCTGGGTGAGCGCGTCGCGCAGCGGCGGCCGGGACAGCAGCGCGAGCGCCTCGGGCCAGCGGTCCTCGTCGACCAGGTCGAGGTCGCGTACGGCGACGAGCTCGGTGGCGACGGGCGGCACCGGGGTCTCGGGCAGCCGGTCGAGGACGTCCTCGCACCACACGTCGACGGCGTCGAGCAGGCCCGGGTCGTCGGTCTCGGGGAAGTCGCCGTCGCGCGGGTCGAGTTCGTCGGGGTCGAGGACGACGTCGGTGGCGCGGACCAGGGCGAAGGCGGCGAGCACCCCGCAGGCGGCGAGGGGCTGTTCGCCCCAGCGCCCGGCCAGCTCCTCGTCGACGTGGGGCAGTTCGCCCTCGCGCAGGACGGCGGCGACCGGGCTGCCGGGGAGCAGGAGTTCGGCGGCGGGCGCGAGTTCGCCGTCCTCGTCGGGCAGGGCGAGGGCGCCGAGCCACGGTTCGTCGCCGACGTCGAGGTGGGCGTCGCGCACCAGGGTCAGCACGACGTCCGCCAACTCCTCGGCACTCAGGGCGCCTTCGTCGTCCCAGGCCGGCTCGTCGTCCAGCGAGGCGGCGACGGCGGCCCGCACCTGCGGCGTCGTCAGTACGGCGCGGGCCGTGGCGGGCAGCGCGCCGAGCTTCTCGAGGAGCGGGTGGGCGGCGTCGGCGTGGGCGACCT
>NZ_JAAGMG010001165.1 GCF_010548525.1 Streptomyces sp. SID14478
AGGGCGTCCGCCGCCGTGCCCGAGCCGTCCTCCGGTGCGCGGGGGCCCGGTACGCGGGCGGTCCGTACGCCGGGCAGTGCGCGCTGAGCCGCCGCGTGCGCCATGAGCACCCGGCGGTGCCGGGACAAGGAGGCGGGCAGCGTGAGATAGGCGAGCCGGACGAGAGAGGTGTACT
The DNA here is from genome assembly GCF_010548525.1 of Streptomyces sp. SID14478. Classification (GTDB taxonomy): domain Bacteria; phylum Actinomycetota; class Actinomycetes; order Streptomycetales; family Streptomycetaceae; genus Streptomyces. The sequence goes on from NZ_JAAGMG010001165.1 coordinate 176, forward strand.
GCTCGACGAAGGCGGCCTCGGCCTGGTCGGCGGCTATCCGTGTGTGCAAGGCGGCTCGGCCGGGGCGAAGAGTAGGCATGGTCGGGGTCTCCCACGTCGAAGGGTGTCGCGTGCTTCGCCCTTCAAACGAGCGGACCGTAAGACAGTCACACGGCAATCGACAGGACTGCACCGCCGGAGTCGGGGTATCAGCATGGCTGCGAGGGTCCGAGTGGAGCGGGTCCGGGCGAGAGAGACGTGGATGACCGAGTACTTGGACGGGACAGTGATCCCCATTGGCTTCGACACCCCAGTCGAGCCGCTGCGGCGGATGACCCACTACACCGGTGAACCCGGCTGCATCGCGCAGGCCCGGACCTTCGCCGCGACCTTCCTGGCGCAGCTCACCCAGGAGTGGTGCGTCGCCGTCGACCGCAGGGCCGAGGGTGACGTCCTGCTCGTCGTCAGCGAGCTGGTCACCAACGCGGACCGGCACAGCACGGGTCCGTACGCGCTCGAACTGGAGGGGACGACCGACCAGATCGTCGTCACCGTCTACGACAGCAGTGGCAAGGTGCCGAAGCGCTACCCCAAGGACCCGTCCCGCGTCGGCGGACACGGTCTGGAGATCGTGTCCGCGCTCGCCGAGGTCACCGTCGAACGAGTGCCGGTCGGCAAACGCGTCCGGGCCGTGGTCACGCTCTCGGCGTGAGCACGACCCGGACGGTCGCGTGAGTCCTGCCCGCGGTGCTCCTACACGAGGTCGGTGCCGGCCAGCATCCCGGCCTTCAGACGGGCGATGAGCCCCTTGATCAGCCGCGAGACGTGCATCTGCGAGTAGCCGAGCCGCTCGCCGATCTCCGCCTGGGTCAGCTCCTCCACGAACCGCAGGTGCAGCAACTGCCGGTCGCGCCCGGTGAGCTGCGCGACGAGGGGAGCGAGGGCCTGGAAGTCCTCCACCAGCTCCATCGCCTCGTCCTCGACCCCGATGAAGTCGGCGAGCACCGATTCGCCGTCGTCGCCGTCCCCGGTCAGCGCCGCGTCGAGGGACGTGGACGCGTAGCCGTTCGAGGCGAGCTGTGCCTCCACCACCTGCGGCTCCGACAGGTCCATCAGCGTGGCCAGTTCCGCGGTCGACGGCTCGCGGTCCAGGCGGGTGCACAGCTCCTCGCGCGCCTTGGCCAGTTCGAGCCGCAGCTCCTGCAGCCGCCGCGGCACGTGCACGGCCCAGGTGGTGTCGCGGAAGAGACGCTTGATCTCACCGGTGATGTACGGCAGCACGAAGGACGTGAACTCGACCTCGCGCGAGATCTCGAACCGGTCGATCGCCTTGATCAGGCCGATCATGCCGACCTGGACGATGTCCTCCATGTCGTCGCCGCGGTGCCGGAACCGGCCGGCCGCGAAGCGGACCAACGACATGTTCATCTCGATGAGGGTGTTGCGGGTGTACTGGTACTCCTCGGTGCCCTCCTCGAGGGAGGCGAGCCGTCGGAAGAAGTGCCGGGAGAGCTCCCGCGCGTCCAGCGGCGCCACCTTGGTGGGGTCTGGGATGTGGTCGAGCGACGTCTCCCCATCTGTGGTCCGGGCCCTGTCCGCAGTGACGTCCGTCCCGCTCATGGTGGACTCCACCGTCCCTCCCGCGCCGTCCGGCGCCGCGAAGCCTGTTCCATCATGGTGTTCGGCGCTTACCCGCGAAAGCGCCGGTCATGCGCGAACCCATCGGAGGTACGACATCAACACGGCACGAACCTCAGACACGGTGCGCGAACTCGCGGCCGCGCTCCCCGGCAGCACCCTCGTCACCGACGCGGACGTGCTCGCGTCGCTGGGCCGCGACGACGCCGAGTGGGCGCCGGC
>NZ_JAAGMG010001209.1 GCF_010548525.1 Streptomyces sp. SID14478
GCCCGCCCGCGAGGCGGCCCGTACGGTCAGCCCCGCGGCGCGCGCCGCCTCGGCGACCCGGCGCCCCGTCCGACCGGTCGCCCCGGTCACCACCACCGTCGTCGTGCCCTGCCGGTTCTTCGTCGTCTGTGTCATGCCTCCACTCAACTGCCGCCCGGCCGCCGGGAACATCGCCGATCCGCTCACCGCCATACGCGTCCGTCTAGGCTTCCCCCATGGACGTACTCGCAGGGCTCCTGGAGGGGCCACGGGCACGCGGAGCCTTCATGATCCGGGCCTGCTTCGAGGTGCCGTGGGCGGTGCGCATCAGCGACGAGGCACCCATCAGCATCATGATCATGGTCAAGGGCGACGCGTGGATCCTGCCCGACGGGGACGGCCCCGCGCAGCGCGTCCGGCCCGGCGACATCGCCATCGCCCGCGGCCCCGACGCGTACGTCTGTTGCGACGACCCGTCCACCGCGCCGCGCGCGGAGATAGGCCCCGGCCAGGTGTGCCGCCCACTGGGCGCCGCGCACGTCGGCCGCTACAAGGAACTCGGCGTGCGGGAATGGGGGGAGTCCCCGGACGGCCCGGCGCAGATGCTCATCGGGACGTACCAGATGCGCGGCGAGCTCACCGGCCGCCTGCTGGACGCGCTGCCGCCGCTGCTCGTGCTGCCCACCGAGGTGTGGGACTGCCCGCTGACACCGCTGGTCGCCGAGGAGATCGTGAAGGACGAGCCCGGCCAGGACGTCGTCCTCGACCGGCTCCTGGACCTGCTGCTCATCGCCTCGCTGCGGGCCTGGTTCTCCCGCCCGGAGGCCGACGCGCCCGCCTGGTACGTGGCCCTGGGCGACCCCGTCGTCGGGCAGGCGCTGCGGCTGATCCAGGACGACCCGGCCCACCCGTGGAGCGTCACGGAGATCGCCGGGAAGGCCGGCGTCTCCCGCGCCGCGCTCGCCCGCCGCTTCACCGAACTCGTCGGCGAGCCCCCGATGACGTATCTGACGAACTGGCGCCTGGCACTCGCCGCCGACCTGCTGCGCGACAGCGACCTCACGGTCGCGGCGATCGCCCGGCAGACCGGGTACGGCAGCGCGTTCGCCCTGTCCAGCGCGTTCAAGCGGGTCCACGGGGTGAGCCCGCAGGAGCACCGCGGATGACCGGGGCGTACGAGGAGCGGCCGAGCCGGGTGCCCCGGGCGGTGCTGTGGACCCGCTCGGCCGCGCCCGCCACCGAGGCGGCGCACCCGGTGCTGCCCGACGGCTGCATGGACCTGATCTGGAGCGAGGGGCGGGTGTTCGTCGCCGGTCCCGACACCCTGGCCCATCGCGCGGGCGAGGGCCGCCGCTTCGCGGGCATCCGCTTCGCCCCCGGCACCGCGCCCGCCTACCTCGGCGTCCCCGCCCACGAACTGCGCGACCGGCGCGTCGAGTTGGCCGACCTGTGGGGCGGTGCGCGGGCCCGCCG
>NZ_JAAGMG010001243.1 GCF_010548525.1 Streptomyces sp. SID14478
GCCGCCGCCCGCCCCCGACCCCACCGCGCACCCCGCCCGCGCCTGCCACCGCGCCCTGCGCACCGTCGTCCTGCGCTGCTGACGGACTCCGGCCACGGACCCGTCACGTACGAGCACGCACGACGCCGGAAGGACCACACCCCCATGCCCAAGGACCCGTACGCCCTGCTGCGCGCCCTGTTGCGCGCGGAGGCGGCGCGAGACGCCCGCGCGAACCGGAGCCCGGAGCCGAAGGCTCCGGACCACCACAACCGGCCTCCGGTCCGGGAGGAACCGAAGGAGCAGTGAACGCACGCCCCGCGCCCCTACGAAGGGGGCGCGGGGCATCGGTGCGGGGCCTCAGCGGCGCCGCGTACCGAAGATGGACCGCGAGATCTCCCGCCCCAGCTGCGTGCCCATCGACCGCGCCAGCGACTTGAAGATCCCGCTCCCGACGACCTGGTCCACGACGGAGGCGTCCGCCGGGGGCCGCCCGCGCCCCGCGGCCTTCGCCTCCTTCTCGGCGGCCAGCGCCTCCGCCTCGGCCTGTTTGCGCGCCGCGGTCTCGGCCTCCTGCGCGCTCAGCCGCTCGAAGGCCGACTCGCGGTCCACGGCGTCGGCGTAGCGCGAGTACAGCAGCGAACCCTTCACGGCGGCGTCCAGCGCACCCGCCTCCACCGGCCCCATCAGCGACTCCGGCGCCCGCAGCCGCGTCGCCGCGACCGGCGTCGGCGCGCCCTTCTCGCTGAGCACGGTGATCACGGCCTCGCCGGTACCGAGCGAGGTCAGCACCTCTTCGAGGTCGTACGCCGAGTTCGGGAAGGTCTTCACGGTCGCCTTCAGGGCCTTCTGGTCCTCGGGCGTGAAGGCGCGCAGCGCGTGCTGCACACGGTTGCCGAGCTGCGCGAGGACGTCGGCGGGCACGTCCTTGGGCGTCTGCGTCACGAAGAAGATGCCGACCCCCTTGGACCGGATCAGCCGCACGGTCTGCGTGATGGCTTCGAGGAACGCCTTGGACGCCCCGTTGAACAGCAGGTGCGCCTCGTCGAAGAAGAAGACGAGCTTCGGCTTCTCGACGTCCCCGACCTCCGGCAGCCGCTGGAACAGATCGGCGAGCAGCCACATCAGGAAGGTGGAGAACAGCTGCGGCTTGTCCTGCACCGCCGGCAGCTCCAGTACGGAGACCAGGCCCCGCCCGTCGGGCGCGGCCCGCAGCAGTTCGCTCGTGTCGAACTCGGGCTCCCCGAAGAAGTCGCTCATCCCCTGCGCCTCGAACGCGGTGAGCGCCCGCAGGATCACGCCGGCGGTGACCGACGACAGACCGCCGATGCCCTTCAGTTCGGGCTTGCCCTCGTCCGAGGTCAGGAACGTGACGACGGCCCGCAGGTCCTTCAGGTCGACGAGCTCCAGGCCCTTCTGGTCCGCGTAGTGGAAGATCAGGCCGAGCGACTGCTCCTGGGTCTGGTTGAGCTGCAGCACCTTCGCGAGCAGGACGGGGCCGAAGCTCGTGATGGTGGCCCGCAGCGGAATGCCGGGGCCGATGCCGCCCAGCGCGTAGAACTCGCACGGGTACCCGGCCGGCGTCCACTCCTGGCCCACCTGCCCGGCCCGCTCGCGCACCTTCTCGCCGTCCTCGCCGGGCGCCGAGATGCCGGACACGTCCCCCTTGATGTCGGCGAGGAAGACGGGCACCCCCTGCGCGGCCAGCTGCTCGGCGATGAGCTGCAGCGTCTTCGTCTTGCCGGTACCGGTGGCGCCGGCGACGAGGCCGTGCCGGTTCAGCATGGGCAGCGGGATGCGGATCTGGGCGTCGGCATGGCACTCGCCGTCCCAGAGCAGCGCGCCCAGGTCGAGCGCGGGGCCGGTGAAGGCGTAGCCAGCGGCGATCTCCAGGGCCTCGGCGGGCAGCGCGGCGGCGCCGGTCACCGTCTCGGGGTGCGGGGCCGCGGCCCCGGCGTCGGGCTGCTGGGGGTCGGGCGTCG
>NZ_JAAGMG010001287.1 GCF_010548525.1 Streptomyces sp. SID14478
GGCCGCCCCGCCCTGCACGACGCGGGCGGCGATCAGCGCGCCGAGGCCGGGGGCCAGCGCGCAGGCCAGGGAGGCGACGGTGAACAGGGCCGTGCCGAGGACGTAGGCGCGGCGCGCCCCGGTGCGGTCGCACAGCGCGCCCGCCGACAGCATCAGACCGGCGAACATCAGCGTGTACGCGTCGGCCACCCACTGCAGGCCGGTCATGCCGCTGTGCAGGGACGAACGGATGTCGGGCAGCGCGATGTTCACCGCCGACACGTCAATGGTGATCACGGCGAAGCCGAGCAGGGCGGCCAGCAGCGCGGCGGCGCCGCCGGAGCGGCGGGGCTCCTCGGCCGCGGCCGTCACGTCCGGCCTGCGGGCGGTAAGGGTCAAAGTGGTCACGCGGTCCTCCTGGGACGGGCTCGAAGTGCGGGTGGGCGGCAGACACGGGCCGCGGCCCTGTGACATGCACTCCCTGGGCTCCGTCCTGCCGGCCACCCGCAACGGGCTCCACTCTGCGGCCGCGCCGGAAAAGGTGGCAGACCGCGCCGCACCGGGGTGCCGCGTTCCTGGCCCTGACACGGCCCCCCAGCCCTCTGGACGGCCGTGGACAATGGAGGGCATGGCTGAGACCACGGAATTGGGCAAGTACCTGCGCGCCCGTCGCGCCCAGGTGACTCCGGCCGAAGCGGGCCTGCCCGCGGGCACCGGCCTGCGCCGCACGCCCGGCCTGCGCCGCGAGGAGCTGGCGACGCTCGCCGGAGTGAGCGTCGACTACTACACGCGCCTGGAGCGCGGCCGCGAGACGAACCCGTCGACCGCCGTGATCGACGCCCTCAGCCGGGCCCTGCGGCTGCGCGGCGACGCCCACGAGCGCCTGCACGACCTGGCCGAACTGGCCTCGGGCCGGCTCACCACCCCGCACCCCACGACGGACGACACGGTCCGCGAGTCGGTGCTCCAGATGCTCGAGGCGCTGCGCCCGATGCCCGCGTACGTGGTGAACCGCTTCAACTACATGCTGGCCGCGAACCCCGCGGGCCGCCGCCTGCTCCCCGGCATGTGGGACCAGCCGCCGGAGCAGCGCAACCTGACCCGGTACCTCTTCCTGCACCCCGTCGGCCGGACGCTGTACGTGCCGTGGGAGGCGACCGTCACGGCGTCGGTGGCACACCTGCGCGCGGTGGGCGGCGCCGACCCCGACGACCCGAGGATGACGGCGCTGGTCGGCGAACTCCTGCTCAAGTCGCCGGAGTTCGTGAAGATGTGGGACCGTTACGAGGTGCAGGAGCGCGGCGGCGGCACGAAGTCGTTCGACCACCCGAAGGTGGGCGCGATGACGCTCACGTACGAGGTGATGCAACTGGCCCGCACGGGCGGCCAGCGCCTGATCACGTACCAGGCCGCGCCCGACTCCCCCGACGAGTCGGCCCTCCGCAAACTGGACCCGTCCTCAAGCGACTGAGAAAGGGTCCGCCCCGGAACCCTTCAAGCCCCTCCGCCCCTCAAGCCCCATTTCAAGCCCCTCCGGCGATTGAGGAGCGGGGTCCGGGGCGGAGCATGTCCAGCCCCTCCGGCCCTTCAAGCCCCATTTCAAGCCCCTCCGGCGATTGAGGAGCGGGGTCCGGGGCGGAGCCCCGCAACCTCGGCCTCAGCTCCGCTCGAGGATCGCGGTGACCCCCTGCCCCCCGGCAGCGCAGATGGAGATCAGCCCCCGCCCGGGCCCACCCCGTTCAGCAAGCAGCGCAGCAAGCGTGGCCACGATCCGCGCCCCGGTAGCCGCAAACGGATGCCCCGTCGCCAGCGACGACCCGGCTACGTTCAACCGCTCCCGGTCGACGGGCGCGAGCCCCTGCTTCTCCCACGCGGCCAACGTCGCCAACACCTGCGAGGCAAACGCCTCGTGCACCTCGACGAAGTCGAAGTCCTCGATCCCGAGCCCGGCCCGCTCCAGCATCCGCGGCACCGCGTACGCGGGCGCCATGAGCAGCCCGTCACCCCCGCCCCCGGTGACGTCCCCGCCCACGAAGTCCACCGCCGCGGTCTCGTACGCGGTCAGATACGCGAGCGGTTCGAGCGCGCGCGCCTGCGCCCACTCCTCGCTCGCGAGCAGCACCACGGCCGCCCCGTCCGTCAGCGGCGTCGAATTCCCCGCCGTCATCGTCGGGTTGGGGTCCTTGACCCCGAACACCGGCTTCAGCGTGGCGAGTTTCTCGACGCTCGACCCGGGCCGCAGGTTCTGGTCACGCTCAAGCCCCCGGTAAGGAACGACGAGTTGGTCCAACAGCCCCCGGTCGTACGCGGCCGCGAGGCGCTGGTGACTGGTGGCGGCAAGCTCGTCCTGCGCCTCGCGCGCGATGCCCCATTCGCGGGCGGTGACGGCGGCGTGCTCCCCCATCGACAGGGCGGTGCGCGGCTCGGCGTTGCGCGGGATGTCCGGGACGAGGTGGCCCGGCCTGATCCGGGAGAGGGCCTTCAGCCGCGCCCCCGCGGACTTGGCGCGGCGCGCGGCCAGCAGGATCTTGCGCAGCTCGTCGTTCACGCCCAGCGGTGCGTCGCTCGCGGTGTCGGAACCGCCGGCGACCGCGCTCCGCGTCTGCCCGAGGGCGATCTTGTTGGCGGCGGCGATCACGGCCTGCAGACCGGTGCCGCATGCCTGCTGGATGTCGTACGCGGGCGTGCGCGCGTCCAGCGCCGAGCCGAGCACGGTCTCGCGCGCGAGGTTGAAGTCCCGGCTGTGCTTGAGCACCGCGCCCGCCACGAACTCCCCGACGGCGCCCGGCTCGTGGAGCGCGAAGCGGTCGACGAGGCCGTCGAGCGCGACGGTCAGCATGTCCTGGTTGGACGCGGTCGCGTACGGGCCGTCGGAGCGTGCGAACGGGATGCGGCTGCCGCCGAGGACGGCGACACGACGGGGCAGCACCGGTTCTCCGGCGGATTTCGCGGTACTCGCCGATGTCGCGGTGCGCGCGGTTTTCGCGGGGGCCATCTCGACAACTCCTGACTACTGAGTAACCTTACTCTGAAGTAAATTTACGACGGAGCAGGGAGTTGGACAATGGCCGACCGCTATCTGAACTTCACCGGCACGGCCCCCGGCCGCTTCCTGACCCGCCGCCTGGGCCTGCCGCAGCCCGCGCCGCTCCGTCGCTGGAGCCCCGAACGCCCTTCCCTGGAAGGGCAGTTGCTGCACTTCACGGCGGGTACGTCAGCCCACCGCAAGGAGCTGTCGGAGCTGCTGGCCCGCACCGGTCTCGACGTCCGCGGCTCCCTGTCCGGCGGCGGCGCGGACCGCCCCGCCGGCATCGTCGTCGACGCGACCGCCGTCACCGGCCCGGACGCGCTCGCCGAGGTGCACGCCGCCCTGCACC
>NZ_JAAGMG010001332.1 GCF_010548525.1 Streptomyces sp. SID14478
CGCCCCCGGCCGCGGGCGACGGCGGCGCCGAGGAACTCACCGCCGTACGCGAGCAGCTCTCCGAGACCCTGCGGCTGACCACGAAGCTCACCCCCGAGGACGCACCGCGCGTCGCGTCCCCCGCGCGCTGGCCGCAGACCACGATCGGTGAACTCGCGCGCGCGGGCGCCCTGTCCCTGCACACGGCCGCGACCACGGACGGCACCGGCGACCACGCGCGCGTGCCCGTGCTCACCGACCACGACGTCCTCACCGGCGCCGCCCCCTCCGGCACCCGGATCGCCGTCTCCCCCAACGGCTCGTCGGTGCTGCTGGAGGCCGGCGACGTCGTCGTGCCGGTCGTCGGCGGCGGCGCCGTCGTCCGCGTCGTCGACGCGGACACCGCGGGCGCCGCCCTCGGCCGCGGACTCGCCCTGCTGCGCCCCGACCCGGCCGCGCTCGACCCGTGGTTCCTCGCCGGGTTCCTGCGCGGCACCGCCAACAACCGGCAGGCCAGCAGCTACGCGTCCACCGCGACCCGGCTCGACGTGCGCCGCCTGCAGCTGCCCCGCCTGCCCCTGGCCGAACAGGCCGGATACGGCGCCCGGTTCAGGTCGCTGGCCGCCTTCGAAGACGCGCTGCGCCGCGCCGGCCGCCTCGGCGAACAGCTCGTCCAGGGCCTGCACGACGGCCTCACGGACGGCACCCTCGCACCGGAGTGAGAACAACCGGGGGCCGGTTGTCCCCGTCGGCCTATACGCTCGACGCAGCACGCAGTTCGTGCGCCCACCAGCACACAGGCACCCACCCGCAGGAGCAGCCATGCACGGCCCCGGCTATGCGCCCCCGCCCCGGCTCCCGTCGCCCGGAGCGAAGGCAGGAATGCGCGTGCTCTTCGTGGCCATCGGCGTCCTGACCGTCGGCTTCCTCGGCTTCGTGCCCATGCTGAGGCTCGCCCTGACCTCCCGCAGCAAGACCGACTGGCGGGTCTTCATAGGCGTGGCCGCGACCCAACTCGTGTGCTGGATAGGCATCTTCAGCGACCCCGGCGGCGACGAGTTCACCAGCTGGTACGGGAACACCGCGATGGGCCTGATGCTCGTCAACCTCGCCGTCTCCGTCACGTACTACCTGATCGCCGACGTCCGCCTCGCCCGCACCCAGCAGCTCGCCGCCCGGCCCGCGATGTACGGCATGCCGCAGCAGCCCTCGTACGGCTACCCCCGCCCGATGCCCTACGCGCCGCAGCCGCAGGCACCCACCGCGCCGATGCACGCGATGCCCACCCAGGCGGCCGGCCCGGCGCCCACGCCCGTCCCGCCGCCC
>NZ_JAAGMG010001368.1 GCF_010548525.1 Streptomyces sp. SID14478
CGGTGGCGCGGCTGCCCAGCACGGGCTCGACGGCGATGCCGCCGGCGACGGCCAGATAGGAGCGCACGCCCCCGGTCGCCGGTCCGGCGTCGAACAGCGCACCGGCCGGCACCCGCACGGGGGCGCCCCAGGGTGCGGGCCTGCCGTCGACCGTCACGGGGCAGGGCGCGCCGCCGACGACCAGGGTGACGTCCCCGTCGGGGCGCAGGGCACAGCCCGTCAGGGTCGTCTCCAGCACGGCGGTGTCCGCGGGGTTGCCGGCCAGCCTGTTCGCCAGCCGCATCGCGGGCGCGTCCAGGGCGCCCGAGCGGGGAACTCCCAGGTGGGCGTGGCCCGTTCGGCCCGCGTCCTGGATCGTGGTGAGGGCGCCGGCCCTGACCACGGTCAGCTTGGTCGTCATCGGGCCGTCTCCTGGGCGAAGCGCACCCGGGTGCCCGGGGACAGCAGGGCCGCCCGCTCCCGCGACGGGTCCCACAGCGGTGTCGGGTCCGGCATCGTGCCGATGATCTGCCAGCCGCCCGGGGTCGCCCGCGGATAGACCGCCGAGTACGGGCCGGCCAGGGCCACCGCACCCACCGGGACCCGGGTGCGGGGCGTGGCCCGGCGCGGGACGTGCAACTCCTCGGGCAGCCCCGTCAGATAGCCGAAGCCGGGCGCGAAGCCGCAGAAGGCGACGCGGTACGAGTACGAGGCGTGCCGCGCCGCCACCTCGTCCTCGGGCACGCCCCACAGCGCCGCCACCTCGGCCAGGTCGGGGCCGTCGTACACGACCGGCACCGTCACCACCTCGCCCGCGGCCGGGGGTGTCAATGGGACGTCCCAGGCGGTGAGTTGACCGGCCAGCGCGGCGGGGTCCGGGACGCCGTCGAGCAGCACCGTGCGGGCTCCCGGCACGATCTCGGCGACCGGCGCCAGCGTGCCCGCGGCCCGGCGCCGCAGCAGTTCCGCGTGGAAGGCGCCGGTGCGCTCGGCGTCCGGCAGCTCCACCAGGAGCGCATGGCGCCCGGCGGGACGCACGACGAGGTCCGCGCTCACGCGAACGCACCCACCGTGACCCCG
>NZ_JAAGMG010001406.1 GCF_010548525.1 Streptomyces sp. SID14478
GGCGGCACCGGCGCGGAGCTGATGCCCGCGGGCGGCGGCGCCCGCGTCGTGGCCGTGACCGGCGCCAAGGGCGGCGTCGGCACCACCCTGGCCGCCGTCCAACTCGCCCTCGCCGCACGGGCGTCCGGCCGCTCCGTGGCCCTCCTGGACCTCGACCTCCAGTCCGGGGACGTGGCCTCCTACCTCGACGTCCAGTTCCGCCGCTCCGTCGCCGACCTGGCGGCCATCCGCGACATCACCCCGCGCGTCCTCCAGGACGCCGTCTTCACCCACGAGACCGGCATCGACCTCCTGCTCGCCCCCGCCGACGGCGAGCGCGGCGAAGAGGTCACCGACCGCGTCGCCCGCCAGGTCGTCCACGCCCTGCGCGCCCGCTACGAGGTCGTGGTCGTCGACTGCGGTACGCAGATGGGCGCGGCCAACGCCGCGGCGATCGAACTCGCCGACCAGACGGTCCTGTTGGTCACCCCGGATGTCGTGGCGGTCCGCGCCGCGAAACGCATGGTCCGCCTCTGGGACCGCCTCCAGATCCGCAAGGCGGAGGAGACCCTCACGGTCGTCAACCGGCACGCCCGCACCACCGAGATCCAGCCAACTCTGGTCGAGCGGGTCACCGGCACGAAGACCACCCGCACGTCGGTCCCCGCCGCCTACAAGGAACTCCAGGCGGCCGTCGACGCGGGCCGGATGCAGGACCTCGACAACCGCTCGACGGTCAAGCAGGCGCTGTGGGCCCTGGCCGGCGAACTCGGCCTGGTCGCGGCCCCGGACCCCGCCGCGGGCGGCCGCCGCTCCCGCCGCCGCTCCGACAAGGGCGCGGTGACGCTGGAGTTCGCGGCGATGTTCCCGCTGGTGCTGGTCGTGATGGCGCTGATGTGGCAGTGCGTGCTGTACGGATACACGTACTCGCTGGCCGGGAACGCGGCGGACGAGGCGGCGCGGGCGGCGACGTCGGCCGCCGCCGGGAACGGGGACGCGG
>NZ_JAAGMG010001449.1 GCF_010548525.1 Streptomyces sp. SID14478
GCTGCGCACGAGACCCGCCACGGCGGCCGCGGCCAGGTCCGGTTCCTCGCCGGGCAGTCCGGCGGCCGCGCGGGTCACGATCGCGAGCCGGCCGGGGCGTTCGGCGCCGATCCAGTCCTGCAACAGGGCGAGTGCCGTCAGCACACCGGTGTGTACGTCCGCCGCGCCGGTTCCGCGGGGCGCCGCCCACACCACCGTGTCGGGCACGTCCCGCAGGAGGGCGAGTTCCGCGAGATCGGCGCAGTGCGCCGGAGGCTCGGGGGCCTGGACGGCCGCCGGGTCACCGAGCACGACGAGACGCCCGGCGTCCGCCGCGGGGGCGGCGGGCACGGCGACCCACTCGACGTCGAACAGCGGGGCGGCGCCGCGCAGTTGGGCCAGCGTCTGCTGTTCGATCGGACGGGTGCGCACCGCGTCCATGCTCAGTACGAGTCCACCGGTCGCGTCGACCGCGTCCACGCGCAGGGTGTCGGGTGCGGTGCGGGCGACGCGGACGCGCAGGGCGTCCGCGCCGGGCTGTGCCAGCTGCACGCCGTCGAAAGCGATCGGCAGAGCCGGCCGGCCGTCCGGGCCGCCTTCGGTGAGCGGACCGGCAGCGGCGTGCAACACCGCGTCCAGCAGCGCCGGATGCAGTCCGAAGGCGGTGGCGCGCGCGGCGGTGTCGGTGTCGAGCGCCAGCTCGGCGAAGACTTCGTCCCCGCGCGACCACGCGGCGCGCACCCCCTGGAACGCCGGGCCGTAGCCGAAGCCGAGGTCGCCGAGCACGCGGTACACCTCCTGCCCCTCGACCGGGTCGCCCGCGACCGGCGGCCAGGCCTGGGACCAGCCGGGCGCCGCGCTCGGCACGGCGGGCGTGAGCAGGCCACGGGCGTGCAGTACCCAGGTGTCGGCGACGCGGGCGTG
>NZ_JAAGMG010001482.1 GCF_010548525.1 Streptomyces sp. SID14478
CGGGCACGGGCACGGGCACGGGCACGGGCACGGACACGGACACGGGCGCAGGCGGGTAGGGAGGCAATCTGATGGCAGTGGGGCCCACGGAGGGCGTCCTCTCGATCCCCTCGGTGGCGGGCGCGGACCGCGACGGCTGCGGGGCCGTGGGTGCTGCGGGAGTCGCGACGGGCACCGGTCCGGCCGTCGTCGCCCGCGCGCAGGAGGACCGGCATGAGCACTGACACCGTCGAGCGCGCCTTCGCCGCCGCCCTGTACGGGGCCGACGGCGACCTGGACACCGGCGCCTCCCTGCTCGCCGCCGACCCCTCCGCCGACACCGAACTCGCCCTGCGAGGGCAGGAGTTCGTGCGCCGGGCGTGGGAGCGCGGCTGGCAGCCCGCCGATGTGGTGCGCATGGTCGTACGCGAACTGGAGGCGGACCACGTCCGGCTCGCCGCCCGGCTGATCCGCGCCGAGACCGGCCGGTACGCGACGCTGCCCGCCCGCTGGAGCGCCCAGATCGCCGAGCTGCCCGACGAGGAGGGCCGCCAGGACCGCTTCACGGGCGCCACCGTCGCCCTGGAGCTGTACCGGCTGCTGCTGCGCCTGCCCGCGATCGAACCCGTGGGCCCGGTGCCGGGCGAGTCCGTCACCGCGCCCGTCGCGGGGGACTCGCGCGCGCTGGCCCGGATCCGCGCGCTGCTGGCGAAGGCGGAGGCGACCGGCTATCCGCCGGAGGCCGAGGCGCTGTCGGCCAAGGCGCAGGAGCTGATGGCCCGGCATTCGGTCGACGAGGCGCTGCTCGCTTCCCGTACGCACGCGAAGGACGCGCCCGGCGCCTGCCGGATCGGCGTCGACGCCCCGTACGAGACGGCGAAGGCGGTGCTGCTGGACGCGGTGGCCGGCGCGAACCGCTGCCGTGCCGTGTGGAACAGCGCGTTCGGCTTCTCGACCGTCGTCGGCTTCGAGGCGGACCTGGAGGTCGTCGAGCTGCTCTACACGTCGCTGCTGGTGCAGGCCGACTCGGCGATGACGCGGGCCGAGGCGGAGCAGCGGGCGGGCGGCAGGAAGCGTACGAAGACCTTCCGGCAGTCGTTCCTGGCCGCGTACGCCCATCGGATCGGCGACCGCCTCGCCGAGGTCACCGATCAAGTGGTCGGTGCGGAGGGCGAGTTGCTGCCTGTACTGGCCGCGCGCGACGTCGCCGTCACGGGGCGGGCCGAGGAGATGTTCCCCGAGACCGTGACGACCCGGATGAGGGGGGTCACGGACGGGGCGGGCTGGGACGAGGGCGGCGCCGCCGCCGACCGGGCCCGCATCGGGGGCGGGCCCGCGGGACCGGACTCGGGTCGCCGC
>NZ_JAAGMG010001026.1 GCF_010548525.1 Streptomyces sp. SID14478
CGGGGCGTGTCGCGGTACGCGTTCGCACGGCACCGCCGGGCCGTGGGCGCGCTGGTGACGTCGACGGAGCGGGGCGACCTGCCGGCCGGGATCGAGTCGGCGGTGCTGCTCGACCGGGCGGCGACCGAGGCCCTGAGCGGGATCACCTTCCGGGCGGGGTGACGGCCGGGCCGCCGCCGTGCGCGACGGGACGCATGCGGACCGTGTCCACCAGGGGGTACGCAGTATCGTCGGCGGCTATGGAACACCCCGCACACCACGAGGCCGCCCACGCCCACCCGGTCCAGGGCTGGCCGGCGAACGAGCTGGAGGAGGTCCTCGCGGCGGCGCTCGGCGTCGAAGGCGCGGGCGGCCGCATCGTCGAGGTCCTCGGCCGCAGCCGGATATGGATCCCGCTGCCCCGCGGCGGCAGCTCCGCGAGCCAGGACCTCGACCTGCCGACGCTGGAGATCGAGGGGCAGGCCTATGTGCCCGTGTTCAGCTCCGAGCAGCAGTTCATGCAGGTCACCGGCGGCCGGATGGACTGCACAGTGGCCCCGGCCGTCGAGTTCGCGCGCGGGCTGCCCGCCCAGGTCGGGCTCGCGGTGAACCCGGACGGCACGATCGGCATCCCGCTGCCCCCGCCCGCCGTCGCCGCACTGGCCCGCAGCGGCCGCACCCCGCTGGACGGCCCGTCCACCGGCGGGCGCGTCGTGCTCTCCGAGCCGGACTGGCAGCACGACCCGGTGGACTTCCTGGCGGCGGTGCGCGAGGAGTTCGAGGCGAGCGGCACCGTGCTGAGCGCCCGCCGCTGCCTCGCCGTCGTCGAGGACGCCGAGCCGTCCCTGTTCATCGGGGTGGAACTGAGCCAGGGCGAGGGCGCCGTGCGGGACCTCCCGCTGGACGCGCTGGGCCGCGCACTCGGCCGCGTCCCGGTCGGCTGGCCGGTGAACCTGGTCTTCCTCGACATCACCCAGGACCCGGTCGCCGACTTCCTGCGCACGCGTGTCCGTCCCTTCTATGTACGGGAACGGTGACGCCGTCCGTCAAGTCGGTGTCAGGAACGCCGCTTAAGCTGGTTTCATGACCTGACCGGGACGGGCGGACCTCGCGCCCCGAAGGTCACGGCGGAACACGGACGTTCATGAAGGGGCGGTTACGGGTGAGTGCGTCGGGCACGGCCGCGGCCGGACAGGTCGAGCACATGCTGCGCCAGGTGACCCCCGGGCGCTACGACGCGTACGAGGCGCTCCTCGCGGCCCTCGCCGACCCCGCGTCCGGCCAGGTCTGGATGCTGCTCTGGCACGGCCAGGCCGGGTCGCCCGACGCCCAGTACGGGAACATGGACGTCGACGGCTTCTCGTACGCCCCCTGTGTCACCTCCGCCCAGGAGCTCTCCGCGTCCGGCTGGTCGCGCGCCTACGAGGTGGTCGGCGGGGTCGACGCGGCCCGCACCCTCTACCCCGACCACTACGGCCTGTGGCTGAACCCGCACGCGCCCGGCGGCGGCGTCGGCGTGCCCTGGCTCGATCTGCGCCGGATCGCGGGCGGCCTCGACCGGCAGCCCGCCGGTCCGCTCCGCCTCGCCGAGCCGACGATCGAAATCCCCCAGTTCTACGCGGTGTTGGCGCAGAACGCGCACCGCACGACCGCGATCCGCTCGCTGCGCCGCGCCTGGGTGCAGCCCACGCTCGGCGCGCCGTACCTCGCGATCGGCCTCGACGTGTACGACACGTCGCCGGCGTCGGTGGACGCGGTGCGCGGCATGATGCAGCAGTCCGTCACGGCGGTCCCGGACGGTCTGCCGGTCTCCACGGTCGCCATGTCGGACGAGTACGACCCGGTCGCGATGTGGCTGCGGGCGAACGCCCGGCCGTTCTACGACCGCGAGGCGCACGTCGCTCCCGCGGGCCAGGCCGGCGGGGGCTACGGGTATCCGCCCCCCTACGGCGCGTCGTACTGACCCGCGACCTGCGCTTCCTCAGGTTTTCCTCAACTCCCGCCGCGTAGCGGCCATTTCGGGAACAGGCCGGTTGAGGGAGAGAAGCGGCCATGTGGGCCCAATGTCCGACCTGGCACCCCTTCCACCCCAACTGCCCACCGTCCGCACCCCGTTCACGGCCGTCCGGATAACGGAACCCCCCAGACAGCATCACGTTTAGGCATCCATTCGACGTGAGATCTGGCGACTGATCGCAGCCACCCTGAAGACTCCCCGAATGCGGGAGCGTTCGGCTCCTTGTGCGAGAGCTGTGGCCTCCGCACCGCAGTCGAGTACGGGCCGCTACAGCGGCAAGTGTGGGCCGGTCATCCCCGGCCGGGAAGGGGCAGTCGCTCGTGACCGCACCGATCGAGACCACCGGAGCAGCGGCCGACGCGCAGCCGGAGGCGGTGCTGGCCGGGGCGGGAGCCGCGCAGATCGAGGGCCGGTCCCTCGGCCGGATCGCCTGGAACCGCTTCAAGAAGGACAAGATCGCCGTCGTGGGCGGCATCGTTGTCATCCTTCTCGTGCTCATCGCCGCGTTCGCGCGCCCGCTGCAGCACCTGCTCGGCCTCGACCCGAACGCGTTCCACCAGGACCTGATCGACTCCAGCACCTCGCTGCCCAAGGGCGGCATGGGCGGCATGAGCGGCGACCACCCCCTGGGCGTCGAGCCCAAGTTCGGGCGCGACATCCTCGCCCGCATCCTGGAGGGCTCCTGGGTCTCGCTCGTCGTGGCCTTCGGCGCGACGGTCCTGTCGAACGTCATCGGCGCGATCCTCGGCGTCGTCGCCGGCTACTACGGCGGCCGCGTCGACACCGTGATCAGCCGCCTGATGGACACGTTCCTGGCCTTCCCGCTGCTGCTGTTCGCCATCTCGATCTCCGCGACGCTGCAGGGCGGCGCCTTCGGGCTCGACGGACTCCCGCTGCACATCTGCGTGTTGATCTTCGTGATCGGCTTCTTCAACTGGCCGTACCTGGGCCGCATCGTGCGCGGCCAGACGCTGGCGCTGCGCGAGCGCGAGTTCGTCGACGCCGCGCGCGGCATGGGGGCCCGCGGTCCGTACATCCTCTTCCGGGAACTGCTGCCCAACCTGGTCGGCCCGATCATCGTCTACTCGACGCTGCTCATCCCGACGAACATCATCTTCGAGGCGTCGCTCAGCTTCCTGGGCGTGGGCATCCAGCCGCCGCAGGCCTCCTGGGGCGGGATGCTCAACCAGGCCGTCGACTACTTCCAGGTCGACCCGCAGTACATGATCGTGCCGGGCCTCGCCATCTTCGTCACCGTGCTCGCGTTCAACCTGCTCGGTGACGGTCTCCGCGACGCTCTCGACCCGCGCAGCCGCTGACCGGACGGCGCAGAGAGCTCCACAAGTTTCCGACAATGGAGGGGAATTCGACCATCATGCGAAGGTCATCACTAGCCGCGGTCGCGGCCATTGGCAGCGTGAGCCTGCTGCTCGCCGGCTGCAGTAAGGCCGACGACGGCTCGGGCGACGGCAAGGGGAAGGCGGCCGGGGCGGACGCCGCCACCAAGGGCGTCGTCAACGCGTCCACGCAAAAGGGCGGCACGGTCACCTACGCGATGTCGGACGCTCCCGACTCGTTCGACCCGGGCAACACGTACTACGCGTACATGTACAACTTCAGCCGGCTGTTCGCCCGCCCGCTGATGACGTTCAAGCCCGACGCCGGGGAGAAGGGCAACACGCTCGTCCCCGACCTGGCCTCCGCGCCCGGCAAGTCCTCGGACGGCGGCAAGACCTGGACGTACACGATCCGCAAGGGTCTGGAGTACCAGGACGGCACGCCGATCACCTCGAAGGACGTCAAGTACGCCGTCGAGCGCTCGAACTTCGCGCGTGACGTGCTGAACCTGGGGCCGAACTACTTCCAGCAGTTCCTGGAAGGCGGCGACAAGTACAAGGGCCCGTACAAGGACAAGAGCGGCAAGGGCCTGGACTCGATCGAGACGCCGGACGACTACACGATCTCGTTCCACCTCAACCGCGCGTTCCAGGAGTTCGACTACCTGGTCGCCACGCCGCAGACGGCGCCCGTCCCGCAGGCCAAGGACAAGGGCATCGACTACGTCAAGAACATCGTGTCCTCGGGCTCGTACCAGTTCCAGAGCTACCAGGAGGGCAAGCAGGCCGTTCTGGTCCGCAACAAGAACTTCAACCCGAAGAACGACCCGCTGCGCAAGCAGTACCCGAACAAGATCGTCGTCAACCTGAAGGTCAACCAGTCGACCATCGACAAGGACCTCCAGTCCGGCGACACCCTGATCGACCTGCAGGGCAAGGGCGTCGAGACCCAGACCCAGGCGCAGTTGGTCAACAGCAAGGACAAGCGGGCCAACACCGACAACACCTACGGTGGCCGCCTGACCTACATGGCGATCAACACCACGCAGAAGCCGTTCGACAAGCTCGAGTGCCGCAAGGCCGTCGAGTACGCGATCGACAAGGTCTCGGTGCAGACCACGCAGGGCGGTTCGATCCGCGGTGACGTGGCCTCCACGGTCCTGCCGCCGGACATCACCGGCTACAAGAAGGCCGACACGTACGCGACGCCGGGCAACAAGGGCGACGTGGCCAAGGCCAAGGACCAGCTGAAGGCCTGCGGCCAGAAGACGATCAACACCACGATCACCGCGCGCAGCGACCGTCAGGAAGAGGTCGACGGTGCCACCGCGATCATCGAGTCGCTGAAGAAGGTCGGCATCAACGCCAGCCTGAAGCAGTTCCCGTCGGGCAAGTACTTCACCGACTACGCGGGCGTCCCGACGTTCAACAAGAAGAACAACGTCGGCCTGATGATGATGCAGTGGGGTGCCGACTGGCCCTCCGGCTACGGCTTCCTGCAGCAGATCCTCAACAGCGCCGCCATCGGCACCTCGGGCAACACGAACCTGTCGTACCTGAGCAACAAGGGCATCGACGACATGCTCGGCAAGTCGATCGCCGCGCCCGACGAGGCCACGCGCAACGACCTGTACGGCCAGATCGACCAGAAGGCCATGGACCAGGCCGCCATCGTGCCGCTGGTCTACTTCAAGATCCTGCTCTACAGGTCGCCGTACGCGACCAACCTGGTGTCGACGGCCGCCTTCAGCGGTCAGTACGACTACCTCAACATCGGCACCACGAAGAAGTAGCAGCCCCGGAAGGCAGGTGAAGGCATTGGTGCCCGCGGGCCGACAAGCCCGCGGGCGCCAGCGCCGGTCCTCGTGATCTCGTACATCTTCCGCCGGATGATCGCAGCAGTGATCCTGCTGCTGGTCGTCACCGCGGTCACCTTTGCAATCTTCTTCCTGCTGCCGAGACTCGCAGGACAGACTGCCGACCAGCTGGCTCAGCAGTACATCGGCAAGAGCCCGACGGCCGCGGACATCGCGGTGGTCAAGCACAACCTCGGGCTCGACCAGCCGGTCTACGAGCAGTACTGGCACTTCATCAAGGGCATCGTCTCCGGTGCCACCTACGACCTCGGCCCGACCACGGTGCACTGCAACGCACCCTGCTTCGGCTACTCGTTCAAGAACCACGTCGCGGTCTGGCCCGAGCTGACCTCGCGCCTGCCGGTGACCCTGTCGCTGGCCGCGGGTGCGGCCGTGATCTGGCTGGTCTCCGGCGTGACGGTCGGTGTCATCTCGGCCCTCAAGCCCGGCTCGTTCTTCGACCGCGCCTTCATGGGTGTCGCCCTCGCCGGCGTCTCGCTGCCCATCTTCTTCACGGGCCAGCTGGCGCTGCTGCTCTTCACCTACCAGTGGCCGATCTTCGGCAGGACCTACGTACCGTTCACCGAGAACCCGGCGCAGTGGGCCAACACCCTCTTCCCGGCCTGGTGTTCGCTCGCCCTGCTGTACTCCGCCATCTACGCGCGGCTGACCCGCTCGGGGATGATGGAGACGATGAACGAGGACTTCATCCGCACCGCGCGCGCCAAGGGCCTGCGCGAGCGCACGGTCGTCGGCCGGCACGGTCTGCGTGCCGCCCTGACGCCGATCATCACCGTCTTCGGCATGGACCTCGGTCTGCTGCTCGGCGGTGCGCTCATCACGGAACGCGTCTTCTCGCTGCACGGCATCGGTGAGTACGCGGTCCAGGCGATCAACGACAACGACCTGCCGCCGGTGCTCGGCGTGACCCTGCTCGCCGCGTTCTTCGTCGTCCTGTGCAATCTCCTGGTGGACCTTCTCTACGCCGCCGCCGACCCGCGGGTGAGGCTCTCGTGACCGAACTGTCCAAGACCGGCGCGGCAGTTGGCGAGCCGGTTGCCACCACCGAACCGCCCCGCGCGTTCCTCGACGTGCGTGACCTCAAGGTGCACTTCCCGACCGACGACGGCATCGTGAAGTCCGTCGACGGGCTCAACTTCTCCCTGCAGAAGGGGGAGACCCTCTCCATCGTGGGCGAGTCCGGATCGGGCAAGTCCGTGACGTCGCTGGCCATCATGGGCCTGCACCGGCTCGGCGCGCGCGGCAAGAACGTCCGGATGTCGGGCGAGATCTGGCTCGACGGCAAGGAACTGATCTCCGCCGCCCCCGACGACGTCCGCCGGCTGCGCGGCCGCGACATGGCGATGATCTTCCAGGACCCGCTGTCCGCGATGCACCCGTACTACACGATCGGCGCGCAGATCGTGGAGGCGTACCGCATCCACAACGACGTCACCAAGAAGGCCGCGAAGGCACGCGCCGTCGAACTGCTCGACCGGGTCGGCATCCCCGAGCCCGCCAAGCGGGTCGACAGCTATCCGCACGAGTTCTCCGGCGGCATGCGCCAGCGCGCGATGATCGCGATGTCGCTCGCCAACAACCCGCAGCTGCTCATCGCCGACGAGCCGACCACGGCCCTCGACGTGACGGTGCAGGCGCAGATCCTCGACCTGATCCGGGACCTGCAGAAGGAGTTCGAGTCGGCGGTCGTGCTGATCACCCACGACCTGGGTGTCGTCGCCGAGATCGCCGACCAGGTACTCGTGATGTACGGCGGGCGGTGCGTGGAGCGCGGCCCCGTCGAGCAGGTCTTCGAGGCGCCGCAACACCCGTACACCTGGGGCCTGTTGGGTTCGATGCCGCGCATCGACCGGGACCAGACCGAGCGTCTGGTGCCGGTCAAGGGCCAGCCGCCGAGCCTCATCAACGTGCCGTCCGGCTGCGCCTTCCACCCGCGCTGCCCGTACGCCGACGTCCCCAAGGGCGGCGTCACCCGCACCGAGCGCCCCGAACTGCGCCTCGCGGAGGGCGGCCACTGGTCCGCCTGCCACCTCTCGCCGGAGGACCGCACGCGGATCTGGACCGAAGAGATTGCGCCGAAGCTGTGACTGACACGAACAAGACGGCCGGGCAGACGGCAGTGGTCCCCGCACAGGGCAGGCCCACCGAGGAGCGGGACGTCCTGCTCGACGTGCAGGGCCTGGTCAAGCACTTCCCGATCAAGAAGGGCATCCTGCAGCGCCAGGTGGCGGCCGTGCGCGCCGTCGACGGCATCGACTTCCAGGTGCGCCGGGGCGAGACCCTCGGCGTCGTCGGCGAGTCGGGCTGCGGCAAGTCGACCATGGGCCGGGTGATCACGCGGCTGCAGGAACCGACGGGCGGCTCGATCGCGTTCGAGGGCCAGGACATCACCCATCTGAAGACCGGCGGCATGCGTCCGCTGCGCCGGGACATCCAGATGATCTTCCAGGACCCGTACGGCTCCCTGAACCCGCGGCACACCATCGGCTCGATCGTCTCCGCACCGTTCCGGCTGCAGGGCGAGACCCCCGAGGGCGGGGTGAAGAAGGAGGTCCAGCGCCTCCTGGAGCTGGTCGGCCTCAACCCCGAGCACTACAACCGCTACCCGCACGAGTTCTCCGGCGGCCAGCGCCAGCGCATCGGCATCGCCCGCGCGCTGGCCCTGAAGCCGAAGCTCGTGGTCGCCGACGAGCCGGTCTCCGCGCTCGACGTGTCGATCCAGGCCCAGGTGGTCAACCTGCTCGACGACCTGCAGGACGAGCTCGGTCTCACGTACGTGATCATCGCGCACGACCTCTCGGTCATCCGGCACGTCTCGGACCGCATCGCGGTGATGTACCTCGGAAAGATCGTCGAACTGGCCGACCGCGACGACCTGTACGCGACGCCGATGCACCCGTACACCAAGGCGCTGCTGTCCGCGGTCCCCGTCCCGGACCCGAAGCGGCGCGGCGCCAAGAGCGAGCGCATCCTGCTGCGCGGCGACGTGCCCTCGCCGATCAACCCGCCCGCCGGCTGCCGTTTCCACACGCGCTGCTGGAAGGCGACGGACATCTGCGGGAAGCAGGAGCCCCCGCTGCTCCAGCTCGGCACCGGCCACCAGGTCGCCTGCCACCACCCGGAGAACGCCGCCGACCAGGCCCCCGAGGACACCGAGCTGCTCTCGGTGGCCAAGCAGGCCATCGAGTCGGTGACGCTCGAGTCCCCGGCGCAGTCCCCGGCTGAGCCCACGGCGGAGACGCCGAAGGGCACCTCCAAGGACGAGTAGCGCTCCGGCCGCCGCCATGTGCCCACCCTGCCGCCCCCAGCGGCCGGGTGGGCACGGTGCTTCCCGGGAGCTTTCCCGGGGCTTTCCCGGGACAGGGTGCGCGCGACGGGCCCGCGGCACGCCAGGCCGAACATGGCCCAGAAGGGTCATGTACACAACCGCCCCCGAACGGCAGTGTCTCCGTGTCCGATACACCGGAACACGCGTGAAGGGACGCCCCATGGCTCTCTCCCGTTCGGCACGCCTGGCCGCACTCACCGTCGCGGCCGCCTCCTTCTGCCTGATCGCCGCCTCACCAGCCCCTACCCCCGGCTCCGACGGCATCGGCGACCCGTACTTCCCGCAGCTAGGCAACGGCGGCTTCGACGCCCGCCACTACGACCTCGACGTCGCCTACAACCCCGACACGGACCGCCTCGACGGCCGTACGACGCTCACCGCGCGCGCCACCCAGAACCTCTCCTCCTTCGACCTCGACCTGCAGAAGCTCTCGGTCACCAAGGTCGAAGTGGACGGCAGACGCGCGCAGTTCACCCGCACCGGCGACGAGATCGTCATCACCCCGCGCGGCGCGATACGCAAGAACCACACGTTCCGCGTCGCCGTCACCTACGGCGGCGTGCCCGAGGCGCTCACCGGCCCCATCGTCTTCGGCTCCGACTACGGCTGGATGAAGACCGCCGACGGCGTCTTCGTGGCGTGCGAGCCGAACGCCGCCTCCACCTGGTTCCCCTCCAGCGACCACCCCGACGACAAGGCGACGTACGACATCCGCATCAAGGCCCCCAAGGGCCTGACCGGAGTCTCCAACGGCCGCCTCGTCGACACGTACGCCACCAAGGGCGGCCAGCGCGTCCACCACTGGCGCGAGACGAAGCCCATGGCGACGTACCTCGCGACCGCCAGCATCGGCAAGTTCGACGTCAAAACCGGCCGCACCCCCGCCGGCACGCCCATCTACGTGGCCATCGACCCGGTCCTGGCCCACAGCAACGACGTGGACGTGTACGCCGTGACCGCCGAGGCCACCGACTACTGGTCGCAGGTCTTCGGCCCGTACCCCTTCGAGGAGACCGGCGCCGTCGTCGACGACATGCCGCAGGCCGGCTTCTCCCTGGAGACCCAGACCAAGCCCAGCTACTCGGCCGTCCGCGACGAGTCGACGATCGTGCACGAGCTGGCCCACCAGTGGTTCGGCGACTCCGTCTCGGTCGAGCAGTGGAAGAACATCTGGCTCAACGAGGGCTTCGCCACGTACGCCCAGTGGCTGTGGACCGAGCACAAGGGCGGCGCCTCCGCCCACGACTCCTTCCTCGCGGGCTACAACTCGCGCCCGGCGACCTCCGCCTTCTGGCAGACGAAGGTGGGCGACCCGCAGCGCGACACCATGTTCGCCTCCGCGGTCTACCAGCGCGGGGCCATGACGCTGCAGGTGCTGCGCGAGCGCATCGGCGACAAGGCCTTCTTCAGGCTCCTGCCCGCCTGGACGAAGCTGCACCGGTACGGCAACGCGGACACGGACGACTTCATCAGGCTCGCCGAGCGGATCTCCGGCAAGAACCTGGACGGCCTCTTCGACACCTGGCTGTTCACCACGGGCAAGCCGACGCTGTAGCGCCCCGCGCCACAGGTAAAAATATGGGGTGATCCAGGAAATCTTCACCCCCTCCGTCCAGCACTGGCTCGACCTCATCGGCATCTTCGTCTTCGCGATCTCCGGCGCGCTGATGGCCGTCCGCAAGAACTGGGACGTCTTCGGCATCGCCGCGCTCGCCGAGGTCACCGCGCTGGGCGGAGGGCTCTTCCGCGACCTGGTCATCGGCGCCGTCCCGCCGGCCGCCTTCACCGACCTCGGCTACTTCCTGACGCCGCTGGTCGCCGCGGCCCTCGTCTTCTTCCTGCACCCCGAGGTCGAACGCACGCAGGTCGCGGTGAACGTCTTCGACGCGGCGGGCCTCGGCCTGTTCTGCGTCACGGGCACGACGAAGGCGTACGACTACGGGCTCGGCCTCACCTCGTCGGCCGCCCTCGGTCTCGCCACGGCGGTCGGCGGCGGCGTGCTGCGCGACATCATCGCCAACGAGGTCCCGTCGCTGGTCCGTTGGGACCGTGACCTCTACGCGGTCCCGGCGATGGTCGGCGCCGCGATCGTCGTGCTGTGCATCCGCTACGACGCCCTGAACGGCCTCACCAGCGCCGTCGCGGTCCTCACCGCGTTCCTCCTGCGGCTGCTGGCGATGCGCTACCACTGGCGCGCGCCCCGCGCGTGGAACCGCAGGTCGGCCGCCGTGGAGGTGACGGAGGAGACGCCGTAGCGCGGAATCCGGGGCTGGCGGACCCCAACTCCCGTTTCTCTCCTGTCCCTTGACGCCCTCTGGCATCGCGAGTTAACTCACGCACTGAAATAAGTCCGGACCAACCCCACGGCCGGACCGCACCGGTGCGCCCACCTTCCCTCCCCCCACACTTGGAAGGCCCATGAGAACTCGTACCCGTCTCATAGCCGTGTCCGCCGCCACGGCGGCCCTCGCGGCCGGCACCCTCCTCGCCACCGCCCAGGCGGACCCCGCCCCCACCGCCGCCCCCCAGGCCGTGGCCCCCTACCTCTACAACGGCTGGGGCAATCCGCCCGACCCGGCCGAGGTCCAACAGGCCACCGGCGTGCGCTGGTTCACCCTCGCCTTCGTCCTCGACGCGGGCGGCTGCTCGCCCCAGTGGGACGGTTCCCGGCCGCTCACCGGCGGCGCCGACCAGGAGACGGTCGAGGCCGTCCGGGCGGGCGGCGGCGACGTCGTCCCGTCCTTCGGCGGCGCGAGCGGAAACAAGCTGGAGCAGTCCTGCGCGGACGCCGACGCACTCGCCGGCGCGTACCAGAAGGTCATCGACGCCTACGGGCTCAAGGCGATCGACATCGACATCGAGGGCGACGCCTACGACGACCCGGCCACGCAGCAGAAGACGATCGACGCCCTGAAGAAGGTCAAGGCGGACAACGCCGGGCTCGTCACGTACGTGACCTTCCCCTCCGACCGGAGCGGCCCCGACGGCAGCATGATCGACCGGGCCGCCGACTCCGGACTGACGGTGGACGGCTGGACGATCATGCCGTTCGACTTCGGCGGCGCCGGCCAGAACATGGGCGAGCTGACGAAGCAGGCCACCGACGGGCTGAAGGGCCGGGTCAAGTCGGCGTACGGCTACAGCGACGACGAGGCGTACCGGCACAGCGGCCTGTCCTCGATGAACGGCATCACCGACGTCCAGGAGACGGTGACGACGGCCGACTTCGAGACGATCCTCGCGTACGCGCAGGAACACCACCTGGCCCGCCTCTCCTTCTGGTCCGTCAACCGTGACCGGCCCTGCCCCGGCGCCTACCCGAACGACGACACGTGCTCCGGCGTCGACCAGGACCCCTGGGAATTCACCAAGATCCTTGCCGGGTACGAGGGTTGAGGGCGGCCACGATGAAGAGCCGCAGCATCCGTCGCCGTACGAGAACGCGCGTACTTCCCGCCGTCGCCGCGGGACTCGTCCTCGCCGCGGGCACCCTCGCCGCGGTCACGACCCCGCACGCGGACGCCGCACCGGCCGTGTCCGCCGCCGCCCCCGACCTCGGCCCGAACGTCGACGTCTTCGACCCGTCGATGCCCCGCGAGCAGATCCAGAGCCGGCTGGACGAGGTGTTCCGGCAGCAGGAGACGAACCAGTTCGGCGAACAGCGCCACGCGCTGCTCTTCGCGCCCGGCTCCTACGACGTGGACGCGAACGTCGGCTTCTACACCCAGGTGGCCGGCCTCGGCCTCTCGCCCGACGACACGGACATCAACGGCGCGGTGCACGCCGAGGCCGACTGGTTCGACGGCAACGCCACCCAGAACTTCTGGCGCGGCGCCGAGAACCTCGCCGTCACCCCGGCCGGCGGCGCCGACCGCTGGGCCGTCTCCCAGGCCGCGCCGTACCGCCGCATGCACCTCAAGGGCGACCTCGCGCTCGACGACAACGGCTGGTCCAGCGGCGGCCTGCTCGCCGACACGAAGATCGACGGTCAGGTCGACTCCGGCTCCCAGCAACAGTGGTTGTCACGGAACACCGAGTGGGGCGGCTGGACCGGCAAGAACTGGAACATGGTCTTCGTCGGCGCCGACAACGCCCCCGAGGGGAACTTCCCCGACCCGCCCTACACGCGGGTCGCCAAGGCCCCCGTCACCCGCGAGAAGCCCTTCCTGTACGTGGACGACGCGGGCGCCTACAAGGTGTTCGTGCCGGAGGTGCGCCACGACAGCAGCGGCACGAGCTGGTCGGGGGGTGACGCGGCGGGTTCCTCGCTCCCGATCGACGACTTCCACATCGTGAAGGAGGGCGAGTCGGCCGCCGACATCAACGCCGCCCTCGCCGACGGCAAGAACCTCCTCGTCACCCCGGGCGTCTACCACCTGGACCAGACCCTGAAGGTGACGCGGCCCGACACGGTCGTCCTCGGCCTCGGACTCGCCACGTTCGTGCCCGACGGGGGCGTCTCCGCGATGAACGTCGCCGACGTCGACGGCGTGAAGATCGCGGGCCTGCTCTTCGACGCGGGCACCACGAACTCGGACACGCTGATGCGGATCGGCGCCGAGGGCTCGTCGGCGGACCACTCCGCGAACCCGACCTCCCTGCACGACGTGTACTTCCGCGTCGGGGGAGCGGGCGTCGGCAGGGCGACCACGTCCCTGGTGGTCAACAGCGCGGACGTGATCGGCGACCACACCTGGATCTGGCGCGCCGACCACGGCGACGGCGTCGGCTGGAACACCAACACCGCCGACACCGGCCTGATCGTCAACGGCGCCGACGTGACGATGTACGGCCTGTTCGTCGAGCACTACCAAAAGCACCAGGTGCTCTGGAACGGCAACGGCGGCCGCACGTACTTCTTCCAGAACGAGATGCCGTACGACCCGCCGGACCAGGCCGCCTGGATGGACGGCTCCACCCAGGGCTACACCGCCTACAAGGTCGCCGACTCCGTCACCTCGCACGAGGCCTGGGGGCTCGGCTCGTACTGCTTCTTCAACGCGAACAAGTCCGTCACCGCCGAGCACGCCTTCACGGCGCCGCAGCGGGACGGGGTGCGCTTCCACGACATGGTCACGGTGTCGCTGGGCGGTACGGGCACCATCCGGCACGTGATCAACGGGGCGGGCGGCCCCTCGGACGCGTCGAGCAACGTGGCGAACCTGGTCTCGTACCCGTAATGCGGGTGGAGCAGGCGAAAGCTACCGCTTAGTAATTTCCTGTTGTACCGTTTCTCGCATGGCAGAAGCAGCATCCCCGCGGGCCGCGTCCACCCAGGCCCGCATCGGCGACAGCGAGTTCGACCGCGACACGACCGTCACCCGGCGGGAGCCCGGCGTCTATGACATCGAGCTCTCCGCCGGGTGGACGATCATCAACGCCGTCAACGGCGGCTACCTGCTCGCCGTACTCGGCCGCGCCCTCGCGGACGCCCTGCCGCACAGCGACCCGTTCACGGTCTCGGCGCACTACCTGACGGCGTCGACGCCCGGCCCCGCGGTCATCCGCACGGACGTGGTCCGCGCCGGCCGCACCCTCTCCACCGGCCAGGCGTCCCTGTTCCAGTACGCGCAGGACGGCACCGAGGTCGAGCGCATCCGCGTCCTCGCCTCGTACGGCGACCTGGACGCGCTCCCGGACGACGTCCGCACCAGCGCCCAGGTGCCCGCCTTCCCGCCGATCGACCAGTGCTTCGGAGCGAGCGACTCGCCCGAGGGCGCGCCCCCGGTGCCCGGCAGCTCGGCGATCACCGACCGGCTCCACCTGAAGCTCGACCCGGCCACCCTCGGCTGGGCGCTCGGCGCGCCGTCCGGCAAGGGGGAGATGCGCGGCTGGTTCGGCCTGGCCGACGGCCGCGACGCGGATCCGCTGTCGCTGCTGCTCGCGGTGGACGCCCTGCCGCCGACCGCGTTCGAGATGGGCCTCAAGGGCTGGGTGCCGACGGTCGAGCTGACCGTCCACGTGCGGTGCCGCCCGGCGCCGGGCCCCTTGCGGATCTCCATCACGACGCGGAACCTGGCCGGCGGCTTCCTGGAGGAGGACGCGGAGGTCTGGGACGCGAAGGACCGACTGGTGGCGCAGTCACGGCAGTTGGCGCGGGTCAGGCTCGGTTAGCGGTGAGCGGCTAACGCTGAGCGGTGGCGGTTGGTGCTCGGTGGTGGGCCG
Organism: Streptomyces sp. SID14478; assembly: GCF_010548525.1. GTDB lineage: Bacteria > Actinomycetota > Actinomycetes > Streptomycetales > Streptomycetaceae > Streptomyces. Next base: position 14,704 of record NZ_JAAGMG010001026.1, read on the forward strand.
GGTTCAGGGGCGCGTGCTGAGGGGGCGGCGGCCCAGCCAGGACGCCAGCTCCGCGTAGGGCCCGCCCTCCTGCGGCGCCGCCACGACCTCCCCGAACGGTACGGCGGGGCCGCGCCGCTCCGCGGGCAGTGCCTGCCGGGCGACCGCGAGCGCGAACCCGGCGAGGTCCGGGTCGAGCGTGCCCGGCCGGCCGAGCGCCTCCCACAGGTCCCAGGAGTGGGTGGTGGTCTCCATGACGTACCCGGCCAGCGCCGCGCGCCCCGGCACCTTGCCCCACGGCACGGTGACCTCGGCTTCGAGCCGGGCGTCGTCCTGCCAGGCCTTGAGCGCCTCGGCCCGCCCGTCTTCGTATGCCTGCGCGAGCTCCCCGTCGGCGAGGCCCTCGGCGGACGACGGCACGGCGAGCCCGTCCCCGCCCTCCCCGACGACGGCGATCCGCCGGGTACCGGCGACGACGTGCGAGACCAGTCGCCGTACGTCGAACTCCTCGCAGGGTGTGGGGAGTTCGTACTGCCCCGGGTCGACTCCGCCGATGAGCCGGGCGAGCTGGGCGGTGGCGCGGTCGAGGAGGGGGCGGGGGTCCGGGGTACCGGTCATCTTCGGCTCCTGTGAGGTGGCTGGGTGCGGCGCCGTCCGTCGGCCCCGCACCCCCCACCTTGCCGCGATTACCTGACACCCCCGGTCAACATTTCCGGCCGATCCGCGAGACCCTGGGCGGGTGAAGTCCGACCGCCTGCTCTCCGTCCTCCTGCTCCTCCAGACCCGCGGCCGCGTACCCGCCCATGAGCTCGCCGAGCGCCTGGAGGTCTCGGTCCGCACCATCTACCGGGACGTCGAGGCGCTCAGCAGCGCGGGCGTCCCCGTCTACGCCGAGCGCGGGCGGCACGGCGGCATCACCCTCCTGCCCGGCTACCGCACCGACGTCACCGGGCTGACCGAGGACGAGTCCCGCGCCTTGTTCATCCTCGCGGCGCAGGGCGCGCACGCCGCCCTCGGCCTCGACTCGGCGATCGGCTCGGCCCTGCGCAAGGTGATGGCCGCGCTGCCCGAACCGCACCGCCCCGCAGCGGAGTTGACGAGCCGCCGCATCCTGGTCGAGTCCTCGCGGTGGATGGGCCCGCCGCCGCGCCAGGTCGACGTCAGCTCGCTCCAGGACGCGGTCTTCACCGACCGGCGGCTGCGCATCCGCTACCGGCACAGCGGCGCGGACGCGCCCCGCACGTACACCGTCGATCCGTACGGCCTCGTCTCCAAGGCCGGCGTCTGGTACCTGGTCGCCGACCGTGGGGGCGCGCCCCGCCTCTTCCGCGCCGACCGGATGCGGTCCGTGACGGTCACGGACGCGCCGGTCGAGCGGCGTGCGGGCGTCGAACTCGCCGATGTATGGGCCGTGTTGAAGGAACGGGTCGAGGTGCGCCCGGGCGGTGTCGACGTCACCGCCCGGGTACGCCGAAGCCGCTTCGACCTGTTCCTGCGGATGTGCGGAAACTCCCTGATCGAGCACCCCGAGGACGACGGCACCAGCGAGTGGATCACGGTCCGGCTGGGCTTCGGCGCGCCCGGCGCGGCGCGCACACTCGCCCCGTTCGCCGACGCCGTCGAGGTGCTCCGACCGCCGGAGGTGCGCGAGGAGTTGGCCCGCTGCGCCGCCGCGATCACCGCCCTGTATGCAGGAACCGACCGAGCGCGGCCGTGAGTTCGGCCGGGGCGTCCTCCTGTACCAGGTGGCCCGCGCCCTCGATGACCCGCAGCTCGGCGCCCGGGACCAGCTTCGCCAGCTCCTGCCCCCGGGCGAGCGGGATCCAGGTGTCCTCGGCGCCCCAGCACACCAGCACGGGCAGGTCCAGCTCCCCGTAACGGCCCTGGATGTCATCGGTGGCGTCGTGCGGGGGATTCTGCTCGATCTGCCGGTAGAAGGAGTCCTTGCCCGCCTCGGTCAGCCAGGGCGCGACGAGCCGCGCGTGCGTGTCGGGGTGCAGGCCCTGGTGGCTGGCCGAGCTGATGTAGCGGTGCACGAGCGCCTCGTGCAGTTCGTCGGGCAACTGCCGGAAGACGGCGGCCTGTTCGCCCAGCAGGCGGTACGTCGGTGAACCCCACGGCGCGATCGCGAGCGGGTCGACCAGGGCGAGCCGGGAGTACGCGGCGCCGTGCAGCAGGTGGGCGCGCAGGGCGACGGCGCCGCCGAAGTCGTGGGCGACGACGGCGGGTTCGGACAGCCCCCAGTGGTCGAGCAGCCCGGCAAGGACCCGGGCCTGCGCGTCGAGGGAGAGGTCCTGGCCGGGGCGCATCTCCGAGGCCCCGTAGCCCGGCAGGTCCCATACGTACACGCGGTGGTCGGCGGCCAGGGCCCGCGCGGGGCCACGCCACACGTACGAGGAGAACGGCGTGCCGTGGACGAGCACGACGGGCGGGGCGTCCGCCGGGCCGAGCGCGGTCCAGCGGATCTCGCCGGAGGGGCCGGCGTGGGCGCGGTCGAGGTTCCAGTCGGCTGCTGTCATGACCGTAAGGCTAGTTGCTCCTTACTGGCCACGAAAGGGGGCGCGGGTGGGTTCGCGGAGGGGGTGTGGCGCGGGATTGGAGGGCGGTGGGTGCGGGGCTTCGCGAGACGGTCAATCCAGCCAGTGCCTGCGGCCGAGGCTGACCAGCCGCAACTGCCGCTCCGCCAGGCCCGCCGCCCGCGCGAACTCCTCCGGGGGCGTGGTGAGGAACACCGATGCCGTCATCACCATGTGGTCGACGTACAGACCCGCGAGCATCAGCAGGTCCTCCTGGCTCCAGCCCTCCGATTGCGGATCGTGGCTCAGTGCGGCGCGCACCTCCTGGGCGAACCGTCCGAGCTGCGCGCCGATCGCCTCGCTGACCCGCTGCACCCCGCCGTGCCGCTCGCGCGCGATGAAGCGCACGTGGGCCGGGTGGGCGCGCACGTGCGCGGCGATCAACTCCACGGTGCGCGCGATGCGTTCGTCGCTGTCCCAGGTCGCCGTCAGCAGCTCGGAGACGACCGTGTGCAGGCTGCCGAGCGCCTCGTCGACCAGCGCGACACCGAGGTCGGCCGTGCTGTCGAAGTGCCGGTAGAACGCGGTCGGCGCCACCCCCACGGCGCGCGTCACCTCGCGCAGGCCCAGGCTGCTGAGGCTCTGCTCCTCCAGGAGCTCCAACGCCGCGTCCAGGAGGGCCTGTCGGGTCTTCTGCTTCTGCGCCTGCCGGATGCCGAGGGTGTGACTCATGTCATCCAGTTAACACTTGTTCTCTGTAAGGGGAAACCCGTGTGCAGCGTTAGACTCAAGAGTCAGTGAACAGTTGTAACCCAACACCGAGAGGTTTCCCATGCTGTTCCTCGTAGCGGCCCTCCTGCTCCTGGGCTTCGCACTCGGCACGGTCGCCCACGCACCGCTGTCCTTCACTCTCGTGGCCGCCGCCGTGATCGCCGTCTGGCTGGCCGTCTTCACGGTGCGCGAGCGGCACGGCCGCCGCCACCAGAGCTGACCCATTCCGTCAGCTGAACCCTTCCGCCGCCAGGTCCGTCAACAAGCCCGTCAAGAAGTCCGTCATCAAGGGGGTACCAACCGTGCAGCTCACCGCAGACACAGAGACGCAGGCGCAGACGAAGACGCAGGCAGATACGCAGACAGGCGCGCAGGCAGATGCGCCGGCCGATGTGCAGACAGGGGGAGGCGTGCAGACGGAGGAGGCCGTACCGGAGCGGACGACGGCCGGCCGGGCCGTGGGCCGCAAGGACGCCGACGGCATGGCCGTCGCCTCGTTCGTCCTCGGGCTCGTCGGACTGCTCGTCCTGAACGTCTTCCTCGGCCCGATCGCGATCGTGCTCGCGAGCCTCGCGCTGTGGCGCGGCACCTCGCGCCGCGGCCGCGCCCTGCTCGGCCTCGGACTCGGCGTCGCCGACCTCGTCGTGCTCGGTGCGCTCGTCGCCGCCGACGGCACGCTGTCCTGGAGCATCGCCGGCTGACATCCGGCCCGCTGCGCACCCCCGCGTGGGAACGGGACCCCACGCGGCGACAGAGGTCCGCCCGCGGACTCGTAGAATCGTGTCCACCATGGCCTACCTCGACCACGCCGCGACCACTCCGATGCTCCCGGAGGCGGTCGAGGTGATGACCGCCCAGCTCGCCGTCACCGGCAACGCCTCGTCCCTGCACGCCGCGGGCCGTCGCGCCCGGCGCACCGTCGAGGAGTCCCGCGAGACCCTCGCCGAGTCCCTCGGCGCCCGCCCCAGCGAGGTCGTCCTGACCTCCGGCGGCACCGAAGCCGACAACCTCGCCGTCAAGGGCCTGTACTGGGCACGCCGCGCCGCCGACCCGGCCCGCACCCGCGTCCTGGCCAGCCCCGTCGAGCACCACGCCGTCCTCGACGCCGTGCACTGGCTCGCCGAGCACGAGGGCGCGACGGTCGAGTACCTCCCCGTCGACCCGCTCGGCCGCGTGCACGCCGACGTGCTCCGCGACGCCATCGCCCGCAACCCCGCCGACGTCGCCCTGGTCACCGTCATGTGGGCCAACAACGAGATCGGCACGATCCAGCCCGTGCGCGAACTGGCCGATGTGGCAGGGGAGTTCGAGATCCCGCTGCACGCCGACGCGGTCCAGGCCTACGGCCAGATCCCGGTCGACTTCGCGGCCTCGGGCCTCGCGGCGATGACGGTCTCCGGCCACAAGGTCGGCGGCCCGTACGGCATCGGCGCGCTGCTGCTCGGCCGCGAGTACACCCCGGTGCCGGTGCTGCACGGCGGCGGCCAGGAGCGGCACGTGCGCTCCGGCACCCTCGACGTGCCGGCCGTCGCCGCCTTCGCGACGGCGGGCCGCATCGCCGCCGAGCAGCGCGAGTGGTTCGCCCGCGAGATCGGCGCCCTGCGCGACGACCTGGTCACGGCGGTGCGCACGCACGTCCCCGAGGCGATCCTCGGCGGCGACCCGGCCCCAGGCGGCCGCCTCCCGGCCAACGCCCACTTCACCTTCCCCGGCTGCGAGGGCGACTCCCTCCTCCTGCTCCTGGACGCCCAGGGCATCGAGTGCTCGACGGGCTCGGCCTGCACCGCGGGCATCGCCCAGCCCAGCCACGTCCTGCTCGCCACGGGCACCGCCCCGGACCTGGCCCGCGGCACACTGCGCTTCTCCCTCGGCCACACGTCGACGAAGGCGGACGTGGAAGCGGTGGCACAGGCGATCGGCCCGGCGGTGGAGCGGGCGCGCTCGGCGGGTCTGACGTAACACCACCTGCCGACGCCGACGCCGGCACCGGTGCCGCCTGGGAGCGGCATCGGGGGAGGCACCGGAGCGATGCCGGGCACGGCACCGGCACCGGCTCAGGCCTTGGCCGTGCCGTCCCGCGCATAGGCCTCCCGCACCAACCGCATGTACCGGTCCCAGTCCCAGTGCGGCCCGGGATCGGTGTGATCGGTCCCCGGCACCTCCACGTGCCCGATGACGTGCTTGCGGTCCGCCGGGAACCCGTACCGTCTGCATATCGCCGCGGTCAGCCGCGCGGAGGCCGCGTACATGGCGTCCGTGAAATCGGCGGGCCGGTCGACGAACCCCTCGTGCTCGATGCCGACACTGCGCTGGTTGTAATCCCTGTTCCCCGCGTGGAACGCGACGTCCAGCTCCCGGATCATCTGCGCTATGTGGCCGTCCTGGCGCACGACGTAATGCGCGGCGGCGCCGTGCCACGGATCCTTGAAGACCTTCAAGGTCCCCTGGTAACTCCCCTGCGTCACATGGATGATCACGCGGTCGATCGAGTAGTCGGCCGGCCGGTCCGCCCGCCGCCAGTTCGCCGCGGCGGCCGCCACCCACTCCGCGCCCCTGAAGTCCACCGCACCGGCCTTGCGCGGCTTGTCGACCCCCGGCACCTGCCACCACATGTGCGCGAGATCGCTGCGCGCCAGCAGGCCCACGCCCACCGCGGACGCCGCCCCGCCGATGATCAGGCTCCGCCGGCTGATGACGCGATCCCGGTCCCGCCCGCCCTTGCCCGCTCCCGCTCCCTGCTTCCCCACGCGAAACCGCCCCCCGTCCGCCCCGTACGAGATCCACAACGCATATCCGAGGGATTCGGTTCCCGCGGCCCCGTACCCTGTTAGTGCTATGACTTCGCAGACTCAGCAGCACCCCGCCGCCCCCGAGAAGGTCCGTCCCCTCCGCGTCCTGGCCGCCATGTCCGGCGGCGTGGACTCCGCCGTCGCGGCGGCCCGCGCCGCGGAAGCGGGCCACGACGTGACGGGCGTCCACCTGGCCCTCTCGGCGAACCCCCAATCGTTCCGCACCGGGGCCCGCGGCTGCTGCACCATCGAGGACTCCCGCGACGCGCGCCGCGCGGCGGACGTCATCGGCATCCCCTTCTACGTGTGGGACCTCGCGGACCGCTTCCGCGAGGACGTCGTCGAGGACTTCGTCGCCGAGTACGAGGCGGGCCGCACCCCCAACCCCTGCCTGCGCTGCAACGAGAAGATCAAGTTCGCCGCGCTCCTCGACAAGGCCCTGGCCCTCGGCTTCGACGCGGTCTGCACGGGCCACTACGCCCAGGTCGTGGTGAACGAGTCCGGTGGGCGCGAACTCCACCGGGCCTCGGACATGGCCAAGGACCAGAGCTACGTCCTCGGCGTCCTGGACGACCGCCAGCTCGCCCACGCGATGTTCCCGCTGGGCGACACGGTGACGACGAAGGAGGAGATCCGGGCGGAGGCCGAGCGCCGGGACCTCGCCGTCGCCAAGAAGCCCGACTCCCACGACATCTGCTTCATCGCCGACGGCGACACCCAGGGCTTTTTGGCCTCCCGCCTGGGCAGGTCCGAGGGTGACATCGTCGACGAGTCCGGCACCAAGCTGGGCACCCACGAGGGCGCCTACGGCTACACCATCGGCCAGCGCAAGGGCCTGCGCCTCGGCACCCCCGCCTCCGACGGCAAGCCCCGCTACGTCCTCGACATCTCCCCGGTGAACAACACGGTGACGGTCGGCCCCGCCGACGCCCTCGACGTCACCGCCCTGACCGCGATCAAGCCCCGCTGGTGCGGCGCCGCGCCCTCCGGGCCGGGCACGTACACGGCACAGCTGCGCGCCCACGGCGGCGAGACCGAGGTGACGGCAGAACTGGCGCACGACACCCTCCAGGTGTCCTTCACCGAGCCGGTCCGCGGCGTGGCCCCGGGCCAGGCGATCGTTCTTTACGACGGAACACGGGTTGTGGGGTCGGCGACGATCGCCACGACCCAGAGGGCCACTGCGATGGCGTAACGCTCCGCGTGCGAGTCCTACGGAGACTGCAGGAGATAGGCGGCAAGGAAGAGTCCGGGCAGCACCAGCAAGGCGGCGCAGGAGAGCCGGTTCTCTTTCTGCCGCCAACCCTGAAATGCAAGATACGTGCCGTAGACCATCAGGACATTTGCGCCGATCATGGGTGAGACGAGCGTGCCAGCAAAGGCATGTGTCACTGTTCCGAACGTCGTCAGCACGGTGAAGAAGCCGATGCTGATGGTGGTGAAGCGCCGGTCGCGATTGTGCCGCGCCTCGTCGGCCAGTCTCTCTTCGATGTTCATGATTTTCCCTGCTGGAGCTGACGGGCGTTTCTACACCATTGCATTGTCGTAACCCTTGCCCACTACGGGGAACTTCCGCACGTCGCCCACGAGCGCACACATGGCACCCGAGGCGGCGAAAGCCAGGTTGACCGCGCCCATGACCCGGTCGTACTGCTCGGTGAGCTCCCTGTATCGCTTGGCCATGGCGGCCACGCGCTCCGCAGCGAAGGCCGCGCCCACGAAGGCTCCGGCGAAACCGACACCGGAGGCTGCCATCGCGGTGGAGGCGGCCGCGCTGATCGCGACCTGGGCTCCCCAGTCGCAGAGTTCCGCAATGGCTCCCTTCACCGTTTCTGCGAACGAGAAAACGAGCGCGGCCACGTGCTGGTATCGATCTCGAAGGTCATGGAAGGCATCGCGCGCCGATTCGAGATTGCCCGCCGATTTGTCGAAGTACTTCCACGCGGCATCCGCGGCATTGCCGTGCCACGTGAGACCCAGCACGGTATTTCCGTGTCGAACATTTGCGGCCATGTCGGCGCACGCGTTGCCCAGGCAGTCCCATGCATCCGAACAGTTGGCGTAGCTCTGCCAATCACCCGCCAGCCAATTGGCGACGTTTCCGAGAACGTCCCAGCCGAAAGCCAACTTGAGGCCCTCGTTTGCCAGGGCCGAGACGCTGCCGAAGTCGAGCAGAGTGCCTGCGGCTTTGTTGGCGGGCGCGAATTCGAGCTCTGTCAGGTGTCCTTGGAGCCAGCCGTCCGCGCCACCTGGCGGTTTGAGGCGGCTGGCCGTGTCTCGAACGTCCTGGAACGACGTACCTCCGGTACTCGGGCGGGGGCCGGGTACGGCCGGGCGCTTCATGGCCGGATAGGTCGCATCGATTTTGCGTGCCTGCTCCAGGTCGACCGAGTCGTACCAGGCGGACGTCTTCTTCAGCTCGGTTACCGAGGCGCCGAGGATCGTGTCGAAACGACTCAGCAGGTCGCGGGCGTCATGCACCCTCTGTGTATGGTCGCCAAGGGCCCAGTTCCAGAGATCCCCGACGAACGAGGACTCGATGCCGGTGCAGCGATCCAAGTAGGCGCGCGCACTCGCACAGTCCCCGCCTGTCCTGTGCACCAGCCCCGCATAGCCGACCAGGTCCTCCGACTTCACGGTCAGCGTCATGCCGGGCCCCGCCCCGCGCGTTCTGCCTTCAAGAGGGCGCGCTCCGCCGCCACTTGTTGCTCACCGCTGCGGCCCAGAGCCTCCCGCTCCGCATCCGGCATCGCCTCCCACCGCGTACGGAACTCCTGCCCCTGGGCGATGAGTTCCTCCGCGTAGGCGGAGACGCGGGTGGCGTCCCGTAAGGTCACCCGGCCCGCGAGGACCTCCTGGGCCATCTCTTTCAGGACGGGCCCGCCGCCGCCCTGTCGGAAGACCTCCATGGCCTTGCGTAAGAGGCGTTGCTGGACGGGATCGTCGGTCAGGTCCATGTAGGCGGCCCGGTCGAGCCGGTGTGGTGCTTCGGCGGTCATGCGTCTCCTCGGTGCGTTGGCGCGGGGAGCGGCACAGTAGTGATGCCGAGTGCCGAGGGAACCGCACCGGGGGAGAGCGGGAACGCCGTGCGTGAAGGCGTGCCTCAAGGGGGCCTTGGCCCAGCCGGGACGGCGACGATCATCCGATCGGGCGAGCCGTCAACTCCCGGCCGGGGCAGGTGAATCAGACCCGGCCGGGAAGGTAGTGGTGGAGGACGCCCGACAGTTGGGTGCACCACGTCGGGACCTGGGAGCGGCGCCGGGCCCGGACTGGCAGGCGTAGACGGGGCCGTCGGCCGTCACCGCGGTCAGGGAGATGCCCGCGTCCATCGGCTGGAAGTGCACCGTACGCAGCCGCGCCCAGGGCAGGTCGATGGCGTGCGGACCCTGTTCGAGATGGACTCCCTCCGCGTCGACGACCAGCCCGCTGTACTGGTCGGCGGCCACGAACTCCGGGCCCGGCACGGCCGAGGGCGGGGTGGGCGCGAAGGCGGGAGGCGGGGCCCCGAACCCGCCCGTCGGTCCGCCTTGTTGCCCGTATCCCTGTGACACGTCCACCCCGCTCCTACGTAGAGGCCTGTCGGAGTCTTATCCCACCACCTCGACTTCGTAGAAGCACAGGTGCCCCTTGATCGCGGCCACTTCCGGCTTGGGTTCGGGGTACGACCAGACCACGTCGGCCGCGTCCGGCAGCGACCAGTAGGACGCCGTTCCCTTGAAGGGGCAGTACGTAGTCGTGTCCGAGGGCGTCAAGCGGTCCAGGGCGACGTCCTCACTCGGGAGGTAATAGCGCACGGGACAGCCCGTCTCGCGCAGCAACAAGGGGCGGCTGCTCTCGGCGAGCACCTGCCCTTCGCGCACCACGCGCACCCGCTGCGAACCCTGCTCGATCGTGATCGTGTGTCCATCAGCCATGTCTGTGTCAGCGCTCACAGGCGGCGCGTTCTTCCCGAAGCGGAGGGGCCGCTGACAAGGGCGAGGGGGCTGACGTGCCCCCGGAGGAGGCGGAAGCGGCGCGTGAGGCGGGTCGTACCGTTGAGCCATGAACATCTGTGTCTTCCTCTCCGCCGCCGACCTCGACGACCGCTACACCCGCCCCGCCCGCGAATTCGCCGAGCTGCTCGGCAGGGGCGGGCACACGCTCGTGTGGGGCGGGTCGGAGAGCGGGCTCATGAAGGTCGTCGCCGACGGGGTGCAGGAGGCCGGGGGACGGCTCGTGGGGGTCTCCGTGGACTTCCTCGCGGCGAAGGCCAGGGAGAACGCCGACGAGATGGTCATCGCCAAGGACCTCGCCGAGCGCAAGGCGCTGCTCCTGGCGAAGTCCGACGCCGTCGTGATCATGGTGGGCGGTACGGGAACCCTCGACGAGGCCACCGAGATCCTGGAGCTGAAGAAGCACGGGAAGACCGGCAAGCCCGTCGTGCTGCTGAACTCCGACGGCTTCTACGACGGCCTCAAGGAGCAGTTCCGGCGCATGGAGGACGAGGGCTTCCTGCCCGTTCCCCTCACCGACCTGGTGTTCTTCGCCGAGGAGCCGGTCGGGGCGCTCGCCTACCTCGAAGAGTCGCAGGGCACCGAGTAGTGCGAGCATGGCGGCCATGACTGGCACCACTACCCACGTGATCACCGGCGCCGGCTCCGGCATCGGCGCCGCCGTCGCCCGCCGCCTCCACGCGCGCGGGGACGAACTCTTCCTGCACGCGCGCGATGCGGGACGCGCCAAGGAGCTCGCCGCCGAGTTCCCCGGCGCGCACACGCTCGTCGGCGACCTCGCCGACCCCGACAAGCTGTCCTGGGCGTTCTCGCACCAGACGCTGCCGGACCGGGTCGACTCGCTGCTGCACATCGCCGGCGTCGTCGATCTGGGACCGGTGGGCGAACTGACGCCGAAGGCCTGGCGCCACCAGCTCAACGTGAACCTCGTCGCCCCGGCCGAGCTGACGCGGCACTTCCTGCCCCAACTCCGCGTCGCCCAGGGGCACGTCGTCTTCGTGAACTCCGGTGCCGGACTGAACGCGAGCCCCGAGTGGTCCGCGTACGCCGCCTCCAAGCACGGGCTGAAGGCCCTCGCGGACTCGCTGCGCCACGAGGAGCACGGCAACGGGGTGCGGGTGACGTCCGTCTACCCGGGGCGCACCGCGAGCGCCATGCAGGCCAAGGTCCACCAGCAGGAGGGCAAGGAGTACGACCCGTCGCGCTGGATCGACCCCGAGTCGATCGCCACGTCGCTCCTCATGGCCCTCGACCTGCCCCGCGACGCGGAGGTCAAAGACCTGACGGTGCGCCCGGGACGCTGACCTGGGCGCGCCCCGCGCCGCCGGTTACGTACCCTTCCTGAGTGAGTGAAAAGAGCGACTTCAGGTGGGGGCCGGCCACAGGCGTCGGCTCGATGCCCGGCGGCGATGCCCGAGAGGCCGCCAAGACCGTCACCGGGTCCTTCGAAGGGCCCGAGCAGGGGATCCCGTTCCTCGCCGAGCTGCCCGCGCGCGGGCCCGGTTCCGACATGATCGGCCGGACCGCGGGGCTGCTCGTGGACCTGTACGCGCGCGTGGAACCCAGCGGCTGGCGCATCGGCGACCGCCCGGGCCGTGACACCAAGCGGGCCAGGTCGTGGCTGGGCGAGGACCTCGATGCCCTGGAGGAGTTCACGCAGGGCTACGAGGGGCCGCTCAAGGTGCAGGCCGTCGGGCCGTGGACCCTCGCGGCGGCGCTGGAGCTGAGGAACGGCGAGGCCGCACTCTCCGACCTCGGCGCCTGCCGCGACCTCGCCGGGTCGCTCGCCGAGGGCCTGCGCGCCCATCTCGCCGACGTCCGGCGCCGGGTCCCGGGAGCCCGCATCGTCCTGCAGCTCGACGAGCCCTCCCTCGTCGCGGTCCTGCGCGGACAGGTCAAGACGGCCAGCGAGTACCGCACCCACCGCGCCGTCGACCGTCAGGTCGTCGAGGGCGCCCTGCGGGACGTCATGGCGGTCAACGGCGGCGGGCCCGTCGTCGTGCACTCCTGCGCACCCGACGTGCCGTTCGCCCTGCTGCGCCGGGCCGGCGCCGACGCGATCTCCTTCGACTTCTCACTGCTCACCGAGCGTGACGACGAGACGATCGGTGAGGCGGTCGAGGGCGGCACCAAGCTCTTCGCCGGTGTCGTGCCCGGCGTGGACGGCCCATTGTCAGACCCTGCCGGTAGCGTCATGGGTGTCAGGACGCTGTGGCGCAGGCTGGGGCTGAATCCGGGGTCTCTCGCGGAGTCGGTCGTGCTCACGCCGTCGTGCGGCCTCGCGGGTGCCTCACCCGCGTACGCCCGCGCGGCACTTGCCCACTGCGCCCGGGCGGCGAGATCACTCGCGGACAACCCTGAGTGACGGGGACAGAAGGCAACGGGAGGACGAGACGGTGGCTGCCGGAAAGGCCGAAGAGGCCGCTCAGGCCGAGAAGATCGACCGGGTCGCACAGCAGAGTGCCGTGCCCGCCAAGGCGCGGGAGGAGCACGGCCGGCTGGCCGAGCAGATCGAGGAACACCGCTTCCGCTACTACGTGAACGACGCGCCGGTCGTCTCCGACGCCGACTTCGACAAGCTGCTGCGCTCCCTGGAGGCGCTGGAGGACAAGCACCCTGAGCTGCGCACGCCGGACTCGCCCACCCAGAAGGTCGCGGGCAACTACGAGACGGCGTTCACGTCCGTGGAGCACCGCGAGCGCATGCTCTCCCTCGACAACGCCTTCGACGACGCCGAGTTGGCGGCCTGGGCGGACCGCGTCGCCAAGGACGTCGGCAGCTCCGACTTCCACTTCCTGTGCGAGCTCAAGGTGGACGGCCTCGCGGTCAACCTGACGTACGAGCACGGGCGCCTCACCCGCGCCGCCACGCGGGGTGACGGCCGCGTCGGCGAGGACATCACGCCGAACGTGCGCACCATCGCGGAGATCCCCGACCGCCTCCAGGGCGAGCGCATCCCCGCCCTGGTGGAGGTCCGCGGCGAGGTCTACTTCCCGATGGAGGAGTTCGAGGCGCTCAACGCGCGGCTGGTCGAGGCCGGCGACAAGCCCTTCGCCAACCCTCGTAACGCGGCGGCCGGATCCCTGCGCCAGAAGGACCCGCGCGTCACCGCCACCCGCCCGCTGCACATGGTCGTGCACGGCATCGGCGCCCGCGAGGGCTTCGACATCGCCCGGCTGTCGGACGCCTACGACCTCCTCCAGGAGTGGGGCCTGCCCACCGCGAAGTACAACAGGGTCGTCGACGGCCTCAAGGGCGTACGGGAGTTCATCGCGTACTACGGAGAGCACCGCCACTCCGTGGAGCACGAGATCGACGGCGCCGTCGTCAAGCTCGACGAGATCCCCCTCCAGGGACGGCTGGGCTCCACGGCCCGCGCCCCGCGCTGGGCCATCGCCTGGAAGTTCCCGCCCGAAGAGGTCAACACCAAGCTGGTCAACATCCGCGTGGGCGTGGGCCGTACGGGCCGCGTCACGCCGTACGCGCAGGTCGAGCCGGTGACCGTGGCCGGCTCCGAGGTCGAGTTCGCGACGCTGCACAACCAGGAGGTCGTCAAGAAGAAGGGGGTGCTCATCGGGGACACCGTCGTCATCCGCAAGGCCGGCGACGTGATTCCCGAGATCCTCGGGCCCGTCGCCGACCTCCGGGACGGCAGCGAGCGGGAGTTCGTGATGCCCGCCGAGTGCCCCGAATGCGGCACCCCGCTGCGGGCCATGAAGGAGGGCGACATCGACCTCCGCTGCCCCAATGCCCGCACGTGCCCTGCCCAGTTGAGGGAGCGACTGTTCTATCTCGGCGGCCGCCAGTGCCTGGACATCGAGAACTTCGGCGCGGTCGCCGCCGCCGCGCTCACCGCGCCCCTCGAACCCGCCGAGCCGCCGCTCACCGACGAGGGCGACCTGTTCGACCTGACCATCGAGCAGCTGCTGCCCATCAAGGCGTACGTCCTCGACCCCGACAGCGGGCTGCCCAAGCGTGACCCGAAGACCGGCGAGGACAAGGTCGTCACGGTCTTCGCCAACCAGAAGGGCGAGCCGAAGAAGAACGCGGTGGCGATGCTGGAGAACATCGCCGCGGCCAAGGACCGCCCGCTCGCCCGCGTCATCAACGGCCTGTCGATCCGGCACGTGGGCCCCGTCGCCGCCGAGGCGCTCGCCCGCGAGTTCCGCTCGATCGACCGCATCGACCAGGCCACCGAGGAGGAACTCGCCGCGACCGACGGCGTCGGCGGAATCATCGCCGCCTCCGTGAAGCAGTGGTTCGCCGAGGACTGGCACCGCGAGATCCTGCGCAAGTGGCGCGAGGCCGGGGTGCGCGCCGAGGAGGACGGCGCGGGCGAGGACGAGGGGCCGCGTCCGCTCGAAGGACTCACCGTGGTGGTCACCGGCACGCTGCAGCATCACACGCGGGACGGCGCGAAAGAGGCCCTGCAGAGCAGAGGCGCCAAGGTGACCGGTTCCGTTTCGAAGAAGACATCTTTTGTCGTCGTCGGGGAGAACCCGGGCTCCAAGTACGACAAGGCCATGCAGGTGAAGGTTCCGGTTCTGGACGAGGACGGCTTCGCCGTGCTCCTGGCCCAGGGGCCGGAAGCGGCCGCCGAAGTGGCCCTTCCCGTGGAAGAACCGACCCAGGAGTAGCGGTTGAAGGCCACCCGTTCGGCGCATACCAGATGCAGACGGGTGGCCGTACCGCATTCGGGCAACCGTGGCCGGGCGCGTCCGTCTGGTGCCCGTGGAAGCCTTCTGCGGCCTACTGTTGAGGGTGTGCGTCTGCCGTGTCCTGCTGCGGATGGGGCAAAAAACCCTCCGGCTCTCGGAAGCCGGGGGAGCGGGCAGCGGATGTGGGCACCGCCGGCTGTGAGAGGGACGGGAATGGAACCGACCGAGAGCGCCGCCCCGGACTCACGGCTGCGCCCGCGCCGACGTGTGCGGCGCGGGACGGCTCACGGTGTGGACGGGGGCGACGGCAATGACAGCGGTCGCGGGGAGAACGAGCGCGGTGGTGTGGTGAACTGGCGCAATTGGTGGCGTGAGGCGGGATCCGGATTCGGCGGCCTCCTCGGCGGTCTGCGTCCGGCGGCGGACCGGACCCGGACGGCCCTGCCCGGCGCGGGCGGGCCCGAGGCCCCGACGACGGACCCCGGCCCCCGCGGCGTG
>NZ_JAAGMG010000027.1 GCF_010548525.1 Streptomyces sp. SID14478
GTCGGCGGCCGGGTGGGTCCCGCGTTCGCCTGCCTCGGCGTGATGCTGCCGGGGCTGTTGCTGCAGGACGCCTGGCGGTACTCGTTCTTCGCCGCCGGCGCCGGACGCAAGGCCTTCGTCAACGACCTCGTGTGGGGCGTCGCGCTGGTGCCCGCCATGGTGGTGGCGGCCCACGTGGGCAGCGTGGGCGCCTTCGTGCTCGCCTGGGGCGGGTCCGCCGCGGTCGCCGCGGTGTACGGCTGCTTCCAGTCCGGCATCCGGCCCCGGCTGACCGGCGCGCGCGACTGGCTGCGCGCGCATCACGACCTCGGCTACCGCTACTTGGCCGAGAACGTCGGCGTCAGCGGCGCGAGCCAGCTGCGGGCGTACGGGCTCGGCGCGATCGTCGGGGTCAGCGCCGTGGGAGTCGTGCGCGGCGCCGAGCTGCTGCTCGGCCCGTTCATGGCGCTGCTCATGGGGCTCTCCCTCGTCACCGTCGCGGAGGCGGCGCGGGTGCTGCGGCAGGCTCCGCACCGGCTCGGCCCGTTCTGTTTCCTGCTGGGCGGCGGGCAGGCCGTCGCCGCGCTGCTGTGGGGCGGCGCACTGCTGCTGATGCCGGACCGGCTCGGTGAACTGGTGCTCGGCGACGTCTGGCACGCCGCCTCGGCGCTCATCGTGCCGGTCACGCTCGGTGTCGCCGGGGCCGGCCTCGGCAC
>NZ_JAAGMG010000059.1 GCF_010548525.1 Streptomyces sp. SID14478
CGCCGTCCGCGCGGCGCTCGCCGACCCGGCGACCGCGCACGCCACGCTCCTCGACCTCATGTACACCCCCGCGTACCTCGCGTCGCACCCCGGCCCGTTCCGCACCCTCGGCGACCCGACGATGCCCGCCCACGCCCGGCGCCGTCATCTGCGGGCCAGCGCCCGGCACGACGCCTGGGACGCGCTGCCCCGCGTCGCCGCGCCGACCCTCGTCGTGCACGGCACCGACGACGACTTCAACCCCACGGCCAACGCACCCCTGCTCGCCGAGCGCATCCCGGACGCACGGCTCCTGCTGATCCAGGGCGGCCGCCACGCCTACTTCGAGGAGTGTGCGGACGAGGCGACGCCACCCGTGCTCGACTTCCTCAACACGCGATCGGAGCAGGTGCGTTGACCGAAAGCACCCGAATACATCGCCGGCACGCCAAGCCCCGCGCGGCCTCGCTCGCCCGGTCCTCGTTCCTCATGGCGATCGGCACCCTCGTCTCCCGCGCCACCGGCCTGATCCGCACGGTCCTGCAGGCCGGAGCGCTGGGCACCGGCCTGTACGCGAGCACGTACAACACGGCGAACACCGTCCCCACCAGCCTGTACACGCTGCTCATCGGCGGCGCCCTGAACTCCGTCCTGGTGCCCCAGCTCGTACGCGCCCGCGCCGAGCACGCCGACGGCGGCCGCGCCTACGAACAGCGCCTGGTCACCCTCGTCGTCTGCGTCCTCGGGGTCGGCACCGCGCTGGCCGTGTGGGCGGCCCCGCAGATCGTCGGCATCTACATGAACGACACGCCGAAACAGCACGCCGCCTTCGAACTCACCGTCGTCTTCGCCCGGTTCCTGCTGCCGCAGATCTTCTTCTACGGTCTCTTCGCCATGCTCGGCCAAGTCCTCAACGCGCGCGGCAGGTTCGGGGCCATGATGTGGACCCCGGTGCTCAACAACGTCGTCCTCATCGCCATGTTCGCCGCCTACCTGAGTCTGCTGAAACTGCCGGCGAACGTCTCCGATGTCACCGCCGCACAGGTCCGCCTGCTCGGCATCGGCACCACCTGCGCCATCGCCGTCCAGGCCCTCGCCCTCATCCCGTTCGCGCGGGCGGCCGGCTTCCGGCTGCGGCCCCGCTTCGACTGGAAGGGCACCGGCCTCGGTGCGAGCATCCGGGCCGCCCGCTGGACCCTGCTGTTCGTCCTCGCCAATCAGGTGGCACTCGCCGTCGTCACGCACTTCGCGAACGCCACCGATGCCGCCCTGCCGCACTCCGGCGCGGGCTACACCGCGTACACCTACGCCCAGACGATCTGGCTGCTGCCCCAGTCCATCGTCACCGTCTCCCTCGTCACCGCGCTGCTGCCACGGATGAGCGCGGCCGCCGTCGCGGGCCGGGTCGACGACGTACGCGCCGATCTGTCCCGGGCACTGCGCGCGAGCGGAGCGGTGATCGTGCCCGCCGGATTCCTCTTCCTCGCGCTCGGGCCGCAGATCGCCGAGCTGCTGTTCGCCCACGGCGTCGCTCGCACGGGGCCGCTCGGCCACATGCTGCAGGCGTTCGGGCTGGGCCTGATCCCGTTCTCCGCGCAGTACCTGATGCTGCGCGGCTTCTACGCGTTCGAGGACACCCGCACCCCGTTCCTCACCGCCGTGTGGATCGGCGCGGTCAACATCGCGCTCGCCTGCGCCTGTCACTGGCTGCTGCCCGCCCGCTGGGCGGTCACCGGCATGGCGGCCGCGTACGCCCTCTCGTACGGGATCGGGCTGCTGCTCACCGCACGAAGGCTGCGGCGCCGCCTCGACGGGCGTCTCGACGGGCGCCGCCTGCTGCGCAGCTACGGGAAGCTGGCCGTCGCCGCCGGGTGCGCC
>NZ_JAAGMG010000093.1 GCF_010548525.1 Streptomyces sp. SID14478
CCTGGTCGACGTGCGGCGCAGCGGCGCGGGCGACGACCAGGCGCTGGTGGAGGTGTCCGCGTACAGCGAGGGCCGCCGCCATCCGGTCGCCGCGCGCACGGTGCCCGGCTCGCAGGTGGCCGCGTACGTCCGCGAGGTGATCGACGACGCGCTGGCCCATCTCCCGCCGGGCACCGATGACTTGGTGGCCTTCACGCTCCCGCCGGACTGGCTGAACTGGCCGGTGGACCGGTGGCCCGCGGGTCCCGACGACCCGACGCCGCTCGGCTGCGCCTACCCGGTGGTGGTCACGCACCCCACGCGCCGCCAGGTCGGCCAGCGCCGCCGCCTCGCGCAGCGCTGGCAGGAGGGCGCGGACCGGC
>NZ_JAAGMG010000127.1 GCF_010548525.1 Streptomyces sp. SID14478
GAACTGCCCGGCCGGATCTATCCGCGCACGGACCGGCCCGCGGCTCTGGCCTCGTTCGCGCCCGACGTGGCGGCCTGCTCGGCGGACGACCCGGTCGCGGCCGCGATCCTGGCCGCCGCCGCGGGACACATCGCGGAGGCCGCGGCGGCCGTGTGCCCCGCGCAGGGCGGTGACGTCGCGCTGACCGGCGGTCTGTTCAAGATGGGCGGGCCCCTCCTGACGCCGCTCGGTGAGGAGCTGTCCGGACAGCTCCCGCACGCGACCGTCGTGCCGGCCGCCGGTGACCCGCTGCACGGGGCCCTGGTGATCGCCGCGGCCCTCGCGACGGACGGTCTGCGACTGCCGCGGGACGGGCGCCTGCTGTCCGTGCCGTAGCCGCCGCACCCTTGCGGACCAGGACAGTTATGCCATCCGGAACCGATCGGACATTACCGGACGGATACCGCTCAGCTGCCCCCTGGCCGAACAACGATGCCGGGTGAGCCAGTAGCATGCGGCGCCATGAGCTCCCCCACTGGGCCCGCTTCCGGCCTGCCTGTACGAATGCCGCGACCCCGCCAGCCCGGACGCCACCGTCGTCCGGAACCCGTGGCCGCCCCCGAGGGCGCACCTGCCCTCGTTCTCGCCGTGCCCGGCACGCCCAGCGCCGCGACGCGGATGCTCGCCGACGAGGTCGTCAGCATCGCGCGCTCGGAGCTGCCCGGTCTGGACGCGCGCGTCGGCTTCGTCGACGGGGAGGTCACCGACTTCCCGGTGTCCGCCGAGTTCCCCTCCCTCGCCTCCGTGCTCGCGCACGCCGCGCGGGAGCGCACGGCCCGCTTCGAGCAGGCCGTCGCCGCCGGGGTCGAGGCCAGGCAGCCCGAGGGACCCGTCGCGGTCGTCGTGCCGCTGCTCGCGGGGCCGGACGCAGCGCTGCTGCGCCAGATCCGCCAGGGCATCTCCGACAGCCGCGTGGCCGCCGAGCTGACGGACGTCCTCGGCCCGCACCCGTTGCTGGCGGAAGCCCTGCACGTGCGGCTCTCCGAGGCCGGTCTGGCCCGCGCCGACCGGGCGCGCCTGTTCACCGTGGCAACCGCCGCGGACGGCATCATCCTCGCCTCAGTGGGCGGCGAGGAGGCCGTACAGGCCGCGGGTATCACCGGGATGCTGCTGGCCGCTCGGCTCGCCGTGCCGGTGATCGCCGCCGCGCTCGACGTGGAGGGTTCGATCGCCGCGACCGCCGAGCAGTTGCGCGGCTCCGGTTCGCAGCAGCTGGCGCTGGCGCCGTACCTGGTCGGGCCGGAGGT
Source organism: Streptomyces sp. SID14478 (assembly GCF_010548525.1). GTDB lineage: Bacteria > Actinomycetota > Actinomycetes > Streptomycetales > Streptomycetaceae > Streptomyces. The sequence goes on from NZ_JAAGMG010000127.1 coordinate 1,287, forward strand.
GGACCCGAGCGTGCTGGAGGCTGCCGCCAAGGACGCGGGGTGTGCTTCGGCGGAGGCGCTGGGGGCGTATCCGGCGATGGGGAAGCTGGCGTTGGCCAAGTACACGGCGGCGTTGGGGATCACGCCCCAGCCGGTTGCCTCCGGCGGTTGAACGGTACTGCTGCGGGCCCGGGACGTTTCGTCCCGGGCCCGTTGTCGTAGGTGGGTGTCTTGTGCTCTTGTCGGCTGGCCGTCGGGGGTGGTCGGCTCGGCCGTCGTGCTTTGTCGGCTCCACCGTCGGGGGTTGCTCGGCTCGGCCGTCGTGCTTTGTCGGCTCCACCGTCGGGGGTTGCTCGGCTCGGCCGTCGTGCTTTGTCGGCTCCACCGTCGGGGGTTGCTCGGCTCGCCCTCCGGGCTCGGTTGTCGCCCTTCGGGCTCGTCCTCAATCGCCGGACGGGCTTGAGGTGGCTCGCGTTGCCTTCGGCCTCGGGACGTCCTCATATGACGGACGGGCTTGGGGTTTTGTCGGCTCCCCCGTCGAGGGTTGCTCGGCTCGCCCTCCGGGCTCGGTTGTCGCCCTTCGGGCTCGTCCTCAATCGCCGGACGGGCTTGAGGTGGCTCGCGTTGCCCTCGGCCGCGGGACGTCCCTCAAAACGCCGGGCCGGCTCGGCATAGGTCCGGGCGGTGCTCGGTGGGGTGGCTAGCCGAATGCCACGCAGGATGCTGCGGGGAGTCGTAGCGAACCTGTTCTCACCGGGGTTCCCGTCTTCTCGTCCACGGTGAACCAGGTCACGTCGCCGGAGCGTTCGTTCGCCGCGTAGAGGAAGCGGGCCGTGGGGTGGAGGGAGAGGTCGCGGGGCCAGTGGCCGCCGCAGGGGGTCGTGGAGCGGAGCGTGGGGTGTTCGCCCGTGGCGTCCAGGGCGAAGAGCGAGAGGACG
>NZ_JAAGMG010000168.1 GCF_010548525.1 Streptomyces sp. SID14478
CCGTCGCGAGCCACGGCGTACCCGTCGGGTTGACCCGTACCGGGCCGCCGTCCGGTGCCGCCACGAGCGTCGTCGACCCCTTGAGCAGCACCGTCGCCCCGTACCGGGATGCCAACTCCCGCACGGACGACAGGCGTTGGCCCTCCACCTCGTCCCGGGCGGAGCCCAGGAGTGCCGCCGCCTCCCCGGCGTGCGGGGTCAGTA
>NZ_JAAGMG010000196.1 GCF_010548525.1 Streptomyces sp. SID14478
GACCGTGTGCAGCGCCGGGTCGGCGCGCAGGAACTCCCCGGCGAGCGCCTCGAACGCGTCGAGGTCGCCGGTCAGCCGCCAGCGGCCCGCGCCGGTTGCCCGGCCGGCCGGAACACGGGCACGGCGAGGCCGCCCCCGCCCTCCCGGAAGGAGACGTCCAGCTCCATCCCCACCCGCAGTTCCTCCTGTGCGCACTCCACGACCTCCGTCATCATCCGCGGCCCCTCGGCGAGGTCGACGACGGCCGCGACGTACGGGGTGCGGCCGCCGAACGGCGGCAGGTCGTTGCGGTGCACCACGGACCACGTGTAGAGCACGGCCCGCCCGCTCGCGGGCCGCCACCGTACGTCCTCGCTCCAGCAGTATGGGCAGAATTCGCGCGGGTAGTGATGCGTGCGTCCGCACGCGGCGCAGTGCCGCAGCAGCAGCCGGCCCTGCGCGGCCGCGTCCCAGTAGGGCCGGGTGAAGGCGTCGGGCTCGGGGACGTCGAAGCGCGGGTCCGCGCCGGTCGCGGCCATCAGAACAGTCCGATCGCGTGGTCGAGGGACCAGGTCTGCCAGGACATGGCGAACAGCGCGACGAGCGAGATCAGCCCCATCATCGCGTTCTGCCCCTGCTCGGCCCAGTCGTGGATCATGAGCGTGAAGTACAGGAGGTTCAGCAGCAGCCCGCCGACGAGCGCGACCGGCGTGAGCAGACCGAGCACCAGGCCGAGCCCCAGGGCGAGTTCGGCGTACACGACGACGTACGCCATGGTCTTCGGCCGGGGTTTCACGACGACGTCGAACCCGCTGCGCACCGCGTTCCACTTGTGCTTGCCGGCGACGTCGGCGGCCCAGGCGATTCCCGTCCCGCGCTCGAACCAGCCCTTCTTGTCCTTGTGCCGCCAGCTCTCCAGCCACCACAGTCCGAGCCCGATCCGCAGCACGGCGAGCCACTCGGCGCCGCTGAGCCCTATCGCGTCCATGAAATCCGGCTCCTCACCAAGTTTCTGACGGTACGTCAGTTCAGCGCATGGGGCGCGTTCTCCGCAAGGGGAGGGACGCCGTCCCCGCGCCGTGATCGATTCGCAACCGGTTTCAGTCTTGACCGCGACCCATCAAGAATCAGCAGGATTACGCTCCGCTCATGACCGACCCCCACCCCCGACCGGCCCGCAGTCACGAGCGCCCGCCGGTGTACGTCGTCGGCGGCGGCCCCGGCGGACTCGCGGCGGCCGCCCGCCTGAAGGCACACGGCGTCCGGGCCGTCGTCCTGGAGAAGTCCGACCGGGTCGCCGCCTCCTGGCGCGGCCACTACGACCGCCTCCACCTGCACACCACCCGCCGCCTGTCCGGCCTGCCCGGACTGCCCATCCCGCGCCGCTTCGGCCGCTGGGTGGCGCGCGACGACGTCATCCGCTACCTGGAGAAGTACGCCGAGTACCACGACCTGGAGGTGGTCACCGGTGTCGAGGTGACCCGCATCGACCGCGCCCCCGACGGGGACGGCTGGGTGCTCCGTGCCACCGGAGGGCGGGAGTTGACGGCCGCGGCGGTCGTCGTCGCCACCGGGCACAACCACACCCCGCGGCTGCCCGACTGGCCCGGCGCCTCCTCGTACACCGGCAAGCTGCTGCACGCGAGCGAGTACCGCAACCCCGCCCCCTACGCGGGCCAGGACGTCCTCGTCGTCGGCGTCGGCAACACCGGCGCCGAGATCGCCGTCGACCTCGCGCAGGGAGGCGCCGCCCGGGTCAGGCTCGCGGTGCGCACCGCCCCGCACATCGTGCGCCGCTCCCAGCTGGGCTGGCCCGCCCAGCTGACCGGCATCCTCTGCCGCCGCCTGCCGGTGCGCCTGGTCGACCGGCTCGCGGGCCCGCTCGGCAGGCTGAGCGTCCCCGACCTGTCGGCGCAGGGCCTGCCGCGCCCCGACACGGGCCTGTACTCGCGGGTGCGCCAGGGTTCCATCCCGGTGCAGGATGTCGGCCTCATCGCCGCGGTGCGCACCGGGAAGGTCCGGCCGGTCGCGGCCGTCGACTCCTTCGACGGCGCGGAGGTCGTCCTCGCCGACGGCACCCGGATCACCCCGGACGCGGTGATCGCGGCGACCGGGTACCGGCAGGGCCTGGAGTCGCTGGTCGGCCACCTCGGCGTACTGGAACCGGCGACGGGCCGCCCGCGGCCGCACGGTGCCAGGACGTCGGCCTCGGCGCCGGGCCTCTACTTCTCGGGCTACACCAACCCCATCAGCGGGATGTTCCGCGAGCTGGCCCTCGACGCGGAACGGATCGGCAAGGCGCTGGCCAAGGGATAGACGGGCGGGGCGAGGCGCCCGGCCGCCTGCGCCAGGAAGCGGCCGACCGCGGGCACGGCGGAACGCCCGACCGCGAGCGCGGCGGAACGCCCGACCGCGAGCGTGGCGAAACGCCCGACCGCGGGCAC
>NZ_JAAGMG010000235.1 GCF_010548525.1 Streptomyces sp. SID14478
GCGGCGCCCGGCCGGCGCGGCGCCCGGCCGGCGCGGTGAAGTCGCTGGTGAGGTCGCGGTTCCTGGAGGCATGCCAAGACGATAGGAAGGGGCGCGGGGCCGGTCATGGGCAGCAGGTGCCAGTGTGCGCACGGGCCTGTTGACGCCCGCTGACAGTGCTTGGAGGGCGCGGCCGCCCAGGACCCCGGAACACGGGAACGCGCACCGCAACGCCGCCCGGAAAACTGTATACAACCTGCTGCCGCGAGCGTTTACAGCCTCGGCGAGGCCGCCCATAGTGAGCTGCGTGACCCCCGTTCACCCGCCCGTCACCCTGCCTTCGCCCGCCCCCGCAGCGACCCTGACGGTGGCCGGGGCGCTCGAACTGCCCGCCCTCGCGGGGGCCCGGCTCGCGGCAGGGCGTGCGGGGGCGCGCCGCGCCATCCGCGTCGCCAACATCATGGAAGTGCCGGACATCATCCGGTGGATGCGCGGCGGCGAGTTCCTGCTCACCACCGCCTACGCGGTCCGCGACGACAAACACGCGCTCACCGGCCTCGTCCCCGAACTCGCCGGCCGGGGCCTGGCCGCCCTCGGCGTCAAGGTCGGCCCCTACCTGCCGCGGCTGCCCGCGCCGATGCTCCGCCGGGCCGACGAACTGGGCTTCCCCATCGTCGAGTTGCCCGGCGAGGTGATGCTCAACGACATCCTCTCGGAGGTCATCGGCACCGTACTCAACCGGCAGGCGCTCAGCCTCGAACGCTCCCAGGCGCTGCGCGACAGACTCTCGCAGGCGGTCCTCGGCGGCGGCTCCTCCCGCGAACTCGTCCACCTCCTCGCGGCCGAGAGGGGCTGCCCGGCCGCCGTCCGCGGCCCCGACAGGACCGTCGTCGCGGCCTGCGGGGACGTGCCCGAGCACACCGCCCCACGACTGACCCGGCCCATCCTCGCCGGGCATCGCGACAGCGGCGACGTGGCGCTGTGGCCGGGACCGCCGGACCCGGTCACCGACGAGGAGCACGTCACCGCACTCGAACACGTGGCGAGCCTCGCCGGAATGCTCGCCGTGCAGGAACGCGTCCTCGCCGAACGCGAACGCCGGTACCGCACCCTGCTGCTGACCGAACTGGTCTCCCACCCGCCGCGTGAGCGCGCCGAGTCCGCGCGCCGCGCCGCCGCCCTCGGCTGGGACCTGGAGCTGCCCCGCGCCGCCGTCGTCGTC
>NZ_JAAGMG010000278.1 GCF_010548525.1 Streptomyces sp. SID14478
ACCACCGCGCCCACGATCGCGCGCACCGTCAACGGCCGCCCCACCCCGGCGATCTCGGCATCCGCGAGGGCCGCCATGGGGGAGACGCGGGCCGCCCGCCGCGACGGCAGGTACGCGGCTACGAACGTGACCCCCACGCCGACCGCGAAGGCGGCGACGGGGGTCCCCGGGCCCACCACCATCTCGGCGGACTTGAGGTTCATGCCGAAGACGCCCATCAGCTTGATGAGCCCCGCGGCGAGCCCGACGCCCACCCCGAAGCCCACGGCGGAGCTGACGAGACCGAGCAGCACCGCCTCGGTCAGCACCGAGCGCCTCACCTGCCGCCGGTCGGCGCCGAGCGCCCGCAGCAGTCCCAGCTCCCGGGTCCGCTGGGCGATCAGCATCGAGAACGTGTTGACGATCAGGAACACGCCGACCAGGACGGCGATCCCGGCGAAGCCCAGCATCACGTACTTGATGACGTCGAGGAACCCGCCCAGGTCCTCGGCGGCCGACTTGGCGTCCTCGTCGGCGGTCCTGACCTCATAGGCGGTGCCGAGCTGCGCGGTGATGTTCCGTTTGACCTGTGCGTCGCTCATTCCTGCGGCGGCGTCGACGGAGATGCTCGACGCCCGGCCCGCACCGCCGAGCAGTCGGCGCTGCGCGGTGTCCGTGTCCAGGAAGACGAGGGCGGCGCCCGGGTTGGTCGTCCGGAAGGTCGCGATGCCGACGATCTGGACCTCGAACGAGCCGGGGCGGGCCATGACGGTGAGCGCGTCCCCGATGCGTACGTGCTTCTTGTCGGCGGTGTCCGCGTCGAGCAGCGCCTCGCCCCCGCCGCGCGGCGCGTGGCCCGAGGTCAGCCGGACCGGACTGCGGTCCGTGGGCTCCCAGTTGGTGGCGATGGTGGGCGCGCCCGTCGTCGGCCCGACGTTGTCGTGGTGGCGGTCGACGACGGTGAGGTTCTCGGCCTGGGCATCGAGGTGCGTGGCGGCGACGCCGTCGGCCGCCTCGATCCGGCGCGCCAGCGAGGCGGGCAGGGTGCGGACCTCGCCGGACGGCACCGCCTCGCCGAGGTCGTCCTCCTTCGGGCTCACCCGCACGTCCGCCGAGGTCGAGGCGAAGAGCCGGTCGAAGGTGCGGGACACCGTGTCCGAGAAGATCAGACTGCCCGCGACGAACGCCACCGACAGGACCACGGCGAGCGCGGACAGCAGCAGACGGCCCTTGTGCGCGAAGAAGCTCCGCAGCGTCGCCTTCAGCATCGCTACTGCCCGGGGGTGTGCTGGTCGGCGGCGCCGCCCCGGACGCTGTCGAACCGCTTCATCCGCTCCAGGACGGCCTCCGCGGTCGGTTCGTGCATCTCGTCGACGAGCCGCCCGTCACCGAGGAAGAGCACCAGGTCGGCGTGGGCGGCCGCGCCCGGGTCGTGGGTCACCATCACCACGGTCTGGCCGAGACTGTCGACCGCCTCGCGCAGGAACCCGAGCACTTCCAGACCCGCGCGCGAGTCCAGGTTCCCGGTCGGCTCGTCCGCGAAGATCAGTTCGGGCCGTGCCGCCAACGCCCGTGCGCACGCGACCCGTTGCTGCTGTCCGCCCGACAGCTGGGCGGGCCGGTGCCGCAGTCGGTCCCGCAGCCCGAGCGTGTCGATGACCTGCTCCAGCCACTTCTGGTCGGGGTCCTTGCCCGCGATGTCCATCGGCAGCGTGATGTTCTCCACCGCGTTCAGCGTCGGGATGAGGTTGAAGGACTGGAACATGAAGCCGATGCGGTCGCGCCGCAGCCGCGTCAGCTCCCGCTCCCGCAGGCCCGTGATCTCCGTGCCGCCCAGCCACACCTGCCCCGCCGACACCGTGTCGAGGCCGGCCAGGCAGTGCATCAGCGTGGACTTGCCCGAGCCCGAGGGGCCCATCACCGCCGTGAAGCGGCCGCGCGCGATGTCCACGTCCACCGCGTCGAGCGCGAGCACCTGGGTCTCCCCGGAGCCGTACGCCTTCGTCAGGCCCCGGGCCCGCGCGGCGACCACATCCGTGACCACATCAGCATCCCCCACCTCAACTCCCTTACGTCGTAAGTCAGTTGTGCCTACGGTCGGGTTCGAGGATAGCGGGCACGAGGGGACCTTGCGGGTGCTAGCGCATCGGCGCTAGCGTGCGGTCATGGCGAAGACCCAGTTGAACGTGCGCGTGGACGAGGGCACCGCCCGCGCCGCCCGGGAGCGCGCGCTCGCCCGCGGCATGAGCGTGAACCGGTACATCGAGGAACTGGTGCGGCGGGACGCCGGTGAGCTCGGCCGCACGTTCGTGGACGCCGCTGCCGACTTCATGAAGCAGTACGAGGCCGTGTTCGCCGAGGAGTTCGGCCCGGACCGCGAAGGCCGGCGCTGACCCGTTGAGCGACCCGCGCAGCTCCCCGGAGCCCTCGCCGCCCGGTATCGACCTCGCCTGGCTGCTCATGATCGCCGAGCAGAGGACCCCCGGTGACCCGCAGGTCACCGACTGGGGCGCCCTCGTCGCGGCCGTCGCCCGGCACGACGCGCGGATATTTGACGTCCCGGTCTACGACAGCGTGCACGCCCGCGCCGCGTCGCTGCTCCAACTCCTCATCCACGTACCGGCGTTGGAACGCTCGAACGCCATGTTCGCCTCCGCGGTCGCCTACGCCTACCTCGTCTCCAGTGGGCTCAAGATCGTCACCTCCCCGGACCAGGTCCGCGAACTGGCCCGCCTCGTCAAGGGCGGCGGCGCGAGCCTTCAGGACATCGAGAAGGAGCTGCGGAAGTGGGCCGGAGAGGGATAGGGCCCGCGCGGACCCTAGTCCTCCTGGAGCGGGGGCCGCCGCGCCGTCCCCAGCACGCAGAAGGACGTCGGCAGGCGTGGTCCGCGCTCGGGCACCAACAGCGCACGGAACGGGCCGAGTTCGAACCCGGCGTCCCGCAGCGTGCCGAGCGCGTCCCGCCCGACATGGCACCCGCCGAACAGGCGCGGCCACACGGTCCGGTCCAGCGCCCCCTGCACCGCCCGCATACCGCCCTTGGGCGCCCGTACGTGTTCGAAGAACCGCACCTCGCCGCCCGGCCGCACCACTCTGCGCACCTCGGCGAGTGCGCGGGCCACGTCGCGCACGCTGCACAGGACGATGGACAGCACCGCCGCGTCGAACCCCTCGCTCTTGACCGGCAGCGCCTCGGCCGCCCCGGGCACGACGTCGACCGGTACCTCCACCCGCTGCGCCGCCTCGACGGCCGACTGCCGCAACCTGCGCTCCGGTTCGATGGCGACGACCTCGGAGACGGTGGCCGGGTAGTACGCGAAGTTCAGGCCGTTGCCCGCGCCGACCTCGATGACCCGCCCCGCGAGCCCGCCGAGCAGTTCGGCGCGCACCGGCGCCATCACCGGCTCGGCCCGTTCGCTGAAGCGCGCGTAGTACCGCGCGAACACGGGGTGGCTCACCGCGTCGCGCGACGCCGTCTTCTTGCCGGGGAACGCACTGCGGTCCGCCATGGGACCCTCCTAGGCCGGGGCCGACTGCTTACGCCGATTGTTCCCCCGACCGCGCGGCGGCGAACGGCCTTGCGCGCTACGAGACCGTGCCGGGCCACCCCGGTGGGCCCATCTCCCGCGCGAACCGCGCCCCGTCCCAGGTCCCCCCGAGCGCGGGCCCGAGCCAGTCCCCGGCCCCCGCGCGGAACGCGGCCGCGTCCAGACCCCCGGCACC